>JAFEFR010000329.1 GCA_018240485.1 Pseudomonadota bacterium
CCAGAGTCGACGCATGGCCAAACGTTTCGTTCGCCGCACCTCGCCCATCCATGGAAACGGCGTGTTCGCCACGCAGGCTATCGCCAAAGGCGAGCGCATCATCGAGTACAAGGGGCGCTTGCTGACCCACACCCAAGCCAACAAGCTGTTCGCCAACGATGCGGATTCGGGTCACACCTTCCTGTTCACGCTCAACGAGAAATACTTGATCGACGGCGGCGATGGCGGCAACGACGCGCGCTGGCTCAACCATAGCTGCGCGCCAAACTGCGAGGCGTGGATGATCGAAGACGAAGGCGGCGACAAACGTCGCGACAAGGTCGTCATCGAAACCCGACGCGCGATCAAGGCCGGCGAGGAGTTGACCTACGATTACGGCATCAAGCTCGAAGAACGCCATACCCCGCGCTTGAAGGCGATCTGGGCTTGTCGATGTGGCGCGAAGGGGTGTGCCGGAACTCTCCTCAAACCCAAACGCTGATGGCATTGCAACGCGATTTGTTGCGTTGCGGCGCAAGCAAGGCTGGCTTTTGAGCAAACCGATGCTAAAGTCTGCGCCGACCCTCGGCGTATGCGTTGGGCCGTCCATCCGGCCCCGAGCGAGGCATGCCTTCCCCTTGCCGGAAACAGTTCAATGGCCCAACCGCAGCGCAAAGACTTCGTGCCGACCAATTATGGTGCACTTACCACCCTCGTCGTCGTTTTCTTCTTCTGGGGGTTCATCGCGGCCGGCAACAGCATCTTCATCCCATTTTGCAAGCACAAATTCGGGCTCGATCAATTCCAGTCGCAGTTGGTCGATTTCGCGTTCTATACGGCGTACTACATCGGCGCACTCGTGCTGTTCATCATCGGCTCGGTCAGCGGCAGGGACCTGGTCGGTAAATGGGGGCTGAAAAAGAGCATCGTGTTCGGCCTGCTGTTTTCGGCGATGGGCGCACTGGTAATGATCATCGCGGTCAACGCGAACACGTTTGCCGGCATGCTCGGCGGCCTTTTCATCGTCGCACTCGGATTTTCGTTGCAGCAAACCGGTGCGCAGCCATTCGCGATCGCGCTGGGCGATCCCTCGACCGGCAACAGCCGGGTCAATCTCGGTGGCGGGGTCAATTCGTTCGGCACGATGATCGGCCCGCTGATCGTTGCGTTCGCGCTGTTCGGCAGCGCCGCCAACGTCACCGACGAGCAGATCGCGGCGCTGCCGTTGTCCAAGGTGGTGATTTTGTACGTCGCCGTCGGCTTGCTGTTTGTCGCCGCGGCGGCGCTGTTCGGTCTGTCGAAGAAGGTGCCCGCAGGTATCGATGATGAGCCGATCGAACATGCGAACAAGGCACTTCGCACGTTGTTGATCGTCACCGGCTTGCTTACCATCGCGTTCGTGCCGGTGTTCAACAGCTACCGCAGCACCGAGGCGAATCGCATCGCAGCAATCGACGCGAGCGTGGCTCCGGTGCAGGCGCAGATCGCCGCCCTGCAGGAGCGCTTCGTGCCGAACATGGGCAGCGTGGATCGTGCTGCGGTCGAGACGCAGGTCGCGCAACTCGAGCAATCGATCAAGCCGCAACTCGACGAGCGCGAAAGCGTGCGCCGACCGCTTGAAATGTATCGCATGTATTTCCTGTTTGGCGCGCTCGCGATCATGGTGCTCGCCTTGTTGTGGTCGTATCGTGCGGCAGCGATGCAACCCGATGGCTGGGGCGCTATGCGCTATCCGCAATTGGTACTCGGCATGCTCGCGATCTTCGTTTACGTCGGCGTCGAGGTCGCCATCGGTAGCAATTTGTCGGAATTGCTGAAACAGAGGGAGTTCGGTGAATACAGCGCTTCGCGCGTTGCGCCGTTCATCTCGATGTTTTGGGGAAGCCTGATGATTGGCCGCTGGGCGGGCGCGATCAACGCATTTGAACTATCGCGTTCGACCAAGAAACTGTTGACCGCCATTGTTCCACTGATTGCTTTTGCGCTGATCCTGACCGTCAACTGGTTTGCCGGAAAAGACGTTTCGCCATTGCTGTGGTACATCCTGTGCGTGCTGTTGCAAATCGTCGCGTTTTACGTGAGCGACGACAAACCGGCGCGAACCCTACTCGTATTTGGTTTGGCCGGCGTGATCGCGATGCTGGTTGGCCTTGCGACTACGGGGACGATCGCGGTGTATGCCTTTCTCGCCGGCGGCTTGTGCTGCTCGATCATGTGGCCGAGCATCTTTGCGCTCGCCATCGCCGGCCTTGGTAAATACACGACGCAGGGGGCCGCATTCCTGATCATGATGATTTTGGGTGGTGGCATCATCCCGCCACTGCAAGGCAAGCTTGCGGACATTCTCGGCATTCACTACTCGTTTGTCGTGCCGACGCTCTGCTTTGCCTACCTCGCGCTGTTCGCCTACCTCGTGCGCGGGATTTTGGCCAAACAGGGCATCGATTGCGACGCGCAGGCCGTGAGCACCGGGCACTGAGACGCGAAGGAATCGGCAACCCAACGATGTCGAGTGATGACGTTGGGTTTCATGTGCCTGCCAGCACACGACCGATTCCGCGCTCGCCGATAGCCGTGATCGCGGCTTGCACCTTGGCTGCATCGCTTACCGAGTCGTAGCCGATGCGGAAATGCAGCTCGCCCTCGGGTGTGCGCGAGGAATGGATCGAATCGAGATTGATCGCGTATTCCTCGAACACTTGCAGCAGTGCGCGCAGCGATCCGGGCGCATCCAGCGGCAGGAACACGCTGATATGCGCCGGCGAGGCCAGGTCGGCAAGCAGATAACCCAGGCGCTCGAAGCCATAGCTGCCTGCGGCGAGCGAGACAGGATCGCAATCGTTGCGTGGCCCATCGAGCAGGCGTTCGCGCATGACCGTGCGTGCCGCATCGCTGCCTTCGCGCACGCGGTCGCGCAAGAAATCGATATGCGCGGCAAGTCGCTCCAGCATCGTGCCGATGTGCGGGTTTTCGAACTGGATGTCCTGATAGATCGAAGGGTTGCTCGCAAGCATGCGCCGCGTGACCATGCCGTCGAGTTCGTAGCCGACGCTGCGGAATGGGTGGATCGCATCCAGCCCGCCGAGTGTCGGCGCGAGCTCGCGCAGCGTCGCCGCCTGCGCCATGTGCGTGGCATGCGTCATCCCCTGCACGAGCGCCATGATGCGGTCGTGCAGCTCGGGCTGGGCCGGCACGCACTGCGCTTGTGTCGCGAGCAAGAATTCATCGAGCCAGCATCGCCACGCGTCGACGCGCGCCGCGCAGACGACCAGCACGCGGCCGCGCAACGTCGGCGTTTTCGGTGGCGCACACATCGGGTGCAGGCCGACTACCTCGGCCTGCGAGCGCAGCAGCGCGGCCACCGGTGCGGCCTTGATCGAGGTCAGGTCGAGCCAGAGTTTGCCGCGCTCGCGACCGGCGGCGAGCGCGACGTACTCGTCGATCAGCGCCGTCGTCGCGCGGATCGGTGCGGAAAAAATCAGCACGTCGGCGCGCGCGATCAATTCCGCGGGCGACAGCGCGGTGTCGCCGTTGGGATCGTGCCCGATGACGGCAAGATCCATGCGCTCGGTGAAGAAATGCTTGAGCCAGCGCCCGAACGCACCGGCGCTGCCGACGATGCCGATGATGGGGCGTTGCGTTGGCGCTTGCGTCATGGGCGAGAAACTCAATCCGCCAAATCGGCGAGGCGTTGCTTGAGTGCGGCGACGTCGGCTTCAAGCGCGGCGACGCGCTCGCTCAGTTCGGTATCGACGCTACCGCGCGCGTGCGTTGCCGATGCCGGTGTGCTGAACGCATACGCTTGCAGATCAACCGGGCCGCACAGCAGGTGCGTGTAGCGATCCTCGCGTTGGCCGCTGCTGCGCGGAATGCGCACGACCAGGGAAGGCGCGCGTGCGATAAGGCGTTCCAGCGAATCGCGCACGTCGTCGATCACTGGAAAATCGGCGAGGCGCTCGCAACGCGTATACAGTTCGCTCACCGTCTGCGGCCCGCGTAACATCAGGATGCAAAGCAGGGCGCGCTGGCGCGGCAGGGTGGCGTAGGCCGCATCGAATGCGTGCGACCAGCGCGGCGCGCGTTGCGAGAACGGATCGAGTTTGACCAGTCCGCGTGCTTCCATGTCGCGTAGCGCATGACCGATTTCGCCGGGCTCCAGATGCATCACCGGCTCGCGGCTGGTTTTCTGGTTGCAGGCCTGTACCAGTGCGTTGAGCGTCAGAGGATAGACGTCGGGCGTGATCGCGGCTTTCTCGATCAGGCAGCCGAGAATGCGCGCTTCGGTGGCGGTGAGGGTTTGCAAGGACGCTGTCTCTGCGGCAGCGCGCGTCGTCATTTCGGTCATGTCGGGTGCGGAATGATTTACCTGCCCCAAGCTTGCCGCAATGGCGCGTGTCGGCACAATAGCCGCGGCGCCTCCATCGGCTGCGCCGCCATCGCGTCAGTCTTCCTCCACCTTCGGCTTGTACGCCTCGACGAGTTTTTTCTGCACCGGTGCCGGCACCGCATCGTAGTGGCTGAATTCGATGGCGTAGCGGCCTTTGCCGCCGGTCATCGATTTGAGTTCGGTTTGATAATCGGCGACTTCGGCCAACGGCGCCTGTGCGCGGATGACTAATTCGCCCGCGCCGGTGGCATCGGTACCGTTGATCTGCGCGCGTTTTCCAGCAAGGCCGCCAGTGACGTCGCCGACATGCGCGTCGGGTACGAACACGTCGAGATTGACGATCGGTTCGAGGATTTGCGGGCGTGCTTTGGCAATGGCGTCCAGAAACGCGCGCTTGCCCGCCGCAACGAAGGCGACTTCCTTCGAGTCGACGCTGTGATATTTCCCGTCGTGGACGATCACGCGCACGTCCTGCATGGGATAGCCGGCGATGGCGCCGTGTTCGAGCACATGGCGCACACCTTTTTCAATGGCGGGCAGGAACTGGCCGGGAATCGTGCCGCCCTTCACCGCGTCGACGAATTCAAAGCCGCCGCCGCGCGGCAGCGGCTCGATGCGCAGGTGAACTTCGCCGAATTGGCCGGCGCCGCCGGTCTGCTTCTTGTGGCGATGCTGGCCTTCGGCGTTGGAGCCGATGGTTTCGCGATAGGCAATGCGTGGCGGCCGCGTTTTCACTTCGACGCCGTAGCGCTCTTTCAGGCGCTCCAGCATCAGGCGCAGATGCAGGTCGGACAGGCCACGAATCACCGATTCGTTCAACTCCTTGTTGTGCTCGTAGCGAAAGCAAGGGTCTTCTTCGGCGAGCTTGTGCAGCGAGGCGGCGAGTTTCTGCTCCTGGCCTTTGTGTGCCGGCTCCACCGCGAGGCCGAACATCGGTTGCGGAAAGGCCAGCGGGGCGAGGTGGATATGGTCTTCGTCGTGCGAGTCGTGCAGCACCGCATCGAAATGGATTTCCTCGACCTTGGCCACGGCGGCGATGTCGCCCGGGATGGCCTGATCGATTTCGATGTAGTCCTTGCCCTTGAGTTTGAACAGATGGCCGACCTTGAACGCCTTCTTGCCGTCGTCGACGAACAACTGCGAGTCTTTTTTGATCGTGCCCTGAAAAACACGGAACACGCAGAGCTTGCCGACGAAGGGATCGTTGACGATCTTGAATACGTCCGCGATGACGTGCGCGGCAGGGTCGGGCTTCGCGGCCATCGGCGCCGCCGAGGCACCCGTGCCTTTGAAAAAGGCTGGCGGATTGCCTTCCAGAGGGCTCGGCAGCAACTTGTCGATGATGGCGAGCAACTCGCGCACGCCCGCGCCCGTGCGCGCGGAGACGAAACAGATCGGCACGAGATGGCCTTCGCGCAAACACTGCTCGAAGGCATCGTGCAACTCGGCGCCGCTCAGAGCCGCTTCGCCCGCATCGAGGTAGTGACCCATCACGGTTTCGTTGATCTCCACGACTTGATCGATGATGCGCTGATGCGCGGCGGCAACGCTGTCGAAGTCGGCGACGCCGCTGGGGCTGAAGAAACAATCGACCACGGCCTTGCCGCCTTGCGCGGGCAGGTTGATCGGCAGGCATTCCGGGCCGAACGTCTCGCGTAATTGTTCGATGAGTGCGCGCGGGCTGGCGCCGTCAATCTTGTTGACGATGATCACGCGCGCGAGGCCGCGTTGCTTGGCGTGGTGCATCATGCGTTGCGTGCCGTATTCGATGCCGGCATGCGCGTTGACGACGATGGCGCAGGTTTCCACCGCGGCCAGCGCCGTCAGGGTCGGCCCGCGGAAATCCTGCGCGCCCGGGGTGTCGATGAGATGGATGTGGCACGCGCCGACATCGATCGAGGCGATGCTGGCATTGAGCGAATGCGCGCGCTGTTTTTCCAGCGGGTCGTGATCGGAAACCGTGCTGCCGCGCTCGATCGAGCCTTGCGTCTGGATGGCGCCGCCCGCATGCAGCAAGGCCTCGAACAACGTGGTTTTGCCGGCGGCGGAATGCCCGACGAGCGCGAGGTTTCGGATGCCTTCGATGGTATGGCCCACGACGCTTCTCCTTTCGAATTTTGCGCGCATTCCTGATCGCGACGATCGAGGAGCGACGATTCTCGCCGCTGCCGCCACGAATGATCGCGGCGACCCTCCGAAGGGTTCTCCTTTTGTGCGCACGGGTCAAGGCGCGCCGCCGCAGCGGGCAAGAGTCGATGCGCTGGCACGCGACGCGTCAGTGTATTCAGCGATGGTTATCGCCGCCGTTGCAATAGTCGCGCACCCCCAATGGAGCACCGTCCATGCGATCCATCGTTCTGACCGCAGTACTGATGCTGGTGGCGATTCCGGTCGTTCATGCCGAGCCGCTGGCCGAGTTGCGCACGACGCTGGCGAAATATCCCGGAGGCGATGCCATCGACGCGGGCATCGATATCAAGCAGACACAACGCAAGGGCGAGGCGAAGGCACCGACCGTGGGTCAGGTGCGGCTCAACGTGCAAGCGGGCGCGCAGGGATTGCAATTTCTTTTTCCGCCGGAATTGATGCGCGAGATCGACCGCGAAGCGCAGGCGCACGCCGCCAACGCCGAGTCGCCGATGCCGATCGCTGGAATGCTCGCCGCGTCGACGCCGATGCGCGTGACGACGGTGCTCAACGCCGCACCGGCCATGTTGCGCGACCTCGACGGTGCGAAATTGATCGAAAGCCGTGCCGACACGCTCGACGGCAAGCCCACACAATTGCTCGTACTCGACGTCCCCGGTCGCATCTCGGCCAAGGACAAGGCTGACCTCAAGCAATATCAAGATCG
>JAFEFR010000032.1 GCA_018240485.1 Pseudomonadota bacterium
CAAGGATTTGAATCAAAATGCTTTAAGCTGCTCGCGGCTTCGTCGAACCCAACATCGACTTCATTTTTCCCCGTGTCGAATTCCCCGATAGTTCTTTCCCAAGGCCGTTCCAACCCACGCGATTCGTCGAACTCGTTCGCCGTCGTCGTCTCCGCATTGTTGGGCGGCCTGGCCGGTGGCGCGGCATGGTGCTTGCTCGCGCTGTCGCTGCCGTGGGCCGGCACATTCGGCATCGTCCCCATTGCCATCGCGCTCGGCATCTTCGCACGCTGGCAAGGTTATCCGCGACGTGCGGCCATCGTTTGTACCGCATTCGCCACGGGCATCGCTTTCTTCTACGCGCACTACCTGTTCGGCGCGGTGCGCATTGCCGACGCGATGGACATATCGTTGCGCGAGGCCTTGTTCAAGGCCGGGTTCGCCCTGACCACCGATATCGCCTGGGCCAATGTGCATGGACGCGACTGGGTCGCGCTCCTGCTCGCGCTCGCCGTCGGCGGCGGTACATCGATGCGGTCGCCGCGGCGGCACATGAGCGGTAGCGCGACGAAGCGGGCCGGCTGAGTCCGGTCACTTCGCGGCGGATGCCTGCTCCAGCGTGCGCCGTGTGCGATCGATCTCGAATACCGGCGAATGCGCGGCGACCATTTTGTCCAACGCCGGTTGCAGCAGCGTGCGCGCCTTGGCGCGATCGCCATCGAGGTACGCGATCTGCCCGCGCAGCGCGTCGAGGCGCGCCGGCCAGTCGTTGTCCGGTTGCGCGCCGCGCAGACTGTCCATGTCCAGTTGTGCGACGAGGGCTTTCGCCGCTTCGAGTTTGCCGGCGCCGTAGTCGATATAGTTGCCGGCGACAAAAAATTTCTCTAACGGATCTGTCGCCGACGGGTTCATCGCGACAGTACCGGCCAGCCCCGCCTGCATGTCGCGGATGCCCTGATCGCGCTGGCCCGCCAGATACTCGCACGCTCCCAGCAGAACCAGGTTTTGGCTGGCTTCCACGGAATGCTCGCCAAACGCGGCGGCAAAGCTTGCATGGATCTCGCGCGCCGCGTCCAGCGTCTCGGCATAGCGGCCGCTGTCCATGCGCACGCGCACGACGATGTACAGCGCATTGAGGGCGTGCGGCGAACGCGCCCCCTGGATCTTGCTCAGCAGGGCGACTGCCGCAAGCGAGGTCTTTTCGGCCGCGGCGTAGTCGCGCCGGAAATACTCGATGCGCCCGAGCATGCTCAACGCCAGGCCGTATCCGACTGTGGCGTCGTCGCCGTGCGCGTGCAACTCGTCAACGATACCGCGAGCGACACGCTCCCCGTCGGCCAAGCGTCCGCTGGAAGTATACAAAATCACCAGATTGGCCTTGTGCACGGCCAGCCCCGGCAGATTGTCCGGCTGCCAGCGCTGGAAATCGGCGATTGTGCGCAGAGCAAAGGGTTCTTCCTTGTTCCAATCGTGCTGGCGATACCAATACATGTCCCAGGCGTCATCGCGCATCGTGGCCAGCGCGGCATCGTTCTCGTCGCCGGGTTGTGCCAGTGCGTCGAGCTGTTGCAACAGCGTGTGCGCTTTTTCGGCCTGGTATTGTTGGGACAGCAAGACCGCCGACGCATAGCGCACATAGCGCGTTTTCGCGCTTGCCTCGCCGAGCGTCGCCTCCAGCAGCTTGCCGGAAGCCGCGTATTGATCGGCCGCCTTGGCATACTGGTTCAATTGCATGTAGACACCGCCCAGTGCGGCGCGTATTTCGCCCTCGATCGCCGGCTGATCTTTGAAGCGTACGCCGATCTTGGCCGTGCCGCGGTCGATTGCTTCGCGCACGGTGATGTCCTGCGCGGAGGTTTTCAGATACGGGCTCGCGGCGCGAATGATGTCTTCGTCGAGGAAATCGCGCACCGCTTTTGCGGCCGCCGCTTCCCGTTCGGCGGTATTCTTTTGCCGGATCGCCTCAGCCTGTGCCGCCAGCGATTGTCGATACAGCGCGGCGATCGTCGCAAGACCCACCAGCAGCGCGAGCACCGCGCTCGCCGCGAGCGCGACGCCGAGCTTGTGCCGCGCGACGTAGCGCTGCACGCGCTCGCGCGTCGTCGGCACGCGTGCGAGCACGCTTTCGCCCGCGAGCCAACGCCGCAGGTCGGCGGAAAATTCCGCGCAGCTTGCATAGCGGTGGCCGGGGTCCTTGGCCAGCGCCTTGAGCAGGATCGCATCCAGATCGCGTGCGCCGGCGGCACTGCTGCCTCCGAGCGCTTGCATGCGCAAGCTCGGTCGCGCGGGTTCGGTATCGCACACCGCGCGTTCGATCGCCGCCGGACTCGTGCCGGCAATCTCGTAGGGACGTGCCCCGACCAGCAACTCGTACAGCAGCACGCCCAGCGAATAGATGTCCGACGGCGTACCGATCGCGTCGCCGCGAATCTGTTCCGGGCTCGCGTAGTCGGGGGTCAACGCACGCAATGCGGTGCGTGTACGCGCAGCGCCGCCGTCGTCCTCGAGCAACTTGGCAATGCCGAAATCGAGCAACTTCGGCGTGCCGTGCGTATCGACGAGCACGTTGCCGGGCTTGATGTCGCGATGCACGATCAACTGGCTGTGCGCGCTTTGCACGGCGTCGAGCACGGGCAGGAACAATTTTGCGCGCGTGTGCGGATCGAGTCCGCGCTCGTTGGCGTACGCGGTAATGGCCTGACCGTCGACAAATTCCATGACCAGATACGGCACGCCGAGTACATCGACGGCGCCGTCGATCAGGCGCGCGATGTTCGGGTGATCCAGGCGCGCGAGAATCCGCCGCTCCTGACGGAAGCGCTGCATCAACGCCTGGGTCGGATAGGCGACCTGCTTGATTGCCACGCGCTGCTCGAACTCGCCATCGTCGCGCTCGGCCTGCCACACCTTGCCCATGCCGCCGGCGCCGAGCGAGCGCAGCACGCGCCACGCGCCGAAGCGTTGTGGCGCACCGTCGGCCAACGCCGCGGCGACGATCTGAGTCAGCGCGGCCGGCGGCGCCTGAAGAAAGTCTTCGAATGCCCCGTCCGCGCGCAACCAGCGTTCCAGCGCCGCACGCAGTTCCGCATCGTCGCCACAGACCTGCGCGATCCATGCCGCGCGTTCGTGCGGGGCGACCTCGATCGCCTGATCGAACAGATCCTTGAGGCGTGTGCGGTCGGCCATCGCCCGCTCAGGCAGAATCCAGCGCAAGGAACAACTGCGCCTTGGCCTGACGCCAGGTGCGCTGCAAGGTGCGCACGGTGACGCCTTGCAGCGCGGCGATCTGTTCGAGGTCGAGCCCGGCGAATACGCGCAACTCGACCAGCTTCGCCAATTGGGGCTCGTCCTTCTCGAAGCGACCGAGTGCGTAGTCGATGCACAGCAGTGCATCCGGACTCCACTCGTTGCCGGCGAGTGCGGCCACGGCATCGAGATCGACCGCTTGACGCCCCGCGCCGCCGCGCTTGAGCGTGGCCTGCCCCAGCGCATGGTCGATGACGATCTGGCGCATCGCGCGCGCGGCGAGTGCGAAAAAATGTGCGCGGTCATGCAACGCCGATTCGTTATGGCGCACAAGTTTCAGGTAGGTCTCATGCACGAGCCCGGTGGTATTCAACGTCGGCGTGGGTTCGTGCGGTCGCGCTCGCCGCGCAAGCTGGCTGCGCGCAAGCAATTTCAGCTCGCCGTATACATGCGCGAACAGTTCCTGCAGCGCAGTGGCGTCGCCGCCGTTCGCCGCCGCAATCAAGGCCGTCACGTCTGCCTGCATCGACTGCTCCTCTCTGGAAACTCAGTATAACAATCGCTCCAGTTTGCACATCCACCGCACGGCTGTCCGGGTGCGCGGCGATGCCGTGGCACGGCAACGTCGCGTCTGTCGCTTATCCAGAATGGCTCGCGCAGGCTTTGCAATATTTTGTAGCGCGCGTCGTTTTCATCGCGGCTTCCCGTTTTTGCATCCAGGCGGCGTGAGTCATCGAGTGATTTGAATGCGCGGCGCTCCGAAAAAAAACCAATCCATCCCGGGAGGGGAAAGATGTACCGCTCGAATATTGTCATCGCAAGCTGTGCAGCGCTATTCATGGCGCTACCGGTTGGCCCGGCGCAAGCTCAAGCACTACTCAACGACAGCGGCCAGACGCAGTGTCACAACGGCACAACCCTCTCCGCAGCCAATTGCACATCGCCCGTGATCGGCGATGGCGGCACTTATCCACGCCAGGATGCGCGTTTCGGCCGCGATGCCGCGGCGGTGGCGGGGCAATTGACCAAAGTCGGCTGCACCCGTCTGGGCAGCAACAGCAACGCACTGCCTTGCGCCGCCGGTTTCGATTTCACCGCGGTCTGTTTCGACGGTACCAACAACTGCGCCGACCAGCCCAACACCGCCGGCTACAGCGCGGCGACGGGCAGCGGTAATGCGCATGGCGGCTGGGCCTGTACGCAGGACAACGTCACCGGCCTGTTGTGGGCTCTGCACAGCGGCAACGACACATGGACGAATGCCACCAACACCGCGTCCGCCACCAACGATGTGGCCTTGGCCAGGGCTGCCACTCTCTGCGGTTTCCGAAACTGGCGCCTGCCAACGCGGCACGAACTGATGTCGATCGTGCATCACGGAGCCTACAACCCGGCGATCGACACGAATTATTTTCCAGCCGTGCCCAGTCAACTGACTTACTGGAGCAGTAACCCGTACGTGCCCATTTCAGGCAACGCATGGACCGTCTATTTCTACGATGGTTACATCTCCGGCAACAGCGCTGCCACCAAGAGTTATTCGATACGGCTCGTCTCCGGCGGCGCCTCTTGAGCGCAGACAGATTCCACAGCACAACCCGCATCGCACGCTAACGATATCCAGAAACCATGACGGGCAACAGCATGTTCTCACCCCACATTCGACACCTGACGATACGGATTCCGGCTTGCGTGAAGCGCGTCGCGCAGCGTCCATCCATTCACAGGCCGCAAGGATTCGCCGACACCGGCACAGCTGCATTTCCCCGATGCGGATCGCTCGCTCGCCAGAGGGCACAGCGACTTCTCGCGGCGGGCTTATGCCTTCTGCTGAGTCTGCAGACCACCCAAGCGCGGGCGAGTTACACCCCCAATGGCGACGGTACCGTCACCGACGGCGCGACCGCGCTAGTCTGGGATCAACAGGCATTTGGCACCTGCACACAAGCGGCCACCGCTTCCGGCCCCACCTTCAACTGGCAGACCGCGCTGCAAGCGGCAATCACTGCCAACGCCTGCACCTACAAGGGCCATGCCGACTGGCGCCTGCCCAATGTCGATGAACTGGAGTCCCTGGTACTGGCAAGTACATCGAATCCCGCAGTCGACGGCACGGCAGGCTTGGACAGCGCGACCTCGACCGGCGCGTTCTGGACTTCGACAGCGTATTCGCCAAGAACGACGTTCGCGTGGTACGTGAGTTTCTACAACGGCGTCGTCAACAGCGGCAACATACAGAATTCCTTCTCCGTTCGGCTGGTGCGGGGCGGCCCGTCTACGGCCACGTTCGATTCACTGTTCGTCAACGGCGCCTGCGGCAGCGACAACGGCGGCACGTTCGCCGTGCTCGACTCGACCGATGCCAATCTGTGCCGCGCGGGTACCGTGAGCGGCTTCACCGGCACCGGGCCGTGGAACTGGAGTTGTACCGGCTCCATTGGCGGCAGCACGGCAAGTTGTTCGGCGCAAAAGCAAGCCGTGGCGCTGCCTGCCACTCCGGCACCGACGCTATCGGAATGGGCACTGATTTTGCTCGGCGTGTTGCTCGCGGGTATCGGTCTCACCTGCCGTTTGCTCGGGTGGATGCGAGCATCGCGCCCACCCCGACCCGCCATCGAGACCGACATGAACCGCCCGCACCTGATTCCTGCGCTTGCCGCCGCGCTCGCCGTGTCCGCCCTGACCATGGCTTGCGACAACGCCGTTGCCCAGAATCTGGAACCTCACTTCATTACCGACCCCGCGTTCAACAACATGCCGGCTTACAAGGCACTGACCCCGGCGGGATGGAAGTTCCAGGGTTCCGTCGCCCGTGGTTGCTCGCCGCCTTCCGGCTGGCTCGTGGAGACCTCGCCCGACGAGCACTTCCAGATCGTCGTGCAGCCGCCAATGACCTGGAAATGGTCGTCGACGATGCGCATGCCGACCGCGCCCGGCTGCCTGCCGATGACGCAGGCGATGAGTGCGCAGGCATTTCTCGAAAGCTACGTGCAAGGCACGACCAACCGCGGCCCGATGAAAATCCTCGGCACGATGCCACTTGCGGACCACTATCGCCAAACCGCGCAAATGATCGCGCAGCAGCAGCAAACCGGACTCAACCCCAGCTTGAAAGGCACGGTCGATATCGGCGCGATCCGCGTGCAGACCGCCAATGGCGAAGAACGCCTGCGTGCCCTGCTTATCTGCGCTCTCAGTCAAATCTACAGCTCATGCACCGCACAGGTGGACGTCGTGCGCGCGCCGCAAGGCCAGCTCGATGAATTCACGCGCTACGTGGACGCCAATGGGCTGCAAAGCCCGCAGACCAACCCGGCCTGGCAACAACAGGCCATGCAGATGCAGCAACGCCTCGCGCAGCAAACTTCCAACGCTTTACACCAGCAATACCTGAACAGCAGCGCGGCGCTGACGGCCAATCACAATGCTTTCATGCGGCAATTCAATGCGCAGGGCGATGCGCGCAAATCCGCGTTCGCTGCCCAGATGCGGCAAAAGGATCAAAACAGGGCCGATGCCGTGAACAATATTCTGGATCGACAAACCTATACCGGCGCCAACGGGACCTACAACACCTACAACGGCAACGCCAGTCATTCGTGGTCCAATCCCAACGGCGGCACCTACGGCACCAACGACCCCAATGCCAACCCCGGCGGCAACTGGACGCAGGACACCCGCGTCCACGGCGACGGCACGCCCTACGGCCACTGATCGCGCGCGGCCATGCTCGAACTGTTCAAACGCGTTTTCGGTGGCGCCGACATGCACGACGGCGTGCGCAAGGGTTCGCTGACCTGGAAAAGCCTGCTGTGGAGCCAAGTCTTCGTCGTCGGCTTGTTCGCCAGCTTGCTGCCGACGGTTCTGTTGTACGACGATCCCATGCAAAATATGCCACTGTTCATCACCACGATCGTATTCGACGTGGCTTGGATCGTGGTTTTTGCGGTGACCTACGTGCGCTTCTACCGGCGCGTGATCGCACGCTCGAAGGTAACCGCGAAGGCGTAGATGTGTGCCGCCGCCGGCGGTGTGGCAACACGCGGTAAAAGGTGGATCATAACCGCGGCTGCGCGAGCAACGTACCCCGTCTCGATCGCCGAGCACGCATGCCGTCAGTGCCCACCGCCGCCATCCACGGCCTTCAAGCCGGAGATCAAGCCGTTCGCGGCCGCTTGGCCGTCGGCGTACAGCATGCGGCAGTTGTCCTGGTAGAACAGCGCATTCTCGATGCCGGCAAAGCCGGCGCCCTTGCCGCGCTTGATCACGATGACCTGCTTGGCGTTGGCGA
>JAFEFR010000330.1 GCA_018240485.1 Pseudomonadota bacterium
GCCAGCGGGCTGTGGATCGAGCCGGGCAGGGCGAACACTTCGCGGCCTTGTTCGGCGGCGTAGCGCGCGGTGGTCAGTGAGCCGGATTTGAGGCTGGCTTCGATCACGAGGGTGCCGAGGCTCAGGCCGGAAATGATGCGGTTGCGGCGCGGAAAATGTTTGGGATGCCCCGGTACGCCGGGCGGATATTCGCTCACCAGCGCACCGTTCGCGACGATGCGCGTGGCCAGTTCGGCGTGCTGGCGCGGATAGATGAGGTCGATGCCGGTGCCGAGCACGGCGAGGGTTTTCCCGCCGGCGTCGAGTGCGGCGGCATGGGCCGCGCCGTCGATGCCTTCGGCAAGGCCGCTGGTCACGGTGTTGCCGGCCAGGGCGAAGGCGCGGGCGAACGCGCGCGCGTTGGCGAGGCCGCCGGCACTGGCACTGCGCGCGCCGACGATGGCGAGTTGCGGCGCCCACAGCGCCGCCGGATCGCCGATGACGAACAAGGCTGCCGGGGCGCTGCCGATCTCACGCAACAGGACGGGGAAATCCTCGTCGTCGCAGGTCAGCAGATGATGATCGGGTGCTTGCAGCCAGATGGCGTCGGCATCCAGTCGTGCCGCATCGGGTGCGGCGAGCCAGGCGCGGGCTTCGTCGGGGGCGTCGCGACGCGCGCGTTCCAACGCCGTAACGATGTCGCCGTGCTGGGCCAGCAGGGCGCGGATGGCGGCGGCGCCCACGCCCGGCGCGCGCAGCAGCGTCAGCCAAGCGCGCTGGCGGGTCGCATCACGGGTCGCGGAGTCGGGCGTCGCCATCCTGGCCGCACCCGCCTCAGAGGTGGTCGGGTTCGTACAGCGGATCGAACAGGTGAATGGGTTTCACGCCGTCCATGACCAGGCCGTAACTGACGTGATCGAAGGTGCGGAAAATCATGACGTGACCGACGTATTCCTCGGGCAGCGTCGCCTTGGCGTCGTTCGGATGCACGAACTTCTTCACGCTGCCGGGAGGGTAGTCGTAGCGATCCTCGACCGTCTCGCCGGGATGGAAGATGGAATAGACCTGACCGTTCTCGACCCCGTCGGCGGCGCCGTGCGACAGCGCGAGCACTTGATCGCGCCCGGCGACCATGCCGACCGAAGCGTCGATGGTGTCGGTGAAAGCGAGTACGCGCATGCCGGCCGGCGCCTGCTTCGGCGGGTGCGGAACGTATTGCGCATCATAGGGTTTGTCGTCGAGCGGCAAAATCAGATCGCCCGGCGCGATTTCGAGATCGGAACCGAGCAGCAACACGGAAGCCGGGTTGCCCGCGCGGGTCACGCGCACGGTGCCGATCTGCAAACCTTCGTAACCCAGGAAATCGACCTTGCCGGCAAGGCTGAATTCCTGCGGGCCATGATGCCAGACCATGCTGTCGCGGCTCTCGCGCGAGCGGTCGATTTCGTTGGTCGAGTCGCGGTAAAAACGTTGTGGCGCGCCGTCGCGCGGCACGATTTCGTAGTAGCGCCCAAGCGGATGCACGACCGCGAGTTGATCGCCGACCTGGGCGGTGAGCCCGCGCACATAGACGAGTTGGCCCGGCGTGGCGCGCAGGTGGGCTTCTTCGACGCCGACGACATGCGGCGCTGTCTTGAACGTGTCTTCGCCGATGATGCGCGTGCGCTTGAGGAATTTGTCGATGCGTTCGAGCGCGATCGGCTTGATCGCGTCTTCGAGCTGCTCCACGCGCACATGCGGGCCGCCGGCGTTGTTCAGATGCGGGCCGCCGTCGAGGTAGGCGAGGTTGATCACGTCGCCCGGGAAAATCAGGTGCGGGTTCTTGATCTGGCCGTTGGCTTGCCACACTTCGGGCCACTGCCAGGGCTTTTTCAGGAACTTGTTGGCGATGCCCCAAAGGGTGTCGCCACGGCGCACGACGTAGGTATCCGGATGGCCGGGCTTGAGTTCGACCGTCGCCGCATAGGCGGCGAGCGTCAAGGTCATTCCGAACAGTATCGCAGGCAGCTTCTTGAGCATGGCTTGAGTACCCGTTTTCTCCGAGTGGGCAGAGTGTAGTCGAAAATCCGGCTCGTGAAATGCGACGGCGCACGCAAGTTCGTCGGGCCGGTACCGGTTGGCGTATACTTTGCGCTCGAATCCAGCGGTTTTTGCGCCATGAGTCTGCTTCCGATCCTCGAATACCCCGATCCGCGCCTGCGCACCCGCGCGCAGCCCGTGACCGTATTCGATGCGGCCTTGCAAACCCTGATCGACGACATGCTCGCCACCATGTACGCCGCGCCCGGCATCGGGCTCGCCGCAAGCCAGGTCAACGTGCACAAACAGCTGCTCGTGCTCGATGTCGCGGAGGAAAAAAATCAGCCGATGGTGCTGATCAATCCGAACATCGTCGCCAGCGAAGGCAGTCAGACCTATCAGGAAGGCTGTCTATCTGTGCCCGGCATTTTTGCCGACGTCGATCGTGCCGACCGCATCGTGGTCGAATCGCTCGACCGCCACGGCCAGCCGCAACGGATCGAGGCCGACGGCCTGCTCGCCGTGTGCATCCAGCACGAGATGGATCATCTCGCCGGCAAGCTGTTCGTCGACTATCTCTCGCCCCTCAAACGCGAGATGGTGCGCAAGAAGCTCGAAAAAGCGCGCCGCGCCGCGGTGGGTTGATCCGCAACATGAACGCTCCCTTGCGTGTGGTGTTCGCCGGAACGCCCGAGTTTGCCGTGCCGCACCTCAGCGCGTGCCGACGTACGGGCGTCGAGGTGGTCGCCGCCTACACCCAGCCAGATCGCCCGGCCGGTCGCGGTCGCAAGCTTGCCCCCAGCCCGGTCAAGCAAGCCGCCCTCGATGCCGGTCTGCCGGTCGAGCAGCCGGAAAGCTTCAAGGAATCGGCCGCGCGCGCGCGTCTCGCCGCGTATGCGCCCGACCTGATCGTTGTCGTCGCCTATGGGTTGATTCTGTCGCGCAAGGTGCTTGCCATTCCACACCGGGGCTGCTGGAACGTGCATGCCTCCCTGCTGCCGCGCTGGCGCGGCGCAGCGCCGATCCAGCGTGCGATCCTCGCCGGCGACACCGAAACCGGCGTCTGCCTGATGCACATGGAAGCGGGTCTGGATACCGGGCCGGTGTTGCTGCGCCGGGCGATCCCGATCGCGAACGACGACAACGGCGCTCGCCTGCACGACAAGCTCGCCGCACTCGGTGCCGAGCTGCTCGGCGAAGGGCTCGATCGTCTCGTCGGCGGCAAGACCATGACGCCGACGCCCCAATCGGATTCGGGCGCGACCTATGCCCACAAACTCGACAAGACCGAAGCGCGGCTCGACTGGAACGACAGCGCCGCGGCGCTCGAACGCAA
>JAFEFR010000331.1 GCA_018240485.1 Pseudomonadota bacterium
ATCTCGCGGACGAGCGCACGACGATCGCGCAGCATCGTTTCGGCGAGTTCGCCGCGCAGGGCGGACAACGGGGCGTCGGCAGAAATACGAGAATTCACGCAGCAGCGGGTTGCGAAATCCCCGATAGAGACGGCCTATCGCAAGGATCGCAACAATCGACTTCAGGGTGGAGTAGGCTGCCATTATAGTGAGCCCGTATCCGCAAAAGGAGATTCTCATGGCCAAGAACAAACAGAACTCGACCCGCATCGACATCGCGCCGAAACTGCGCGAGAAGACGATCGCGCTGCTCAATGCGCAGCTCGCCGACACGCTCGACCTCTACACCCAGGTCAAGCAAGCGCACTGGAACGTGAAAGGCCCCCACTTCATCGCCCTGCACGAACTGTTCGACAACTTCGCCGAGCAACTCGAAGCTCCCGTCGACGACCTCGCCGAACGCATCACCGCACTCGGTGGCGTGGCGCTGGGCACGGCGCGGATCGCGGCCCGCGCCTCGCGCCTCGCCGAACTGCCGCACGACAGCTACGACGGCATGAAGATGGTCGCCCTGCTCGCCGACCGCTACGCGCACCTCGCCAAATCGACGCGCGCGGCGATCGATGCGGCCGACGACGCGGGCGATGCCGACACCGCCGACCTGCTCACCGGCATCTCGCGCGGGCTGGACAAGTCGCTGTGGTTCCTGGAATCGCACCTGCGATAAGCCTTCCATATCCGCAAGGCGATGGCGTAAATCAAGGTGGACGGAAAACCCGATTTCACGCCATCGTCATCGCGATGCAACATCCGCGTGCGTTGACGCACGCAGGCGCTGCCCGTAACGTTGCGCGGTGCCGACCTCCCCCACGCCGCCATCGACCGGATTCCCCTCGCTGCCGCGTCGCGGCAAGGTGCTGTTTGCCCTCGCTCTTGTCGCTTTCGCCGCATTGCTCGCGTTCGGCCCCTTGTCCGAGGCTACCTGGATAGAGTGCGCATTCTCGGCGACCCTGATTGCCGCCGCGGCACTCCTGCTCGCTTTTCTGACACGCCGCTGGCTGTTTTCGCTGACCCTGCCGACGATGCTTTTCGGCGGACTGCTGATTGCCAGCCTCATCAAGTTCCACTACCTCACGACGCCGTTGATGGCGCCCGATCTGGTCTATTTTGTCAATCGCGATCTGCTCGACGTCGCCTTGCGCTATCCGCCTATTCTGATAGCGATCGTCGCGGCCGCCATCGTCATTCCCACCCTGTTGGTGCTCGCGTGGCGCTGGGATCGCCCGCGCTTTCTCGCTCACCGCACGCCAGCGCGACGTCGCACGGCACGCAGCGTCGGTACGCTGGCAACGCTTGGCATGCTCGGAATCGCACTCTGGCCGCACGGCCCATTCGCCGCCGTGTTCGAAAAAGGCATGTGGCAGGCGATGAACGACAAGAGTTTTCTCACCGATTTCATCACCTCGTTCTATCAAACCGAAGTCGTGATTCCGCCCTTCGCCGCAGATGCGGACAACGCGATCTCGTGGACGCAGGCCGACGCCGACAATCCACCTGCCGGCAGCCCCGCCACCGCACACCCCAAGGGGGTCCAAGCGCATCCCGACATCGTCGCAGTGCTCGAAGAGAGCACCTACGATCCGACCATGCTCAGAATCTGCACGCGCGCCGATGTGTGCAAACGCCGGATGTTCGTCGCCGACGGTCGCACGCGCGCGCACGGCCCGCTCACCGTGCACGTTTGGGGCGGCGGCACCTGGACGAGCGAATTTGCGCTGATGACGGGCCTGGATCACCTGAGTTTCGGCGATGCCGGTTTGTACGCGCCCTACAATCTCGCCCCGCGCGTCAACTTCACCTTGCCGCGCGTGTTGCACGAAGCCGGTTATCGCGCCATTGCGGTTTACCCCATGTCGGGCGATTTCATCAACGCGCGCAACGCCTATAAAAACTACGGCTTCGATGCTTTCTACGACGGCAAGGATTACGGCCTGTCGTGGGAATCCTCCGACAACGATTTGATTCAGGTTTTCAGCCGCATCTACGACAAGGAAAAACAAGCCAACGGCAAGCAACCCTTGTTTGTCATGATGCTGACCCTGCGCCAGCACGGCCCGCACATGACCCCGCTGAAAAAACTCCCCGCCCCGTTCGACAAACCGCTTTTCCCGGGGAAGTTCAGCCCAAAATCGCTCGACGAATGGCTCAATCTCAACCTCGGCAACTACTTGCAGCGGCTGCAAGGTTCGGACATTGCGATGACGGCTCTGGAAAAGAAGCTGCTCGATGCCGACCGCCCGTTGCTGTTGTTTCATTTCGGCGATCACCAACCTTCGTTCGACGGCGCCATGCGCGCACTGGAAAAAAATCTCCCCGCCGCCGATGGCGATGCTAACTTCCTCACCTATTACATGCTCAAAACCAACTACAAGCCGGCGCGCCAGTACGGCGAGCGGGAGATGGATTTGAGCTTCGCGCCATCGCTGATCCTTGATGTCGCCGGGGTGAAAAAGGACGCTTTCTTCCAGGCCAATGCCCTGATGCGCGAACGCTGCGACGGTTTTTATCTGAACTGCGTCAAAAAACCCGTGCTCGATTCCTATCAGAATTACGTTTTCCATCATCTCGAAGCGCTGCACGAATGAACCCCGAGGCAAGGATCGCCGGCGTCGACGAAGCAGGACGCGGGCCGCTCGCAGGCCCGGTCGTGGTCGCCGCAGTGATTCTCGATCCCGCCCAGCCCATCGCCGGGCTGGCCGACTCCAAAACGCTGAGTCCTGCGCGTCGCGAGACGCTTGCCCTCGCCATCCGTGCGCACGCCTTGGCGTGGAGCGTGATCGAAGTCGGGGTCGCCGAAATCGATACGCTGAATATTCTGCATGCGAGCCTCGCCGGCATGTCGCGCGCGTTGCGTGCGCTGACGCCGGCGGCGGACTTTGCCCTGATCGACGGCAACAAGCTGCCGCCCGACTTGCCTTGCGCGGGCCGCGCCATCGTCGACGGCGATGCGCTGGAACCCGCCATCGGCGCCGCCTCGATTCTGGCCAAGGTCGCGCGCGACGCGCGCATGCGCGAACTCGACGCACAACACCCCGGTTACGGTTTCGCCGTGCACAAGGGCTACCCAACCGCCGCACACCGCGCCGCCCTCACACGCCTCGGCCCCTCGCCGCAACATCGGCGCAGTTTCGCGCCGGTGCGCCAGCTTTTTTTGTTTCAAGGAGACTGATGTCATGACCGACAAAACCGCAAGCGCTCGCACCCTCTGGCTGCGCGTCGCCCTGATTGCAGCGGCCATCGCCGCCTTCGCGGATGCCATGAGCTACGCCACGGCAAACGAGGCGACGCAGCAACAGGTGGTTTTCTGCGTCTGTCTCGCCCTCGGTTGCGCGCTGTTGCTCACCTTCGCAACGCGCCGCGTATCGGTGGCGTTGCTGACGACGAGCATGTTGGTGCTGCTGCTGCAAACGGCCGCCTTGCTCAAGATGCAGTACCTCAACCTGCCGCTGTTCGTACCCGACCTGTTTTACTACAGCAATGGCAACACCGTCGAGGTGATCGAGCACTATCCGGAAATTTCGCAGGAGATCATCGGGCATCTTCTGTTCGCGCTGGGTTTGATCGGCTTGTGCGGGTTCTGCCAGCCACCGCTTTGGCGTCGAATGCGGTGGCCGCGCCGCCTGCTGGTGCAACTGTTTGGTATTTTCGCCAGCGTGGCCGCGATTTGGGGCGTCTCCCGGCCTGCCGGGCCGTTCAAGGAAATCCACGCGCCGGGCCCGTGGGAGAGCATCACCTCGACCAGCCCGCTGACCGCCTTCGTGTTGTCGGCCTACCGCATGCACGTCTCGCTGCCCGCGCCGGATCCACAACTCGCCGATCGTTACGACTGGGGCGCTGCGGCGTCGCCCGAAAA
>JAFEFR010000332.1 GCA_018240485.1 Pseudomonadota bacterium
CGTCGATTCGCAAGACAAGGAATACCGCTTGAACACCGCACGCCCCATCTGGGAACCCAGCAAGGAACGCATCGAGCGCGCCAATCTTTCCCGCTTCATTCGCTTCGTGCAGCCGAAAAACGCGGATGTGGTCGATCACGTCTCGCTGTACGATTTTTCGATTCGCGAGCCGGAGGAATTTTGGCGCGCCGTGTGGGAATTCTGCGGCATTCGCGCCTCGGGCGACTTCGAGCCGGCACTCGTCGATGGCGACAAGATGCCCGGTGCGCGCTGGTTTCCGAACGTTCGTCTGAACTTCGCGCAGAATCTTCTGCGCTTCAAGGACGACCGCATCGCCTTGATCGCGCGCAACGAATGGGGCCACAAGCGCGAACTCAGCTACGCGCAACTGCACGAGGAAGTCGGCAAGCTTGCCCACGCTTTGCGCGAGGCAGGCATCGGCGCGGGCGATCGCGTCGCCGGTTTCATGCCCAACATCCCCGAAACCGTGATCGCGATGCTCGCGGCGACGTCGCTTGGCGCAACGTGGTCCTCCTGCTCGCCGGATTTCGGCATCAACGGCGTGGTCGACCGCTTCGGCCA
This sequence comes from Pseudomonadota bacterium, assembly GCA_018240485.1. Lineage (GTDB taxonomy): Bacteria > Pseudomonadota > Gammaproteobacteria > Xanthomonadales > Rhodanobacteraceae > Rudaea. The sequence continues at coordinate 583 of JAFEFR010000332.1, forward strand.
GATCGCACCGAAAGTACTGTTCACGACCGATGCGTACCCTTACGGCGGCAAGAGTTTCGATTGCCTCGGCAAGATTCGCGAGGTTCTGGCGAAAATTCCGTCGATCGAAAAACTCGTGGTTGTGGCCTATTCCGGCGCGCCGTTGCAACTCGACGGCATCGCCCAAGCCGTCGCCTGGCCCGACTTCGTCGGCACGCAAGCGCAGGACATCGAATTCGTGCCGACGGCATTCGATCACCCGCTTTACGTGATGTATTCCTCCGGCACCACGGGCGTGCCAAAGTGCATCGTCCACGGTGCGGGTGGCACGCTGATCCAGCACTTGAAGGAACTCGTGCTGCACACCGACCTGAAGCGCGAAGACAAGATTTTCTACTACACGACCTGCGGCTGGATGATGTGGAACTGGCTGGTGTCGAGCCTTGCCGTCGGCGCCACGCTGGTGCTTTACGATGGCTCGCCCTCCTGGCCGGACGCCACCGCGCTGTGGAATCTGGTCGACGAGACCGGCATCAGCGTGTTCGGCACCAGTGCGAAGTGGATCGCAGCGAGCGAAAAGGCTGGCATCAAGCCGCGCGAAACGCACAAACTTCTGGCGTTGAAAACCATTCTCTCGACCGGCTCGCCGCTGGCTGATGAGAGCTTCGATTACGTCTACCGCGACGTCAAAGAGCGCGTGATGCTCGCGTCCATTTCCGGCGGCACCGACATCGTCTCCTGCTTCGCCCTAGGCAGCCCGTTGCTGCCCGTGTATCGCGGCGAGTTGCAATGTCGCGGCCTCGGCCTGCGCGTCGAGGTCCTCGACGACGCCGGCCACCCCCTGCATGGCGAAAAAGGCGAACTCGCCTGCACCGCACCATTTCCGTGCATGCCGGTCGGTTTCTGGAACGATGCCGATGGCGCAAAGTATAAAAGCGCGTATTTTTCCAAAGTGGAAAATGTCTGGTGTCACGGCGACCACGCGCTGCTGACCGAACACGATGGCATCGTCATTTACGGCCGCTCCGACGCCGTGCTCAATCCCGGCGGCGTGCGCATCGGCACGGCGGAAATCTACCGTCAGGTCGAGCAATTGCCCGAGGTGCTCGAATCCATCGCCGTCGGCCAGGAATGGGACAACGACGTGCGCGTGATCCTGTTCGTTCGCCTGCGCGACGGCTTCACGCTCGACGACGGATTGTGCGAGCGGATCAAGCGCCAGATCCGTGCGAACACGACCCCGCGCCATGTCCCGGCGCGCATTCTCCAGGTCGCCGACATCCCGCGCACGATTTCTGGCAAGATCACCGAGATCGCCGTGCGCGAGGCGATCCACGGTCGTCCGGTGAAGAACACCGACGCACTCGCCAACCCGCAAGCGCTGAAATTGTTCGAAGCGTTGCGCACGGAACTGGCGACTTGAGGGACGCATGACCGCCGCCGCGCCGCGTGAGGACATTCCGCTCTGCGTCGACCTCGACGGCACGCTGATCCGTTCCGATCTGCTGGTCGAATCGGCACTGGCGCTCGCTCAACGCAATCCACTCAATGTTTTGCGTTGCGGTTTCTGGTTGTTGCGCGGCAAAGCGGCGATGAAACGCGAAATCGCCGCGCGCAGCGAAGTCGACGTCACCCTGCTGCCCTACGACGAACGCGTCATCGCACGGCTGCGCGACTCGACCCGGCACCGCGTGCTCTGTACCGCCTCGGACCGCAAGTACGCCGACGCGGTCGCCGCGCATCTCGGCGTGTTCGACGAGGTGCTCGCAAGCGACGGCGAGCGCAATCTTGCCGGCGCCAACAAGGCGCGCGCGCTCGTCGAACGCTATGGCGAGCGCGGCTTCGACTACGCCGGCAACGCGCGCCCGGACATCGCCGTGTGGCGTTCCGCGCGACGCGCGATCGTGGTCAATGCCTCCGAAGGGCTCGCCGCCAGCGCCGCCGCGGTAACCGACATCGACGAGGTGTTGCCGCGTGAGGCGGGCGGACTGCGTGTGTGGCTCAAGGCGCTGCGTCTGCATCAGTGGCTGAAGAACCTGCTCGTGTTCCTGCCGCTGCTCGCTTCGCACAAGCTGTTCCAGTTCGACGCGGCGCTGCTGTCGTTGTTTGCCTTCATCGCATTCGGCTTGTGTGCGTCGGGCGTGTACGTGCTCAACGATCTGCTCGATCTCGAATCCGACCGCAATCACCCGCGCAAGCGCCTGCGTCCGTTCGCGGCGGGCGCGCTGCCGCTCGCATCGGGCCTCGTCGCCGCGCCGTCGTTGACGGTAGCCGCGTTCGCGCTGGCGCTCGCGGTCGGGGCCAAGTTCGCGCTCGTGCTGTTCGGCTACTGGTTGTTGACGCTGGCGTATTCATTCCGGCTGAAGCGCATCGCGATGCTCGATACCGTGGTGCTCGCTGCGTTGTACACCGTGCGCATCGTCGCCGGCACGGCTGCGATCCACTCGGCATTGTCGTTCTGGCTGCTCGCATTCTCGATGTTCCTGTTCCTGAGCCTGGCCCTGGTCAAGCGCTATACCGAACTGCACGGCCTCGCCCAACAGGGCCGCAACCGCACCGACGGACGCGGCTACGAAGTCGACGACCTCAGCCTGATCCAGTCGCTCGGCGGCGCCAGCGGTTATCTCGCCGTGCTCGTGCTCGCGCTGTACATCAACAGCGCGGCCAGCGAAGTCCTGTACCGGCGCCA
>JAFEFR010000333.1 GCA_018240485.1 Pseudomonadota bacterium
CTGCGTCAAAAGAAGCGCGTGTTTCGCCTGCTTGCGCATCCGCGTTTCCGAGCGGCATACGATTTCCTCTTGTTGCGCGCAGGCGAGGGTGAGCAGACCGCTGCTCTCGGCGCATGGTGGACGCAAGCGCAGAACCAATCGCACGATCAGCTTGCGGCGCAGTTGAACGGATTGCCGGCGCCATCTTTCGATATGAAAGACGATGACGATGCCATTCCCACCGAAGCCCCAAGGAAACGTCCGCGTCGCCGTCGTCGCGGTACGACTGAGGCGGACAGTGCCGTTGCAACCGAATAGGCGAGCGCGATGCCAACGGCGTACATCGGGCTCGGCAGTAATCTGGATGCGCCGTGCGAGCAGGTAGAGCGCGCTTTGCGTGCGCTCGATATGCTTTCGCAAACGCGGCTCGTTACTCGCTCGTGCTTGTATCGCACACCACCTTGGGGTGGGATTGCGCAACCTGATTTCATCAACGCCGTTGCCGAAATCGAAACCTCGTTCGAGGCCCATGAACTCATGCGCGCGTTACTCGATATCGAGCATCGTGCCGGTCGTCGGCGCGCAGGTGAGCGCAACGGCCCGCGCGTTCTCGATCTCGATCTGTTGGTGTACGCCGATGAACGCATCGACAGTTCGGATCTGAAGATTCCGCACCCGTACTTGCACGAGCGTGCCTTCGTGCTGGTGCCCATGGCCGAGATCGCGCCTCAACTTTCGGTGCCCGGACGCGGTGTCGTGCGCGACCTTCTGGCGGCAGTCGACGGAGTTGCCGACATCGTGCAGGTTGCCGAGTCACACTGAATTGCGGCAGTGCAACACACGCGCCCGTGATTCGGTACACTAGTCGGGACGTACTCGCGGCCACGAACGATGTCCGGATACCTGAAGTCCCCCCCGCCCAAAGCACCCATCACGGTGCCGCGCCTGATCGAGATGAAAGCCTCGGGCGACAAGATTGTCGTACTGACCTGTTACGACGCCAGCTTTGCTGCACATTGCGAGGCGGAAGGCATCGACGTGGTGCTGGTCGGCGACTCGTTGGGCAACGTGGTGCAAGGGCGCGACAGTACCTTGCCGGTAACGCTCGA
>JAFEFR010000334.1 GCA_018240485.1 Pseudomonadota bacterium
ACGGAGCAGTGCCAACGTCTTGCACATCTTGATGCCGCGACTATCAAGACGTTGCGCACGTACAATCCTCCCGACGACATCTTCAAGGACGAGTCGTTTGATGACGCCTATCTGCGCGCCTTGCGCGAAGGCTCGACCGAAGCGCAACGTTCGGTCAAATCTTCTGGCAAAAACTCATCCGCCAGAGCCGGAATTTTGTTTGCCGGAATCGTTCGGCACGATCTGCCGATGGTGAAAGCCGCATACTCTGCCTCCTCGGCGGATTACTTCACTTCCAAGTCCGTTTGGTCGCTGTTAACGGTGGCAGCTTCTTGTGGTTTCAACGAAGGCGCGTTTTTCTTGCTGGATCAAGGCAGTGACCCCAATGCAGGCCACGACCTCGGGGCGTTCAACGCGGCGTTGGCTGTAAACGACTATGACTTGGCGAGGGGCCTGTTGAAGGCAGGCTATAACATCGCGAATAACGAAAAACGGTGCCGTTCCTCGGGCTACATTTTGCATAGAAATGAAGCTCCGGTTCCCGCCGATTTGAAGGCCAGTATCAGGGCCTCATCTTGTGCCACCGACGCTTCGGCGAGCCACTGAGGACCCTTTGGGCTGGAGCTGCGATAGCGTTCCCAACAACGCCCAAACTCGGCGTTACAGCTACCCGCGCGGCGGCAACGTGCCGGATTCTGCAAGCTGTCGTGCGGCCTGATCGAAACCGCGCCACGCGGCGGCGGCTAGTGTGCCGCCGGTACTGACGCGGCGCACGCCGAGCGCGGCGAGATCGGCCACGCGCAGACGCGGATCGAACAACAACACGTTGACTGGCTTGGGCGCAACGGCGCACGCGGTACTGCTTGATGCCTGATCGCAGGCACCGCTTGCCTGCCCTCGCGCGCTTTCAATCCGGCGCGAAACGCACCACGAAGGCCGCGCCGCCCAGGTTTTCCGAGCGCGACACGGTGAGGTTGCCGCGATAGGCCTTGAGCAAGTCCTGCACGATGGCAAGGCCGATGCCGTGGCCTTGCACGCGCTCGTCGCCGCGCACGCCGCGCTGGAGCAGGCGATCGACCTTGTCCTCGGGGATGCCTGGGCCATC
>JAFEFR010000335.1 GCA_018240485.1 Pseudomonadota bacterium
ATCGAACCGATCTGGATCCAGCGTGCGTTGGCGCGCATCGCCAAGGCCGGCAAGCCCAAGCCGAAGGTGTACGGCGCAGATGGCGACGTTCACGCCTATCGTCAGATGCTGGCAAAGCAAAAGCTCGATGCCGTGTTCATCGTCACGCCGTGGGAATGGCATGCGCCGATGGCGATCGACGCGATGCGGGCCAAGGTTGCGGTTGGCTGCGAGGTCGTCGCCGGCATCACGCTGGAGGATCACTGGGACGTGCTGCGCACCCAGCAAGCCACCGGCACGCCGTACATGCTGCTGGAAAACGTCTGCTATCGCCGCGATGTCATGGCGGTGCTGCAAATGGTGCGCGCGGGGCTGTTCGGCGAACTCGAACATCTGCAGGCCGGCTATCAGCACGACTTGCGCGGCGTGAAGTTGAATTCCGGCAACCCCGACGGCGGCATCGGCGTCGAATTCGGCCCGAAGGCCTGGTCGGAGGCGCGCTGGCGCACCGAACATTCGGCCAAGCGCAACGGCGACCTGTATCCGAGCCACGGCATCGGCCCGTGCGCGATGTACATCGACATCAACCGCGGCAATCGCTTCACGCGCCTGAACAGCTTCGCCAGCAAGGCGCGCGGACTGAACGACTACATCCTCGCCCACGGCGGCAAGGACAACCCCAACGCGCAAGTCAAGTTCGCGCTCGGCGACCTCGTCACGACGCAACTCGCCTGCGCCAACGGCGAGACGATCCTGCTCCAGCACGACACCTCCCTGCCACGGCCCTACTCGCTCGGTTTTCGCGTGCAGGGCACGCACGGCCTGTGGATGGATGTGAACCAGTCGATCTACATCGAAGGCACGAGCAAAACCGACGATGCCTGGGAGCCGGCGCAACCTTATCTGGACAAACACGATCATCCGCTGTGGAAGCGTTTCGCCGACCAAGCCGTCGGCGCGGGTCATGGCGGCATGGATTTCTTCGTCGTCCATGCCTTCATCGAAGCGCTGAAGGCCGGTGCGCCGATGCCGATCGACATCTACGACGCGGTGACCTGGAGCGCGATCACGCCGCTGTCCGAACAATCCATCCGGCAGGGATTCCAGACTGTGGATTTCCCGGATTTTACGGCCGGCCAATGGCAACAACGCAAACCGATTTTCGCTTTCGACGACCGCTATTGACCCACCGTCTGTCGTTGCGGCGCCCACCAATACGGGCGTTGCAACGACAGCGCGTACGCCGATCAAATCAGACCAAATCGCCGCACCATCCAGGATTTGACGACCTGCGTAAGCAACATGTAGGCGACGAGGATCGCCGCAAGAATCGGCCACCAGATCGCCGGCAACGGCGAGAACCCGAACCAGGCGCCGATGGGCAACGCCGTCAACAGAATGCCGACCCCGCAAATCACGATACCCGCCAGCGTGAGCGGCAGGCTTGCCCAGCTTTGCAAAAACGGAATTTTCCCGGTGCGGATGACGTGCACGACCAAGGTCTGCGACAGCAGCGACTCCACGAACCAGCCGGTCTGGAACAAGCCCGCGTGGGCCGGCGTGTTTGCGCCGACGACGAACCAGAGCACGGCGAACGTGACGTAGTCGAAGATCGAGGAAATCGGGCCGATGCCAATCATGAAGCGCGCGATGCTCTTCAAGTCCCACTG
>JAFEFR010000336.1 GCA_018240485.1 Pseudomonadota bacterium
AAAGGTCATGTCCTGACCTTGATCAACAATCCAGACACCATCGGACGCTACCCGATCGCCAGCATGTCCAACCTCGAAATCGCGGTGGATGCGCTCGGCAAGAAACTCGACCCGAACGAAGACGTGCTGATGGTTTTCATCACCACGCACGGATCGCGCACACACGAGCTGTATGTCAGCCTCGACCCATTGCCGCTCGATCAAATCGTCCCGGACGATCTGGCCGACTTGTTTGCCGATTCGCCGATCAAATATCGCGTCTTCGTCATTTCGGCCTGCTACGCCGGCGGATTCGTCGACGCACTCAAGAACAACGACACGATGGTCATCGCCGCTGCGCGTGCGGATCGCACTTCGTTCGGCTGCGGCACGGCATCCGACATCACCGACTTCGGGCGGGCTTTCTTCGTCGACGCACTCAATCGCACCGCCTCGTTTACCGAAGCATTCAAGGATGCCGGCAAAGAAATCGACGCATGGGAAACACGCGATCAGCAAACCCATTCCCTGCCCCAGATCGCCACTACCGCCGCCATCGAGTCCAAACTGAGAACGTGGCGCGAGGGGTTTCGACTGGGCCAACCTGTCCCATTTCAACCCTCCATGGCCGTTTTGAGCGAACGGAAATCCGTCACGAAACCCGCTCCCGCTTCGTCCCACTGAGCATCGACGCCAGCGCTCTCGTCGCCAACATCGGGGCGGCGATGTGCGATGCCAAAACAGTCACCTAACGCATGCATGCATCAAGCGCTGACGGCTTGACGCAACGCTGCCCGCAGCGCTGCCGCAAACGGCCTTGGATCGCTGCGGCGAACGATAACCCGGGGCGTGCCATGCCAGTTCGCCGCACGCTGAATTGCCATCGCCACATCGACAGTCAAGCTCGCATCTGCACGTATTCCGGCTTCGAGGAAAATCGCCTTGATTTCGAATTCACCCCGTAGTCGATGCGCCTTGGCGTCGAGCCGACCGATGAGGCGGCCACGGCGCAGGATCGGCAAGACGAAATAGCCGTAGCGCCGCTTGTGCTCGGGCACATAGCACTCGATCGTGTAATCGAATCCGAACATCGCGCGCGCCCGCTCACGATGCCAAACGACAGGATCGAATGGCGACAGCAGCGTCGTGTGCGTCGCGCGCAAGGCGCCGCGCGCGGCACGCGCGAGCAGTACGGCGTGGTCGCGATGCACGTAGGCCGGATTGTCCCAGCCGCGCACTTCGACGCAGATCAATTCCCCCGAGATAACGCAGGCTTCGATCTCGGTATCCTTGAATTTCGGCTTCAGGCGAAAGTAGTCGTCGATCCAATGTGCCTGCGCAATGCCAAGGGCACGCACCGCGTCGACGAGAAATCGGCGGCGAATCTCCGCTACCTCCATTCGCGCATCGATGGTGACGCGATTTGCCTTGGCCAACACGCGTTCGGGCAGATCGTAGACGCGCTGAAAATTCTCGCGCCGCGCAATCATCAGTTCGCCGAGTGCAAATCCGGCCTCCAGCAAGCGTTTCTCGTTCGATCGATTCCACCAGCCACCCGCACTGGGCGTCTCGCGTTCGAAGTCGGACGATTTCACCGCACCATGCGTGCGAATGTGTGCAATCAGTGCGTCGATACCGCCGCGTTGTTCGTGCTGCATGTGCGCGGCGCCTCTGTACGCCCAGTGACTTGCACGCACGGGCGAAGGATGTCGATGCAGTGCGAAATCGCCAATCAATGCAAAGCAGGCTTCGTGTGCCCAGCATTCGAAGATTTCCACACGCGCAAGCAATTCGTCGAGCCAGTGCATCGGATAGTCTCCGAGGCGCGAGAACAGAACGAGATACGGGCTGCGCGCGACGATATGGATCGTGTCGATTTGCAACAAGCCCATGCGCTCGATCGCGGCAAGCACGGCCATGCGTCGTGCCCGCGCGCGCGGCGGCATCAGCAGGCCTTGCGCGGCCAGATGCAGATTGCGCGCCTGCTGCTCGCTCAGCGATTTCATGCGACGGTTATCGCGCAGTCAGACCGAAGCGAACTAGATCGTTCGTTTTCGGTCGAAGTCTGTACTTGTCTCATTCGGAGAGATTTCATGAAAACGATTTTTTGCAGCATCGCTCTGGCATCGACTCTGGTCGCCCCCGCATCGAGCGTACAGGCACAAGATTCTGAGCACGTCTATACCAATGCACATGGTCGCGAAGTCATCGTTCGCAGCGGCATGCCCAAGGCGGATCGCTACGGCCCGAAGCCGAGCTTCGCCGAACTCGACCGCAATCACGATGGTTCGATCAGTCGCGCGGAAGCCGAAGCCTTTCCGCCACTCGCCAACGATTTCGATTTTGTCGCACAAAATGGCGAGCGCATTTC
>JAFEFR010000337.1 GCA_018240485.1 Pseudomonadota bacterium
CGTTTGGCGTAGAGTTCGCGAACCGGCGGGCGCGCTTTGATGACTTTGTACATCAACGGCTGCGTGGCCGAGGGTTCGTCCGCCTCGTTGTGGCCGTGACGGCGGTAGCAGACGAGATCGACGACGACATCGCGTTTGAACTTCGCGCGATAATCGTAGGCGAGTCGGGTGACGAACAACACCGCTTCCGGATCGTCGCCGTTGACGTGGAACACCGGCGCGTTGACCATCTTGGCGACATCGGTGCAGTACAGCGTCGAGCGCGTGTCGTGCGGGTTGGAGGTGGTGAAGCCGACCTGATTGTTGACCACGATGTGGATGGTGCCGCCCACGCCGAAACCGCGCGTTTGCGACATGCTGAACAATTCCATGTTCACGCCCTGGCCCGCGAACGCCGAGTCGCCATGAATCAGCACCGGCAATACCTGATCGCGATTGACGTCGCTGCGATGCGTCTGGCGCGCGCGCACGGAGCCAGCGACGACCGGGTTGACGATTTCCAGGTGCGAAGGGTTGAAGGCGAGCACGACGTGGATAGTCTTGTCCGAACTCTTCACGTCGGCGGAAAAGCCCATGTGGTATTTCACGTCGCCCGAATGCGCCGGATCGTCCGGGTGATCGAACTTGCCTTCGAACTCGGCGAACAGTTTTTGCGGCGCCTTGCCGAGGATGTTGACCAGCACATTGAGACGGCCGCGATGGGCCATGCCGACGACGAGGTCTTTCAGGCCACTGGCCGCACCACGCTTTATCAGTTCGGCGACCATTGGAATCAGGCTGTCGCCGCCTTCGAGCGAGAAGCGCTTCTGGCCGACGTATTTGGTGTGCAGATAGCGTTCGAGGCCGTCGGCTTGAACGAGGTGTTCGAGCAGTTTTTTCTTTTCCTCTGGCGCGAGCGCGTAGTCGCCGCCCGCGCTCTCGAACTGCTGGTGCACCCAGCGGCGCTCGTCGGCATCGCGGATGTGCATGAATTCGGCGCCGATGCTGCTGGCGTAGGTTTTCTTCAGGCGCTCGACCAGTTCGCCGAGCTTGAGTTTGGACGGGCCGCCGAGAAAACCGGTATTGAACTCGGTATTCATGTCCACGGCGCCGAGGCCGTGCCAGGCGGGATCCAGATCCGGTGCGCCGGGGCGGGGCAACAGGCCAATTTCTTCCAGGTCGGCTGCCGGATAGGTGCCTTCCATGTTGAGCGGGTCGAGTTTGGCCGCGAGGTGGCCGCGCGAGCGATACGCTGCGACCAGCCGCGACACGCCGGTCTGCTTCTGGCTGACCGCGTCGCTCAGGGTGCCCGCGGCGAGCATCGCCGCACGCGGGTGGATTTTCTGCGCCTGCTCGATGCGCACGACGGCCTCGTCGTGCGGACGATCGCCGGCCTCGCGACCCTTGAACGTATCGAAATACTGTTTCCACTCCGGGGCGATCGAGGCGGGGTCGCGCAAATAACGGTCGTACAAGTCCTCGATGAACGCGGCGTTGCCGCCGGACAGTTGCGAGGATTCGGAAAATTCCTTGAGAAGATTGACGCTCACGCAGGCACACCGGGGGAGGGGAGGTGGCCGCGACGGCGCCCTTTGACGTGGGCCAGGCAGGCAGCCGATCGCGGGCCGCGGATTATACATGGAACTCGGCCCGGTCATGCGGCTTGCGTGTCGCCGCGCGCGGCTCATTCTCAGGCGTTGCGGCGGAATTTTGCCGTGAACCTTCGCCGTTTCCTCATTCGGCGTCGAGGTGCCGGCGCATGGGCCGATGGGCGATCCCGCATTCGAGGAATTCGTTGCCGCAAACCGCGAAGCCGTGCCGTGCGTAGAACGCGAGCGCATGCGTTTGTGCGTGCATTTCCAATGTAACGTAGCCGAGCGTGCGGGCGCGCTCGACCAGCGCGTGCAGCAGCGCCGCGCCGACATGGCGACCGCGCCAAGGCCCGCGCACCGCCATGCGACCGATGCGCGCCGGCGCGGATGTTTGCGGCGGCACGAGGCGCCCGGTGCCGATCGCCTCACCGTGGGCATCGCGCGCCAGCACGTGCTGCGATATCGCATCGAATTCATCCCACTCGTCTTCGATCGGCACGTGTTGCTCGATCACGAACACGGCTTCGCGCACGGCGCGGCAGGCATCGCGATCGTGCGCATTCGACCAGTCGATCGCGACAACGTGGAATGCGGTCGTCGACATTACGGTCTCCCGGGGAGCGAAGGCGGCATTGTAGCTCGTGCGCGTTCGCCTCGTTGCGATCGCCACCGTGCGCAATCGCGCACGCCTCCATTACAATGCGCGCTGAGCAGAAGACGGCGACAACGGCACGTTTCGCGCCGCGCCCCGACACGGAGTACGACAAGCCGATGCGAGTATTGGTCAGCAACGACGACGGCGTGGAAGCGCCCGGTATCGCCGTGCTTGCGCACACACTCGCCGCCGCCGGCGAGGTCATCGTGGTCGCGCCGGATCGCGATCGTTCCGGCGCAAGCAACTCGTTGACGCTCGATGCACCCATTCGTGTTGTACGGCTCGGTGAAAACCGCTACCGCGTCGCCGGCACGCCGACCGACTGCGTGCATCTCGCCCTGTGCGGCATGCTCGACAAAGACCCCGACATCGTCGTTTCCGGCATCAACAACTCGGCCAATCTGGGCGATGACGTGATCTATTCCGGCACCGTCTCCGCCGCGATGGAAGGGCGCTATCTGGGCCTGCCGGCGATCGCCGTCTCGCTGGTCACGCGCGAGGATTCCGGCCATCACTTTGCCAGTGCCGCACAGGCGGCGTTGGCAATCATGCAGCGCCTCGTGGTCGATCCGTTGCCTGCCGACACCATTCTCAACGTCAATGTGCCCGACCGGCCCTGGCACGAGTTGCGCGGCTTCGCCGTGACGCGCCTCGGCAAGCGGCATCGCTCCGCGCCGTGCATCGAGCAGGTCGATCCGCGCGGCCGCCCGCTGTGGTGGATCGGCCCGGCGGGCGAGGTCGACGACGATGGTCCTGGCACGGATTTCCACGCCGTGCGCGACGGCTACATCTCGATCACCCCGATCCATGTCGACCTGACGCGCTTTCAAGCGCTCGAAAAAGTGTCGAGTTGGGTCAATGCCTTGACCTTGCATCTGGATACCACCGAGTGACGACGATGTTGCGTCTGCCACCGGAAGCGCACGGTCTTGGCATGACCAGCCAGCGCGCGCGCGACCGTTTGATCGAACGCCTCGCCACGCCTCGCCCCGAGGATCGGCGCAAACCCATCACCGATCGACGCGTGCTCGATGTCATGCGTCGTTTGCCGCGACACATGTTCATCGAAGATGCGCTCGCCTCGCGCGCCTACGAAGACGACGCCTTGCCCATCGGTCGCGCGCAGACGATTTCGCAACCGTGGGTGGTTGCGCGCATGACCGAGGCGCTGATTGAGCACGCCATGCCGAAAAAGGTGCTCGAAATCGGCACCGGCTCGGGCTATCAGGCAGCGCTGCTCGCCGCGCTCGTGGGGCAGGTGTACACGATCGAGCGCATCGACGAACTGCTGCGCAATGCGCGTCGCCGTTTTCGCAAACTCGGGATCGAAAACATTCGCTCGAAAAACGTCGACGGCAAACTCGGTTGGGCCGAGCACGCGCCCTACGATGCGATCATGGTGACGGCGGCGGGCGAGGCCTTGCCTGCCGAACTGTTCGATCAACTCGCGCCGACGGGCGTGCTCGTCGCGCCGGTCGGCAAACCGGGTGCGCAGAAACTCTTGCGTTATCGTTTGATCGAAAAGGAGTCGGGCGCAATGTGGGTCGGCGAATCGCTTGGCGATGTCAGCTTCGTGCCGCTATTGAGCGGGTTGGATTGAGATCGGGATTCGGAATTCGGAGTCTGATTTGCACTGAACTTCGGCACGGATCAAGCCCTCTCCCCCGAGTCAGCTCGGGGGAGAGGGTTGGGTGAGGGGGCGCTTTTCGCTCTTGCATTGCGCAAGGTCAAACGCCCCCTCACCCCAGCCCTCTCCCCCAACGATGAATCCGTTGGAGGAGAGGGGGTTTGTTTGCACTCAGAATCGACACCCATCAGTTTCCCCAACTCCCAACTCCCATGAATCTGTTCAAACCCCTCTACGAAAAAGCGCTGGTGTGGGCGCGGCATCGCTTGGCCGAACGCTACCTCGCCGTGCTCAGTTTCATGGAAGCCTTCATTTTCCCGCTGATGCCGGAAATCATGCTCGCGCCGATGACCTTGGCGCAGCCGCAACGCTGGGCGCGTTACGCCACGATCAGCCTCGTCGCCTCCACGCTGGGCTCGCTGATCGGCTACGCCATGGGCCATTACGGATTCCAGTTTGCGCACCCGCTGCTCGAACGCCTGGGTTGGCTGCCCGGTATCGAAGCCTACATGGCGAAGTTGCGCGGGCTCGGCGGTTGGGAGGTGTTCTGGCTGCTCGTCGGCGGCGGATTTCTGCCGATTCCGTTGAAGCTCATCGCCTGGTCGTCGGGTGCTGTCGGCGTATCGCTGCCGGCGTATGTATTGGCGATGATCGTCGGTCGCGGCAAGCGTGTGTATTTGTTGTGCGGCGCCATTCGCCTTGGTGGCGAGAAGGCCGAGCAAACGGTGCATAAATGGATCGAGTGGATCGGTTGGGGAATGCTTGTATTGATCGTGCTTGCCGTGGTGTATTTCAAATTCCTGCATGCGTGACGAATCGCCCATGAAACCCTCGCCGAGCGCGAACCCAACCGATGCGCTGATGGAAACTGGCCACGAGGTCGCCTTGCGTGCGTTTCCGCGCGTACGCAGGCACGCGCGCAGCGTCGCCACGCTGCGCGGGTCGCTGGTGCTGGCTGTCCTTGCGCTGGCGCTCGGCGGCTGTGTCTCCAATATCGACGACAGCGACGACGGCGCGCTGCACGAATCGCCGTCCCTGCACGCCGCCGCCGCGCGCACGAAAACGCCGCCACCGGGTGGCAGCTATCGCGTGGTCAAGGGCGACACGTTGTACTCCATCTCGTTCAAGCGCGGGCTCGACTACCATGATGTCGCCGCATGGAACGGCATCGCCGCGCCGCAGTACAAGATTCTTGTGAATCAACTCATTCGCTTCAGTCCGCCGGGTGCCGTAACCACGGCGCCTGCGGAGCCTCGCGTGATCGCAGCGGTCCCCGTTGCGCCCGCGTCCACAGCCCCCGCGCCCGCCGCGGCGCCGGAAAAATCGGCCCCCGCACCGGCAGCGAAAGACACCGGCCTGTTCGAGGACGTACCCAGTACGCCGACATCGCCGTCGCCCGCACAAACCACCGCCGCTGCGTCCGCGTCATCTACGTCCACGCCACCCAGCGTCACCACGACATCGCCCGAACCTACACCCGCACCCGCACCAAGCGCTGCTGCGTCCGTGGTCACTGCGCCGCCGGTCAAGCCTGCCGCCGAACCCGCGCCTGCCACGAAAGCAGCGCATGAGGACGCCACCGCCACCAGCGGCGGCGTCGCTTGGCGCTGGCCCAATCGCGGCAAACAGGTTGGCGGCTTCGTCGTCGGTGACCAAACCCGGCAAGGCATCGACATCGCCGGCGCGGCGGGTGACCCGGTGCTCGCTGCCGCCGACGGCGACGTCGTCTATAGCGGCAACGGCCTGCTCGGCTATGGCGAGCTGATCATTGTCAAACACAACGACACCTACCTTTCTGCCTACGGCCACAACCGCAAACGACTCGTCGCCGAGGGCGACAAAGTTCACGCCGGCCAGCAGATCGCCGAAATGGGTTCCAGCGGCGCCTCGCGTGATGAACTGCACTTCGAGATTCGCAAAAACGGCAAACCGGTCAATCCGCTGGACTACCTACCCGCGCGCTGAGCGTTGATGAAGTCGAGGGATTGGTTTACTAATCTCGCAGCCTAATCTAGTCGCGTTTGTGACGGGAGGGATCAGGCGATGTCAGCTTTGCAAGGGGGGGATTCAAGCGGTGATTCGGTGGTGGGCGGAGTGGTGCTTGATGCCATTCAAACTTCCAGCGACGCCAGATCACCCTTGGTCTCCAGCCATTCCTTGCGGTCGGCCGCACGCTTCTTCGCGAGCAGCATGTCCATGATCTTGGCGGTACCGTCGTCACCTTCTATTTCGCTGCCGTCGGTTGCAAGGCCGACGGTGAGTTGAACGAGGCGGCGCGTGTCAGGGTCGATGGTCGATTCGCGCAATTGCGAAGGGTTCATTTCGCCGAGGCCCTTGAAGCGGGTGACGTTGATCGCGCCTTTCATCTTCTCGCGCTGGATTTTTTCCAGCATCGCGTCGCGCTCGGCTTCGTCGAGGCAGTAGAACACCTGTTTGCCGACGTCGACGCGGAACAGCGGCGGCATGGCGACGAAGACGTGGCCTTCGCGCACGAGTTTGGGGAAGTGTTTGACGAACAGCGCGGACAACAACGTGGCGATATGCAGGCCGTCGGAATCTGCATCGGCAAGGATGACCACCTTGCCGTAGCGCAGCCCTGAAATGTCGTCTTTGCCCGGGTCGCAGCCGATGGCGATGGCGAGGTTGTGCACTTCCTCGGAGGCGAGCACTTGCCCCGAGTCGACTTCCCAGGTATTCAGAATTTTTCCGCGCAGCGGCAGGATGGCCTGGAAATCCTTGTCGCGCGCCTGCTTCGCGCTGCCGCCGGCAGAGTCGCCCTCGACCAAAAACAATTCCGTGCGCGACAGGTCGCTCGATGCGCAGTCGGCGAGCTTGCCCGGCAGCGCCGGCCCTTGGGTGATCTTCTTGCGCACGATCTGCTTTTCGGCCTTGAGCCGCAGCGACGCGCGCTCGATCGCGAGCTGGGCGATTTTTTCGCCGATATCCGTGTGCTGATTGAGATACAGCGAGAAGCCGTCGTGCGCGGCGTTCTCGACGTAGCCGGCGGCGTCACGTGAGGACAGACGCTCTTTCGTTTGGCCGGAAAACTGCGGCTCCTGCATCTTCAGCGACAGCACGAAGCAGAGTTGGTCCCAGACATCCTCGGGTGCAAGCTTGACGCCGCGCGGCAACAGGTTGCGGATGTCGCAGAATTCGCGCAGCGCGTCGGTCAGCCCGGTGCGCAGGCCGTTGACGTGGGTGCCGCCCTGCGCGGTCGGAATCAGGTTGACGTAGCTTTCCTGGGTCAGCTCGCCCTCGGGCAGCCAGGCGAGGGCGAAATCGACGGCGTGGTTATCGCGCTTGAGCGCGACCTGATACAGCTCCGGCGGCAGGAATTCGTTCGTGCCGAGCATCGATTTCAGGTAATCGGCAAGGCCGTCTTCGTAGAACCACTCGTCTTTCTCGCCGTCGGCTTCGTCGCTCAGGCGCACGGTCAGGCCGGCGCAGAGCACGGCTTTTGCGCGCAAGACGTGCTTGAGTTTTGGCAGGGAGATTTTCGGCGAATCGAAATACTTCGGATCAGGCCAGAAGCGCACGGTCGTGCCAGTCTGCTTCTTCGGCACCGTTCCGGTCACGCTGAGATTGCTGGCCCGCTCGCCGTCCTTGAAGTTCATCCGATGAACCTGGCCGTCACGACGAATCGTGACTTCCACGCGCTGCGACAGCGCATTGACCACTGACACGCCGACGCCGTGCAAACCGCCGGAAAAGTTGTAGTTCTTGCCCGAGAATTTTCCGCCCGCGTGCAGCTTGGTCAGAATCACTTCCACGCCGGGCACGCCCTCATCGGGATGGATGTCGACCGGCATGCCGCGACCGTCGTCGGTCACTTCGACCGAGCCGTCGGCATGCACGATCACTTCGACGGTCGTCGCGTGACCGTTGATCGCCTCGTCAACCGAGTTGTCGATGACTTCCTGGGCAAGATGGTTGGGTCGCGATGTGTCGGTGTACATGCCGGGCCGACGTTTCACCGGGTCGAGGCCGGAGAGGACTTCAATGTCCGCGGCGTTGTATTTGCTGCTCATGCTTGCCTGAATTGTCTGTTTTTGTTGAAAAGTCCGGCATGGATGCCGGTCTGTTCTTTGCGCTCAGGGTGGAGCGCAGAAATTGACCGCGAAGTGTGGCGGTTACGTGGCTGTCGATCAAGTCTCGGGCGAGCGCAAGACCACGGTGGCGAAGCGCGCGCCTTCGGCGTGCGTGCGCAGGCCGTAATCCCAATGGATCGATTCGACCATCAAATCCGCCGATACGCCGAACTCGGCAAGATCGATCGCATGGTACGGGCGTATCGTTTCGTCGGTGGAAATTTCGGAGACGACGACATCGCTTGTATCGCGCAGTGTGTAGTGGCGCTCGATGCGGTTGGTGCCGTCGACATTCGCGGTGATGCGCTTGTGGCGTTCGAGAAAGCCGCCTTCGTGCTCGCGGCGGTAGTCGCGACGAAACTCGGCGAAGCTCTCCACCTGTTGTGGCACGAACGCATCGAGCACGAGACAACCGCCGGGTTCGAGCAGTGCGGCCAGTACGGACATGGCATGTCGCGCCGCTGCCGGCTCGTGCAGGTAGGTGATCAACGAGTATGGCATCAGCACGGTGCGGAAGAGGCCGCGCACGGCGGGCGCAACAACGTCCATCTGCAATACGGCTGGCAACAAAGTATACTTTGCGGCATCGCGGCGCAGGCGTTCGAGCATCTGCAGAGAGCGGTCCGCGCCGGTGGCGTCGATGCCGACACGCAGCAGCTCGATCAGGATGCGACCAGTGCCGCAGCCCAGTTCAAGCACGCGCCCACCTTCGCGCAAGCACAGCTCGCGATACCAAGCGATGTCGTCAAACGGCATGCTGCGGCCCATGTCGGTCGCATAGACATCGGCGATCGCATCGTAGCCGGTGCCTGTTGCGAGCGGGCGGTTCATTTGTCACCGGGCTGCAGGCGCCGGTACAGCGCGAACAGGCGTTCGGCAGCGGCATCCCAGGTGTGTGCGTCGAGCGCGTGGCTGCCGCTGGTTTCGAGTTGCCAGCGCCGCTGCGCGTCGTCGATCAGGGCGGCGATGGGTGCGACCATTGCGGGGATATTCTCGGCAATGACGAGCGCGGGCAGGTTTTCGCGCGCGAAGCCGCGCGCGCCTGAGGCCGTGCTGACACAGACGCGATGCGTCAACAGCGATTCAATCAGTTTGATCGACGAGCCGCGAATGTCGTGCAGTGGGTTGATGGTAAGCGTGCATTCCGCAAGATACGGGGCCGGGTCGACGAAGGTGCACACGAAATCCACGCCATCCATGGCCAACTGCGGATGGCTGTCCAACATGGCGCGAGAATCGGCGCCACCGAGAATGGTCAGGCGCAAATCGGGGAATTGACGTTTCAAAGCGGGCCACGCGAGATCCAGAAACGCGAGGATGCCTTCGCGGTTTGGCGCGTAACGGAATGGCCCCATGAACAACAGGCGCGGAGGCGACTGCGGTGAGGGCGGTGCCGTTGCACGACGATCAATGGCACCGTTACCGATCAGGTGTGTGTTGCAGCCCGGCAGCAAGGCGATGTCTTCGAGCGAACACGCGCTGATGGCGTCGTAGTGACGCATGGCATCACACTGCCGGGTATCGTCCGCGCCACCGTCGCCGCGCAGATACACGTCGTGCAACGCGAGCAGCCAGCGTGCGCGCCCCCCCCCTCGTTGCTCGGCGAGGCGTGCCAATTCCATGAATTCCACCTGCACGATGTCCGGATCGTAGCGCGCGACCATCTGTTCGAGTTTGAAGCGCAGCTCCGGCCAAGCGTGGCGCTGCATGCGTTCGACGAGCGTCAATGGGGCTTCGTTAATGCGGTCACCGCGGCCTTCGACCAAATGCGTCGCGCGCACTCGCTTGAGCCACGGTTCGGATGCAAGCGAATACAGCGAGCGTTCGTCGCTGAGCAGGAAGAAATCCACTTTGTCCGCGAGCCGCTCGATCAGTTCGGCGATGCGTCGCGCGCCGCCGTGCGCGGGCGGAAACAAAGCGAACGGGGTGACGAGGAGGACGCGCGGACGTTCACCAAGAGAAGGCTGCGGGCCGTGCCAGCTATCCTGCGTGATGCGCTCGTACTTCATGCCTTTGTGGCGCATGCGTTGTGCGCGCAGGCGCAGGCGAAACGTGCGCCACGCACGTGCGAGGCCAGCGAATTCGTGCCAGTGTTCCGGCGCGCGTGCGGCGATGCGGCGGATGTGTTCGATCGGTGCGAGCCCGGTCCACGCATGGCGGATGTCGAACCACTGCGCATTGCGCGCGATCACACGCTCGATCTCCGCCGGGGCATAAAACTGGTTCACCGTGGCGCGGTGTCCGTGCCAGGCGTGCGAGGTCGGGCAGAACAGCACTTCCCAACCTTCGTTCCACGCGCGTACGCCAAAGTCGGCATCCTCCCAGTAGAACGGATGGTATTCGTGCGCATCGGCCACGTAGCGGCGCAGAAGGCGCGTGCGACACAGCGAGGAGCCGCCGCCGGCATACAGACTGCCGCGCGCCAACGTTCCCGCTTCTGGCGTGCGTTCGTACACGATAGCTTGGTCGTGGTGTGGATGGAAATCCGACCAGCCGGTCTCTTCGCGGCGTCGATGTGCATCTTCGAAAAAAATCTGCGAGGCGATGGCGAACACGTGCCGCTGACGGTACGGCAGCACTTCGGCCAGAGCATCCGGAGCCAGGCGCATGTCGCTATTGAGCAGGTACGTCCACGGATGTCGCGCTTGCGCCAGACCCGCGGCGATCGCGCCATCGTAGCCGAGCGGTTTTTCGTGAAACTGCCACAGCCATTCCACGTGAGAGGCACGGCCGGGAGGGGCTGCATTTTGATCTTCGCGATCATGCCGGATCGCGGCGTAAGCAGCCGGATTGACGCCGTTGACGACGATGATGATCTGCACGGGTTCGTCGACGCGCGCGCACGCGGCAGCAAGTGCGTCGAGCGTGACTGCAAGGTTGGTTGGCGTGCCGCGTTCCGGCACGATGACACTAAGGCCGCGGTTGTCGGGTGGCTCGTGCTTGGGCTGTGGCCAGCGACGCGGCAACTTGTGCGCCAGAGCATCAGCAGCACGCATGGCGGCAAACAGCGGCAGGAATCGCAGCAGAAACGCAATGCGCGTGAGCGGCGCGATGCGGCGCGGTGCGTCACTCATCTCGGTATTCACACCAGCGCCGCAGCGCTGAGACGATCGGCGTGCGCGTCGCTCGAATACCAGCGCAGGGCTTGTTCTGCGAACATCGTGCACCAGATGTTGGCTTGCCCCCCCGAGTCTGCATTGAAAGGCAGAAAACCGCATGCATCGATGCGTGCGAGCAATGTTGCGGCAAGGTGGTCGAGTTCGTGCTGAGTTGGAGCTTGGCGCGCGTCGGTCGCGCGCAACAGCACGCCGACACGCAAGGCTTGCGCGAGGATATCGTAGCGCGTCTTGCCTTGAGGATCCGTGGCCGTTTCGGGCAAGGTGCCGTCGCTGCGAGCGCAGGCAAGACAGCGGCGCAGAAGTTGCGCGATGGCATCCGCCCGATCCGGGCGCGACAGCAGCAAGCCTTCGGCGAAATACAGCGTTGGATGCAGCATGCCCAGATCGATGTCGGCTGCTTGCATCGCCCAGCGCGCGCTTTCGTTGGCGCAGGCGCGTTCCAGTGCGTCAGGCAGCGCTGTGTGGCGGGCGCCATAGGCAACGCGTGCGGATGCCTTGAGCAAAAATGGGCCACCAAGCGTCGACCAGCGCGGCGGCAGCGGCTGCGCGCCGCGCCACTGGATGACCGGCGACAACGTGTCGCGGTTGGAAAATTGTGACAACTGTTCGTGCAGGACGCGACGCAAGGGTTGCGCGCCAACGACGAGGCCGGCCTCGCTGGCAGCGTCGACGCCGCGCAGCAACATGGCGAGATCGAAGAAAAACACCGCGTCGTTGCGCCAGTCTGGTTCACTTGCGGTGAGGTGAATGCGTGTGGCCGGTGCGCGGCCCGATGCGGGGAAATGCCGCGTCGCCCACGCCAGCGCCGCGCGTGCGCGCGCCCGCACGACTTCGCCGCCGTCATCGATGTCGGCGAGCCAGCTCAGGTAGTAACCGGTGATTTCGGCATAGACGTAAAGCGCAGTGCCGTCGACGGCGATGGTGCCGGCGACGCCGCCGCTGTGCTCGCCTGCTTGCAGTTGAGCCGGGCCATGCAGCAACCAGTCGCGCAGGCCCGCGGCGGCGTTACGGGCAGCGGCGAGGCGTTGCGGCAGTAGTGCAACGTGGGGCGCGCGCATGGCAGAGGATGGCGTCATTCGTTCAGGCGCTGAGTGCAAGTGGCATAGCAGCATCGTTTGTGACGGCGAACTCACTGGTAGCCGTCAGATACTCGGCGATGCGTCGACCGGCGTGGCCATCGCCGTAGGGCGAGTGAAGTGAAAATGCGATTGGTGTCGGTCGCGGCGCGCACAACAGTCGCTCGGCTGCGCAGACGATGCTGGCGGCATCGACTGCGACCAGGTTGGCGCTGCCCAGCGCCAGGCTTTCCGGGCGCTCGGTGTTTTCGCGCGCGATCAAAATTGGCGTACCCAGATAGGGCGCTTCTTCCTGGATTCCGCCCGAATCGGTAATCGCGAGCGCGGCGCGAGAAAGCAGGGTAATAAACGGATGAAAGTCGAGCGGTTGGGTCAGCGCGACGCGCGGATGCGCTCCCAAGTGTTGGCGGATGCGAGCACCGACGGCTGGGTTGGGGTGCAGCGGGCACAGTACGCCGACATCGGCGCGTTTGGCGAGCAAGTCGAGCAACGCCGTGCAGACCACATCCAGGCCGCGGCCGTAGTTTTCGCGTCGATGCAAGGTCAGCACAATCAGATGGCGCGTCGGCGGCAGGGGGGGGAGCTCGGCCTCCGCTATCGGGTGTTTCAGCGCCTTGCGCAGCACGTCGATAGAGGTCTGGCCAACACGGTGGATGCGCGCAGGGTCAATACCTTCGGCACGCAGGTTGCGTTCGGCGCTCGCGCTCGGCGCGAAGTGCAGCGCTGCGAGTCGCGCGATGCGGCGACGGAAGTGCTCTTCGGGAAACGGGCGTAACGGATGGTTGGTGCGCAGACCGGCTTCGACGTGGGCGAGTCGCAGGCCAAGGTCGCGTGCGGCCAATGCCGTTGCGTAAGCAGTGCTCGTGTCGCCCTGAGCGACAACCCAGTTTGCCGAAGACTCGACAAGGCAGGCGCGGATGCCGGCGCGCAGGCGCCGCAAGCTGTGTGAGAGCGAGCCACTCTCGCACTGCGCTGCGCTGATGTCGGCGTTCAAACCCAGTTGGGCAAGACTGCGCTCGACCATCGAACGATGCTGGCCGCTGTTGATGATCGCAACATCTGCAATGGCGTTGTCGCGCAACGCTTCGGCAACGCTGGCCAATTTCAGGCATTCCGGACGAGTGCCCACGACCAGAGCGATTCGCGTTTGGCGAATCCCCTTGAGAAATCTCACCCCCCCCCCTCCTCCTCCCGTATTTGCGCAGCGACCTTTAATAACATAATTTTACATAGAAATACGATCAAAAGTGCATATCCAATATGGATGCGGACGACATTTTTCGCTCGTCGTCGCTGCGGGCGAGTCATACGTTGCGAAAATTGGCCAAGGGATAGGGAATAATCGCGCATCGCCGCCATCGCGGCATTGCCATTGATCCTTACCCACGCCGCCATGACAACATCACTGTCTGAACAGGAAATCATTCGCTCGCCAGCCATTCTTGTCGTCGGCATGCATCGCTCCGGCACCTCCGTCGTGGCGCGTGCGGTCAATTTGATGGGCGCGTGGCTGGGCGATGAGCGTGAGGTCATGCAGCCGCACCCGGACATCAACCCGACCGGGTACTGGGAGCGGCCCGATATCGTCATCGAGCACGAGCAGTTCTTGCAGCGCAGTGGTTTTGCCTGGGGCACGCTTGCGAATTTTGCGCTCGACCGCATCGCCGAGGATCAACGCAACGCACTCGCCACCACGTTGCGCGGCATCCTCGCGCGCATGGCGCGCCCGGGCGTGCCGCTTGCGATCAAGGATCCGCGCTTGTGCCTCGTGTTGCCCATCTGGCGGCGCGTGCTGGCGGCGCCGGCACATGTTTTTGTTGTGCGCGAGCCACGCAAGATCGCCACCTCGCTGATGGCGGCATTCCCGGATTCGTTCACGACTGATTTTTTGCTCGCCCTCTGGCAGAAATACACCGAGGCGGCGCTGGCGGGTTTGACGGGGCAGCGGGTGTTGTTTGTTTCTTATGCGCGCCTGCTTGCAGATCCACTGGGTGAGCACGAGCGTCTGTGGCGCGGACTGAACGCCTTGGGTATCGAGCATCTCGCGCCGTTTGACGGAGCGCGTCTGCGCAATGAGATTGACGGCGGGCTCGACAGAAGTGCGGCAAGCGCGCATGCGCAACTCGGTGCCGAGCGACACCATCTCGCGCAGTGGCTCGAACTCCAGTGCGAAGCGGCGGGGCCGGTTGTGGTAACGCAAGCGCCGACGCTGTCGCCGGCCGATGCAGTGCTGCGCGAGCTGGAACGCGTGCGCGGGGCGTGCATGCGCAATGGCTGGAACATGGCCGTGCAGAACAAGGCGACGGCGCCACTGCCGGCCGCAGGTGCGTAGCGGCGCGCTGCCGCGCGAAACCGGGCAAGTTCGCTCGCCCGCACCGGCGAAGCGGAGTAAACTACCGCTTTACCAGCACCGGAAACTGCTGCGTCATGACCCCTCTCATTTTCGTTACCGGCGGCGTGGTGTCCTCGCTTGGCAAGGGCATTGCGTCGGCGTCGCTTGCGGCCATCCTCGAAGCGCGTGGCTTGCGCGTGACGATGATGAAACTCGATCCCTACATCAACGTCGATCCGGGCACGATGAGCCCGTTTCAGCACGGCGAGGTCTACGTCACCGACGACGGCGCAGAAACCGATCTGGATCTTGGCCACTACGAGCGCTTCGTGCGCACCCGGCTGACCGGGAAAAACTCGATCACGACCGGAAAAATCTACGAGGCCGTGATCCGCAAGGAGCGCCGCGGCGACTATCTCGGCGCGACAGTGCAGGTGATTCCGCACATCACCGATGAAATCAAGCACTGCATCTTCGAGGCGACGCGCGGCTTCGATGTTGCTCTGGTCGAAATTGGCGGCACGGTCGGCGACATCGAGTCGCAGCCGTTCCTGGAAGCCATCCGCCAGATTCGCATCGAGCACGGCGCGGACAAGGTCATGTTCATGCACCTGACTCTGGTGCCGTACATCAAGGCGGCGGGCGAGATCAAAACCAAGCCGACGCAGCATTCGGTCAAGGAACTGCGCGCGCTCGGCATCCAGCCCGACGTGCTGTTGTGTCGCTGCGAGGCGCCGCTGCCGGAGAGCGATCGACGCAAGATTGCGTTGTTCACCAACGTGCCCGAAAGAGCCGTCATCAGTGCGGTCGATCTCGACACGATCTACGCCATTCCGGCCTGGCTACACAAGCAGGGCCTTGACGACCTCGCCGTCGCCCAGCTCAAGCTCGACGCCAAGCCGGCGAACCTTGGCGAGTGGGAGAAGGTCGTCGAATCGGTCGAGCATCCCAAGCACGAGGTCGACATCGCGATCATCGGCAAGTACGTCGAGCACAAGGATGCTTACAAATCGCTCAGCGAGGCGTTGCGGCATGGCGGATTGAAGCAATCCACACGCGTCAATCTGCGCTGGGTCGAAGCGGAAGAAATCGAAGCGCACGGTGCCGAGATGCTGCGCACCGTCGACGGCATTCTCGTGCCGGGCGGGTTCGGCAAGCGCGGCTTCGAGGGCAAGGTGCTCGCCGCCCAGTTCGCGCGCGAGAACAAGATTCCGTACTTCGGGATTTGTTACGGCATGCACGCTGCCGTGATCGACTTCGCGCGGCATATTGCGAATCTTCCCGGCGCGAATTCGAGCGAAAACGACCGCCTCGCCGCCGACCCGGTCATCGCGCTGATCACCGAGTGGACCAAATCCAGCGGCGAAGTCGAGCGGCGTAGCGAGGAGTCCGATCTCGGCGGCACCATGCGCCTGGGAGCGCAGGAGTCGCGGCTCAAGCCTGGCACGCTGGCGCGCGAGATGTATGGCCAGGACGTGATCCGCGAGCGCCATCGCCACCGCTATGAATTCAACAACAACTATCGGCAGATGTTCGCCGATCTTGGCCTCGTGATTTCCGGCGTGTCGATGGATGAGGAATTGGTCGAAATGATCGAACTCTCGCCGCAGCAGCATCCGTGGTTCGTTGCCGGTCAGTTCCATCCCGAATTCACCTCGACGCCGCGCGACGGGCATCCGCTGTTTTTCGGGTTCATCCGCGCCGCGCGCGAGCAGAAAGCGGTGCGCGAAGCGCCGAAGCTGGCGGGAGCGGCGGCGTGAAACTGTGCGGTTTTGAAGTCGGTGCCGATCAGCCGCTGTTTCTGATCGCCGGGCCGTGCGTGATCGAATCGCTGCAATTGCAGATCGACACCGCAGGCACGCTCAAGGACATCACGTCCAAGCTCGGCATTCCCTTCATCTTCAAGTCGAGTTTCGACAAGGCCAATCGCACTTCGAGCACCAGTTTCCGTGGTCCCGGCATGGAGGAAGGGCTGCGCATCCTCGCCGAAGTGAAAAAGCAGGTCGGCGTGCCGGTGTTGACCGACGTGCACGAGTACACGCCGATGCACGAGGTCGCCGCCGTCGTCGACGTGCTGCAGACGCCGGCCTTCCTGTGCCGGCAGACCGATTTCATCCAGAACGTCGCGCGCGCGGGGCGGCCGGTCAACATCAAGAAAGGCCAGTTCCTCGCGCCGTGGGACATGCAGAACGTCGTCGACAAGGCCCGCGCGGTCGGCAACGACGACATCATGGTCTGCGAGCGCGGCGTGAGTTTCGGCTACAACAATCTCGTCTCCGACCCGCGCAGCCTCGCGGTGATGCGCGACACCGGCTGCCCGGTCGTGTTCGACGCCACCCATTCGGTGCAATTGCCCGGCGGCCTCGGCGGCAAGTCGGGCGGGCAGCGCGAATTCGTGCCCGTGCTCGCGCGCGCGGCCGTCGCGGTCGGCGTCGCCGGCGTGTTCATGGAAACGCATCCCGATCCGGACAAAGCGCTCAGCGACGGGCCGAATGCGTGGCCGCTGGGCAAGATGGAAGCTCTGTTGGAAATTCTGCTGGAGCTAGATCGCGTCGTGAAATCGCGGCGCTCTAGCGCGGAGAATTGAGCCGTGTTGCTACTACGGAACTTTCATGTCTGGGGTTCACTCGCGCTGTTGTCTTTGATTTCAATTTGCGCACATGGCGGCGATCAGACCGTCGTTACTGGAAAACCTGTCACTTCGGAAGATCTTAAGAACGCGACGCCGGTTGCGACATTCACGCCTAAGGAATTTTTGCGGGCTTCGGAGAAATATACGCAGCAGCAGTGCCGCAAAGGTACGGTAAAGGCAACATCCGACGGTTCGAAGATTCTCCTAGACAATGTTTCTTTTTCTGACGACGAATTCGCGAACGAAATTGTGCGTCGAAATAAGCAAAGCCCTATCTATTGCCTAGAAATTGTTGGTCCCGGCTCTGACGTGAAGCGCACTAGCGCACTCCTTCGAAAATTGAAGGGTACCGAGATATCAAACATTTCGTGGCGCCCGTTGAATTAAGAACTCAGTACTAATCAAAGGTCATCTGCCCTATGTCGGCTATTGCAAATGCTCTCGCTCGTGAAATTCTCGACTCCCGCGGCAATCCCACGCTCGAAGCGGAAGTCAC
>JAFEFR010000338.1 GCA_018240485.1 Pseudomonadota bacterium
GCACGCGCCGTTCGCGGCATGTGCCGCCGCCCGCGCATGCACCGCCGCTGGATCGTCGACGAGATCGCAGGTACCGCCGAGCGCTTCGACGGCGCGAATCTTGGCCGGCGCGGTGCACGCCGGCATGACCGCCGTGAACGGCAGGCCGAGCAAGCGCGCAAACCAGGCTTCGGCGATCGCCGTGCTGCCCGAGGAAGCATCGACCACCGGCTGGCCTTCGCTCAGCCGACCGTTGCACAGCGCGTACAGAAACAGGGAGCGCGCGAGGCGATGCTTGAGGCTGCCGGTCGGATGCGAGGCTTCATCCTTGAAGTAGAAATCGATGCCGGGAAAGCCGACGAATCCCAGCTTGAGCAAGTGCGTATCGGCCGATCGCGCGGCCTCTTGTGCAAGCCGGTTCAAGGCTTCGTGCACCCACGCACGCACCGCGTGACGATGGGCCTGACTGGCAATGGCGTGTGAATTCATGTGAGCCGATCCTCGCCGGTCGATATGGCGGTGCAGCGCGTCAGATACTCGAAGTAGCGGTCAATGTAACTGATGCCGTTCTCGTGGTCGACCAGATACGGGTTCATCAAGGTGTGGCGCAGGATGAGCAGCGGTTCGCTAGGCGTTTCCGCAAGCCCGAGCGAGGAAAAAATACGTGCGGCCTCGATGTCGCCGAGCAAGTCCGGACGCAGTGTCGTCACGGAGCCGAAAAATTCCTTGACCTGCAACGGCTGGTTGGAATCGGTGCGCAACGCCGCCTGCACGCGCCGCATGAACGCATTCGCCGTCGCCAGCGAGCGGTTGCCGCGCGGATTGAGCGCGAGGCAGACGAGGTTGCTGTCCGGCTCGAACGGAATGCGCACATGCAGGCGCTCCGCAACGTCCGCGGCAAACCGCTGCGCACGCGCGTAAAAATTTTCGGCGGCGCGCACGGTCGAGCGCGGCAAGCGCCCGAAATGGCGATGATCGAGTGGCAATACCTGATGCGCGACGTACACGCCCGCGGCTGCCGCACCGGATTTGGAGCCCTCGGGAATGAGCTGACCAAGGCTGCGAAAACGCGACATGTAATCGCTCGCAGTCTCACCGTGGAAAACATAATCCGCACGCTCGGCGAGCAGCGCCATCGCGCGATGATCGCGGCAAACGAACGCGCCGCTGCCGAACGGCAAATAGCCAAGCTTGTGCGGATCGACGGTAACCGAATCGGTGCCGCCAAGCGCGCCGAACGCGGCATGCAGCTCACGCGAAGGAAAGTGGGTGAACTCGGCGGCGACCTCGTCGCGGGAGCGCAGCGTGCCGTCTTCGTTGCGAAACAAGGTGGCGAGATAGCCGCCCCATGCCGCATCGACATGCACGGCGAAGTCGAGGCCGCGCGCCCGACTGCGCTCGCGTGCCGCGAGCACGCCATCGACCGGGTCGATCGTGCCATATTCCGTGCTACCCAACACCGCCACGGCCATCAGCACCGGTACACGCTCACGTGCGCAGCGTTCGAGATGTTCCTCCAACGCGGCAACGTCCAACCGCATGCCGCGCGTGGGCAACAGGTCGAGTTGATCGCGCCCGAAGCCGAGCATTTTCACGCCCTTGCTCCACGAGTAGTGCGCGGTGATCGGCGCCAATACGCGCGGCATGCGCAACTCGGGGTGGGCAGCGAAGAAACCGACCAGACCACGCTGCTCGATACGCTCGGCGTCGACCTTGGCGATCCACTGCGCGCGATCGCTCGGCGGCTGCCGCTCGAGCCAGCTTTGCCAGACTTGCAGCAATCCCGTTCCGGCACGCGCGCCCAGATTGAATGCGCTCCAGTCGTCCTGCGGCAGATCGAGATCGGGCACGCGCGCGGC
>JAFEFR010000339.1 GCA_018240485.1 Pseudomonadota bacterium
CGCGCGAGCGTGCGCACGCGCAGGATGTAGCGCTGGCGCTCGGTCACGCTGATCGCGCGGCGTGCGTCGAGCAGGTTGAACGTGTGGCTGGCCTTCATCACCTGCTCGTAGGCCGGCAGCGGCAGACCAACCTCAACCAGCTTTTTCGCCTCGCCCTCGCAGGTGTCGAACCAGGCGAACAGCTTTTCGACGTTGGCATGCTCGAAGTTGTAGGTGGATTGTTCGACTTCGTTCTGATGAAACACGTCACCGTAGGTGACCACGCCATGCGGCGCCCGCGTCCACACCAGGTCGTAGACGTTGTCGACGTTCTGCAAATACATCGCGAGACGTTCGAGACCGTAGGTGATTTCGCCGAGTACGGGTTTGCACTCGATGCCGCCGGCCTGCTGGAAATAGGTGAACTGGGTGACTTCCATGCCATTGAGCCAGACTTCCCAGCCCAAGCCCCAGGCGCCGAGCGTCGGCGACTCCCAGTTGTCCTCGACGAAGCGCAGGTCGTGTACGAGCGGGTCGACGCCGAGTTGCTTCAACGAACCGATATACAAATCCAGAATGTCGTCCGGATTCGGTTTCATCACCACTTGATATTGGTAATAGTGCTGCAAGCGGTTCGGATTCTCGCCGTAGCGCCCGTCGGCCGGCCGACGCGAAGGCTGCACGTAGGCCGCGGCCCACGGCTCGGGGCCGAGCGCGCGCAGGAACGTGGCTGGGTGGAACGTGCCGGCGCCGACTTCGGTGTCGAGCGGCTGCAACAGCACGCAGCCCTGGTCGGCCCAGTAGCGGTTCAAGGTCTGGATGATGTCCTGGAAAGTCGGCCCGGGCATTGGAATGGTCTCTGACTCGCGGTCGGCGGCGGAAAGCGCGTTAGTATATCGACAGGAATGTCGCTGCGCCGCAGCAACACGGGTGAATCGGGGAAATCGCATGGCCATCGCTCCGCAACGCAATACGCCACCGACGGCCCCACCTTCCAAGGTCGACGCAATGCTTTCGCAGCATCGCAAGCTCGATCTGGAGACGGTGCTCGGCGCGCTGCTGCGCGATGGCCTGCTCGCCCAGGAAGATGCCACCAAGGTTCGCGCCGACGTGCGCTCGGCGCAAAACAAGGTGGAACTGCATCCGCTTGCGCTGATCGCCAACCTGAAGCTGCTCAACCCGCGCGACAAAAAACCGCTGAGCCTGGAAGTGCTCACTCAATGGCTCGCCGACAAGGCCGCGCTGCCCTATCTCAAGATCGATCCGATGAAGGTCGACGTAGCGGCCGTGACTCAGGTGGTCTCGCATGCCTATGCGCAGCGCTTTCGCATCCTGCCGGTGGAGGTGTCCGCGCAGCACGTGACCATCGCGACGTGCGAGCCGTTCGATACGCGCTGGACCGCCGATATCGGCCATGTCCTGCGCCGCGAGATCCGCCGCGTCGTCGTCAATCCGATCGATCTGCAACGCTATCTGGTCGAATTCTACGGCGTGCAGCGCTCGATCCAGCGTGCGCGCGACGCGAAGGCCGAAGGCAATGCGATTCTCAACTTCGAACAGCTGCTCGAACTCGGCAAATCCGGCGACGTCGGCGCGGATGATCGCCACGTCGTGCATATCGTCGACTGGCTGTTGCAATACGCCTTCGAACAGCGCGCCTCGGACATCCACCTCGAACCGCGCCGCGACACCAGCCCAATTCGCTTCCGCATCGACGGCGTCATGCACAAGGTGTTCGAGTTGCCCACGCCAGTGATGACGGCGGTGACCGCGCGCGTGAAGATTCTCGGGCGCATGGATCTCGCCGAAAAACGTCGGCCGCAGGACGGCCGCATCAAGACGCGCTCGATCGGTGGGCGTGAGGTGGAATTGCGCCTGTCGACGATGCCGACCGCGTTCGGCGAGAAAGTCGTCATGCGCGTGTTCGACCCGGACATCGTGGTCAAGGAATTCCGTCAACTCGGCTTTTCGATGGACGAAGAGCTGATCTGGCGCAGTCTGGTCGAGCGCCCGCACGGCATCGTGCTCGTCACCGGCCCGACCGGCTCGGGCAAAACGACGACGCTATACTCGACCCTGAAACATCTGGCGACGCCGGACATCAATGTCTGCACGGTCGAAGATCCGATCGAGATGGTCTCGCCGGAATTCAACCAGATGCAGGTGCAGGCTTCGATCGATCTGGATTTCGCCACCGGCGTGCGCACCCTGATGCGACAAGATCCGGACATCATCATGGTCGGCGAAATTCGCGACCTGGAAACCGCGCAGATGGCGATTCAGGCCTCGCTGACCGGCCACCTCGTGCTCTCAACCCTGCATACCAATGACGCGCCGAGTGCGCTGCCGCGCCTGCTCGATCTCGGTGCGCCGCACTATCTGATCCAATCCACCCTGACCGGCGTCGTCGCGCAGCGCCTCGTGCGCACGCTGTGTCCGCACTGCAAGGCCGAAACCCAACTCGATCCGCGCGCCTGGGATGCGCTGGTGCATCGCTGGAATATCGCCCCGCCGGCAAAAGTCTATGGCCCGACCGGCTGCCTTGAATGCCGCAATCCCGGCTTTCTTGGCCGCACCGGCATCTACGAGATGATGCGCGTGTCCGCGCCGATCCGGCGC
>JAFEFR010000033.1 GCA_018240485.1 Pseudomonadota bacterium
GCCGTCGTCGCGCAACGCGGCCAATGCGGTTTCGCGCAACGTCTTGGCTTGCGCGCCTTCGCCGGCGTCGGCAAGGAGCAACCGCGCCGCGGTCGTCGCCAGCAGGACATCGCGATCGTCCGGCCGACTTTTCGACAGCGCATCGAGCGCGTTCAGAGCCGACTGCGCCTGCACTTGCGCTGCTGCCCGCTGGCCGCTGGCGAGCGATTGCGCCGCCTGCTCGGTTTGTGCCTCGGCGAATTCCTGTTTCCAATAGACGTTGCCGGCATCCTGTCGAGTCAACGTGGCGAAAATTCCGATGCCGTGCGCGCTGAGCGTTGCAGCCTCGCGCGTGTCGCCACGCAGCCGTTTCAAACGTGCGAGCTGCGAGGAATACAGCGCGGCGTACTCCTGAAACTCCGCCTGCCCCGGATCGACCTTGATCAGTTGCGCGGAAATGTCGACGGCCGCCTGCAACTCGCGCATACCCTCCTCGACCTCGCCGGCCATTGCCAACGTGCGGCCATAGATGGCGCGTACGCGCATCGTGTTCGAGCGCTGATTGTTGTTTTTCGGATCGTGTTCGAGAAGGGCGGCTTCGATCGCGTTGTCGGCGGCGTATTCGGCAACCGCCGCGGCGAGATCGCCGCGCAACAAAGCGACATGCCCCAGATTGTTGTGCGCGGAACCCAGCTGGATACGCCAGCGCGCAAGAACGTTGGTGCCGGCGACCAGCCGCTCGCAGCGGGTCAACATGCTGCGATATTCGCGCTCCGCCTCATCGATGCGACCGCGCGCTTCGAGCACGTGACCGATGTCGTTGTCGATCAAGGTCAACTGGAACAGCAATTCCTGGCGAGTTTCCTCTTCCGGCTGCGCGCGTTCGAGTGCGCGTCGGGCCAACTCGAAGCTCGTCTGCGCCGCATCGAGCCGGCCCTGATTCCAGTGGGTCATACCAACAAAGGCGAGGCCGCGCGAATACGCGATCTGGCGCACCGCATCCTGTGGCGCCGCATCGGCGAGCGCGCCGGCGATCCGCGTCGACGCCTCGAACGACTCCAACGCCGCCGGCAGATGACCTTGCTCCTGCCGCACGATGCCGATTTTCTCCAACGCCTTCGCACGCTGGGCGAGGCCGGAATCGGTCAAATCCGAAGCGGGCAATGCCTGAAAATAGGCCATCGCCTTGTCGTCGACCGCTTCCATGATGTCCAGTCGCGACAACTGCGCAAGCTTGTCGTTGAGATTGCCGAGCATGAACCCGACCAGATCTTCGGCTTGCCGCTGCCGCCGCTCGGCCGCCTGGCGCGCCGCATCGGCGGCATTGCGCGCAAACACCGCAACGACGGCCAGCGACGAGGTCAATGCCGTGAGCAGCACCGCCGCCGTGGCGATCAATGCCAATCGTCGATTGCGACGATGCAGTTCACGCTGCTTGAGGTCGTCGTAACCGATGCCGAGCAACCCGGCCACCAACTTGAGCTTGGCGTTGCCTTTGCCGTCGCGATCCGCACGCGCATCGGCGGCGATGGGTTCGACCCGTTCACCCGTGGATTTTCCCTGCGCATCGAGCGTGTAGCGCAGCGAGGGAACGAAACATTCTTGGCCGACCGAATCGGTCGCATTCGGCTCGCCATCGACGATCAGGCAAAAAATGCGCTCGCCGCGACCGAGGCGCTGGAAGGCCCGCACTTCGGCATCGACCCAGCGCGACGCCGCCGCATTCGGCGAGCAGATCACGATGAGGTTCACCGAGCGCGCCAGCGCCTCGTCGACGGTACGGCCCAGATCGGTCGCACTGGCCAATTCTTCGCGATCGCGAAAAATCGGGTACAGCCGACGCGGAATCGCACCGACCGCCGTGGCCTGACCGATCAGCCGTTCCGGCACGCGCCAGGTTTCGAGCGCGCGATGCAGCCAGTCCGCCCAGTGACGATCGGCATGGCTGTAGCTGATGAAGGCAAAATAACGCGGTCGTGCATCGACGGTCGGCGATGCGTTTTCGTCTTCCGCACGGATGTCCATCATCGCCTGCCTGTGCCGTTGCGATGCGCAAGAACCCTGTTGGCGAATCGAGCCACCATCAGCACCCCACA
>JAFEFR010000340.1 GCA_018240485.1 Pseudomonadota bacterium
ACGCCGAGCATCAGCGCGGTCGACGGCAACGGCGCACTGCCCGCCGGCACGTACAGGCCCACGCGCGCGATCGGCCGCGTCACGCGCTCGCAGATCACGCCGGGCGCGGTCTCGACCGTCACGGTCTGCGGCGCGGCGGCACGATGGAACGTTTCGATGCGCGCTTTCGCTGCGGCAATCGCCTGCTTCAGCGCCGGAGCGAGCGCCGCCTCCGCCGCGGCGAATTCGGCATCGCTCACCGCGAACATCGCCAGTTCGCAGCCGTCGTAGCGCCGCGTCAGCGCGCGCAGGCTCGCATCGCCGTCGGCACGGACCTGATCGAGGATGCGCGCCACGCCCGCACGCAACTCCTCGCCGCGTTCCTGCACGGGCCGGCGCAACGCCGCGCGGCGCGCCGCCGCATCGAGCGCGGCCCATTCGAGGATCGGCAGTTGCGGATTTTCCGGTTGCGCACTCATGCCAGAATCTTCTCGACCGGCAGCACCAGCAACTGGCTCGCGCCAGCACGCTTCATGTCTTCGAGGTGGGTCCAGGTCACCGCGCCGTAACAGACCGCCTGCAGCGCGACCTGATCGACGCTGCCCTCGATCGGCAGCAGGGTCGGCGTCTGCGCGTTCGGCAAAATGGCGCGGATCGTTTCGATCGCGCCGCGCGCCGCGTGCAGCATGACGAGCTTGGATTCGCGCACCTGGATCACGCCGTCGATGCGGCGCAGCAGCAGTTCGCGCAGCTCGCCGCGCTCGTCGAGCGGCACCTGCTCGGGTCCGGCGATGACCGCCTCGCTGTCGAGCAGCACGACCGCTTCCTTGAGCTGATTCGCCGCGAGCGTGGCGCCGCTGGAGACGAGATCGCAGATCAGGTCGGCGGTGCCGAGGCGCGGCGCGATCTCGACCGAACCGGCGAGGAACACGACCTTCGCCGCGACGCCGTTGCGCGCGAGCCAGTCGCCGAGCAGCGCCGGATACGAGGTGGCGATGCGCAGACCCTGCAATTGCTGCGGACTTGCGTACTCCATTTCCTGCGGCACCGCGATCGACAGACGGCAGCGGCTCGTGTTGAGCGGACGCAGCTCCACGCCGGGCGCGGCCTCGCCATTCGCGCGCGCCGCCAGCGCCTGCTCGGCGAGCACGTTGCGGCCGACGATACCGAGGTCGGCCACGCCCTGCGCGATCAGGCCGGGGATGTCGTCGTCGCGCACGAGCAGCAGGTCGATCGGCATGCTCTCGCCGAAGCAGAACAGCTTGTCGCGACTCTGGCGAAACTTGAGGCCGCAGCGCGCGAGCAGATCCTGCGACACGTCGGCCATGCGCCCGGATTTCTGGATCGCGATGCGCAGGCGATCGCGGGTTTTCGTCGTGGTCATTTCGTCTGGATTCCGATGTCGGGAAAGAGGCGCGGCATTTTTTTCCCGCCCGTTTCGCTCAAACCGATTTCTTCGCCGCTACCGCAACCGGCCTGCCACGCTTGCGCAGCGAAGGTACCGCGCGATGCTCGACCGCGGCGCGATAGCCGCCGCTGCCCTCGGCGAGGAAGCGCGCGACGCGCCCGATCGTGGTCACGCTGACCCCGGTGCGGTCGTGGATCTCTCGGTAGGCCATGCCTTCGAGCAGATACGGCACCACGCGCCAGCGGTCGACCAGCGACTCGAGCTCGGACGGCGTACACAGGTCGCGCAGGAACGAGCGCATCTCGGCGACGCCGCGCATCGCGAGCAACGCATGGCAGAGGTTGTCCTCGGCCGATTCCTTGGTGGTTTCCGCATCGATCTGTTTGCGTTTCATATCGCCATGCTAACAGGTTGCGCGTCGAATATCAATGTAATAATGCATTGTTACATGATGCCGGAATTCGACTGCACCCGCTGCCGCACCCGCGCCGACATGGATCGGAATGCGACACGGAAACTCGACTTCCGCGCTTGTGGTACAAAACATCGACGTATCTAACGGAATGCCGTCATGCAACCCGAACTCGTCACCGCGCCCGGACTTCGATCGACGCTCGCCGAAATCCGGTCGCGCGAACCGGTTTTCCATCACCCCGAATTCGGCACGACGCGCGCCGAATTCGACGAGATGATGGACCCTTCGTTCTGGGAAATCGGTGCGTCGGGCCGCCGCTATTCGCGCGACTACATCCTCGACGTGCTCGAAAATCGCTGGCGCGATCCGCCGCAGGAACACTGGGAGACCAGCGACTTCCACTGCGCGGAAATCGCCGCGGACAACTATCTCTTGACCTACACCCTGCGCCAGCCGGACCGGCTGACGCGGCGCACGTCGATCTGGCGCAGGACCGCCGCGGGCTGGAAGATCGTTTTCCACCAGGGCACGGTCGTCGCCGACGCCTGAAGCATCCGCGCCGGCGTGCCGGGCGGTCTCAGCGCATCAGCCCGCCGGGTGGCATCCCGCCACCACCCATGCCCTTCATCGCTGCGCCCATCTGGCGCATCAGGCCCTTCATGCCGCCCGAGCCCATCTTCGACATCATTTTTTCCATCTGCATGTATTGCTTGAGCAGGCGGTTGACGTCGGCCGGTTGGGTGCCCGAACCCTTCGCCACGCGCGCGCGACGCGAGCCGTTGAGCAGGTCGGGGTGACGGCGCTCCTTCTTCGTCATCGAGTTGACGATGGCGATCATGCGATGGACTTCCTTGTCGTTGACCTTGGACTTGACCGCGTCGGGCAGGTTGCCGACGCCGGGCAGCTTGTCCATCAGCGAGGCGAGGCCGCCCATCGACACCATCTGCTGCAACTGGTCGCGCATGTCGTTCATGTCGAAGCGCTTGCCCTTCATCACCTTCTCGGCGAGCTTCTGCGCCTTCTCCTTGTCGACGTTCTGCTCGACCTGTTCGACCAGCGAGAGCACGTCGCCCATGCCGAGGATGCGCTGCGCGATTCGGTCCGGATGGAACGCATCGAGGCCGTCGGGTTTTTCCGACACGCCGATGAACTTGATCGGGCGACCGGTGATGTAGCGCACGCTCAGCGCCGCGCCGCCGCGTGCATCGCCGTCGGTCTTGGTCAGCACGACGCCGGTCAGCGGCAAGGCTTCGGCGAAGGCCTTGGCCGTGTTCGCCGCATCCTGGCCGGTCATCGCATCGACGACGAACAGCGTCTCGACCGGATCGAGCGCCGCGTGCAGGCGCTTGATCTCGTCCATCATCTGCGTATCGATCGCGAGGCGGCCCGCGGTATCGACCAGCAGCACGTCGGCGAAATTCTTCTTTGCCGCGTCGAGTGCGCCCTGCGCGATCGCGACCGGATCCTCGTCGCCCGTGCTCGGATGGAACAGCACGTCGACCTGTTCGGCCAGCGTGCGCAACTGCTCGATCGCCGCCGGACGATACACGTCGGCGCTGACCACCATGACTTTTTTCTTCTTGCGCTCCTTGAGAAACTTGGCAAGCTTGGCCACCGTCGTCGTCTTGCCCGCGCCCTGCAGGCCGGCCATCAGCACGATCGCCGGCGGCGCCGCGGCGAGGTTCAGGTCGGTATTGACCGAGCCCATCACCGCGGTC
>JAFEFR010000341.1 GCA_018240485.1 Pseudomonadota bacterium
CTTGCGATTGGCGGCTGCGTGCGCCATCGGGGAAAACGCGAATGCGCAACCCCGGCAGCGTGCGCGCTTGTGCGGCGTGGGCGGAATTGAGCGCCTCGTGCAGCACGCCACGCCATACCCAATCCACATCGAGCCGAGGCAAGGCGACGCGGCGATAGCGCGTGTCGCCAAAGACGAGTTCGAGTAGATAGCCGACCGCGTCGAGATCGCCCCAGACGAAACCGCTATCCGCTTCGAGGACTTCGTCGGCGTCGATGATGAGCGCGTAGTCACCATGACGTTTCGCCAGATCGAGCGCTTCGTTGCGATTGGTCGAAAAATCGACCCACGGTCGCTCGATCAGCTCACCAGGCAGGTCGCCAAGCGTTTCGCGCACGATGGCCTGCGTGCCGTCGCTTGAGCCGGTATCGGCGATCGCCCAGGCGTGAATGTACGGTTTGACCGATGCGAGGCAGCGGCGAATCACCGCAGCCTCGTTCTTGACGATCATCGAAAGGCAAATACGCATGCACGACCATCTTTGGCGCCACTCCCATGATGCCGCAATCCGCGTGCGCGCTGGGCGGCGATAATGCGGGCGAAGTCGTAGTAGCGGCAGGTGGTGAGGTTATTGTTTCTGGCACACCAACAGTTCGATGTAGGGTGCATTCGTCCCTGCTACCGCGCCGGTGTTCTGCACCGTAATGCCCGTCCAACTGCGCCCCGTCGACAAGTTTTGAAAAGTCCCCCACGTCTCCTGCGACATGTATTTGGCGGGGCCGCCATTGTTGCCATACAAGATATCGTAGTTCGCCGAGTGGCTATGGCCGGGATCGTTGATCGTATGGGCGTGTTGGCCCACCGGGCGATTCTCGCCGTCGGTCATGGCGGTGCCGACTGCTTGCGCCAAGGTGCCTCCGGCCGGAAGGCCGACGAGATAGCGCCCGCGCGCAGCGACCAATTCGGCCCAGCCCTGCGGGCAAGCGGCGAGGTTGAAGTACATCACCGCACCTGCGGGCGTGTTTGCGTCCGCCCCGGCTGCACCGGTCACTCCCGTTGCGCCGGTCGGCCCGGTTACGCCCGTTGCGCCAGTGGGGCCGGCGATGCCGGTTGCGCCGACGGGGCCGGTACTGCCCGTTGCGCCAGTGGCTCCCGCAGGCCCTGTCGCACCGGTTGCTCCCGTCGCTCCGGTGGGGAAGGTGGCGCAAGGGCCAACCTGTCCATTGGCCGTGTTGTAGCACACGGCGCTGGTTTGGGAGGGGGCCGAAAGCAGGACGGCGAGAAACAGGTTGCCGCTGGCATCGATTTTCAACTGGGCCGCATTGGCCGCGTTGTTGACGACGAACCCGCCGCCGCTGGGGGGCGTGATCGTGACGTTCTGCGCGTTGGCCGCGAAAGGAAGCAGCAGGCTGGCAATCGCGAAGCTCAAAGGACGATGACGCAAAACGAAGGAGGGTTTCATTTTTGCTCGAATTGAAGGAGGGAATACAGCGTGATGCGATGGCGAGAGGTGCGACTTGGATTTATTGAATGGTCGCCCCGCCGCTCCAATAACCGGAGGCGGTGATCAGCACCGGGACGCCCGTGATCGAGAGCGAGCCGACGAACAGCAATCGCGTCTGCGCCGTCACCGGGATATTGAGCCCGGTGACGATGCCATTGGCGGTTGCGCCGACGGGCACGATGGCGGTAAAGGCCGGGGTGAGCGCGACCGCGGTGCCGGCGATCGGCACGAAGGTGTTGTTGGGCGTGGCGGACATGTAAAGCTGTCCGGTGAGGGTGAGGGTGGTGCCGACCAAGTTCATGACGGTTGCATTGCTGAAATAGGCGGCGAACGAGGTCAGCGTGCCGTTACGCGGAATGCTGAAGGCGAAGTTCGTTGCCACGCCGGGGCCGCCAGTCAAGTCGATCGTGGCACCCAGTGGCGACGACGTGGGTGCGGAATTGCCGAAGCCAACCAGAATGCCCACGCTGGGGCCGCCGGGCAGCGGCGAGGTGGTGATCGTTTGTGGGAGACCTGAAGCGAATGGAATGATCGTGCCGGCACCTGCCGAGCCGGTCGCTCCCGTCACGCCCATCATTCCCGTGATGCCGGTCGCGCCGGTTGGGCCAATGGCGCCGGTCGTTCCCGTTGCGCCGGTGACACCCATCATTCCCGTGACGCCGGTCGCGCCGGTTGGGCCAATGGCGCCGGTTATTCCCGTTGCGCCGGTGACACCCATCATTCCCGTGACGCCGGTCGCGCCGGTTGGGCCAATGGCGCCGGTCGTTCCCGTTGCGCCGGTGGCGCCCATCATTCCCGTGACGCCAGTCGCTCCGACTGGGCCGATGACACCGGTTGCCCCCGTCGCGCCTGCGGCACCGGTCGCCCCGGTTGGGCCGATGGCGCCCGTGGCACCGGCAGGAAATGTGGCGCACGGGCCGACCTGCCCGTTGGCGATGTTGAAACACGCAGGGTTGGTCTGCGGAGGCCCCGAGAGCAGGGCCGCAAGAAACAGATTGCCACCGGCATCGATTTTCAATTGTGCGGCACTGGCCGCATTATTGACGACGAAACCGCCACCGTTCGGCGGCGTGACGGTGACATTTTGCGCGTTCGCAGCGAACGGGCTCAGAGCGCCAGCGATGGCGGCGCTCAGAAAGCACAGGGATAGGCTGGGTTTCATGCGCGCGCCGGATCAGCGGAACGAACGGCGCAGACGCGCGACGGAACCTACCAGAGCGAGAGTGAGCAGCAGCAGGCCGATCCAGCCGAGCATCGGTGCGGGCACGGCGGTGAATACCAGGCCGAACCAGCCGAACGCATCGCCGCTGCCGCCATCGTTGGTTTTGGTCGGGGCGAGAGGTTGGCCGATGGCGTGGACGTTCGATACGCCGACGAAGTCGATGTTCTGCGGGCCGGAAGCCAGCAGGCTGACGTAGGCGACTTGCCCCGGCGCGGTGCTGCGAAACTGGATGCCGGTCGCGGCGGTGCCGAGAATGGTCAGCGCATCGAAATATTGAGTCCGCGCGACCGGGAACAGGTAATTCTTGCCGGTCGCGCTCACGAAGCTGGCGATATGGAACGTCGTCGAGCCGGTGAAGGTGGCTGTCGCGAGTGGGCCGTCGATGAAATTCGTCGTGCTGCCGCCGGGCACGAAACTGCCGAGATTGGACCAGTTGCCAAACAGACTCAGCGCGCCGCTGCCGGCATCCAGCAAGCCGCCGGCACCGATCAAAACGCTGGCGGCGTTGGCGAGGCCGCCCGATCCGAGCGTCAAGGTGCCACCGAGTTGGAGGTCGCTGCCGCCAAGATCGAGTTTGCCGCCGTTGAGCTGAAACGTCGCCGCAGCGGGGACGGACACCTGGGCCGTTGCACTCCCCCAGCCGGCAAGAAAAAACACGGACAAGCAGAAACGCACCAGAACACGCATGGACTCCCCTCCCCGGATGGTGCGCGGCATGTGTTACGACCGATGCAAGCCGGCGAACGTTACCGATTGCTAATGGCAAATACAAGACTGACGTGACGAAAAATTCGGAGGAAAGAGCGGGTAGACAAATTCCTTCGCAGCGCCGCTATCGCAGCGCGGGGGCGGCCTCATTTCACCGGCATGCCCGGTTGCGCCCCGGAATCGACATCGAGCAGATACAAATCGGCATCGCCCGTGCCGGCGGAAAGAATCATGCCTTCGGATACGCCGAAACGCATCTTGCGCGGCGCCAGGTTGGCGATGAACACGACATGGCGGCCGACGAGTTTTTCCGGTTCCTGGTATGCGGCGCGAATGCCCGAAAAAATCTGGCGTTTGCCGAGTTTGCCCACGTCGAGTTCGAAGCGCA
>JAFEFR010000342.1 GCA_018240485.1 Pseudomonadota bacterium
GGGCGCTCGCGCGCGGCATCGATCACGCTGACGCAAACGCTGTTCGACTGGGGCAAGATTACGCGCTGGCGCAGCGCGAACGCACTGTCCGAAGGCGCCGATTTCACCTACGACGCCGCCTCGCAAGACCTGCTCGTGCGCACCGCCGCGGCGTACTTCAACGTGCTCACCGCCGAAGATCAGTTGAGCTTCTCCAAACTCAACGAAAAGTCGTTGCAAAAGCAACTCGATCAAGCCGATGAACGCTTCAAGGTCGGCCTTTCCGCGATCACCGACGTGCACGTCGCGCGCGCCCAGCACGACGCTTCAGTAGCCCAGGTCATCACCGCACAGAATGCGGTGGAAACGGCACGCGAAGGCGTCGTCCAGATCATCGGCAAGAATTTCGGCGAGCTAAAGAAGCTGCGCGACCCGGTTCCGCTCGACAAACCCACTCCCACCGACATGCAGGCCTGGGTCGATCTCGCACAAAAGCAGAACCCGGCACTCGCCTCGGCGGAGAAATCGCTCACTTCGGCCGAGTACAACATCCAGACCGAGCGCTCCGGCCACTACCCAACCATCGGCGCCTCGCTGCAACGCTCCGCCACACCTGGCTGGAGCAATTCGGGCGTTGGCAGCGGGCCGTTGCTTCACGGCAACAGCGTCAATGGCACGACGACCGTCGGCGTCACCCTCAACATTCCGATCTTCACCGGCGGTCTGGTTTCTTCGCAAACGCGTCAAGCCGTGTATCAGCGCGACGCCGCGCAAGACCAGGTCGAGCTGACCCGCCGCACCGTCAATGCCAACACACGCAACGCCTATCGCGCCGTGATCGCCGGCATCAGCGAGGTCGAAGCGGCGAAAGCGGCGGTCGTCTCGGCGCAGAGCGCGGTCGATGCGACCCAAGCCGGATTCGAAGTCGGCACCAAGACCATCCTCGACGTATTGACCAGCCAGAGCACGCTGGTGCAGGCACAAAGCGCCTACTCGCAAGCACGCCACCAATTCGTGCTCAGCGGCCTGCAACTCAAGCAAGCCGCCGGCGTCATGTCGGGCAAGGATCTCGACGCGGTCAACGCGTTGCTGCAATGAACTTCCCCGGGGCGCGATTCCTGCGCGCCCCGGCTTCGGTTACCCTCATGCTGCCGCATGCCGCATGCACATCGCGCACGATGGTCATGGCGCACATCCCGCAGGCGCCGGGCCGAGCCGCACGAGATCGACCGTATTCTGG
The DNA here is from genome assembly GCA_018240485.1 of Pseudomonadota bacterium. Classification (GTDB taxonomy): domain Bacteria; phylum Pseudomonadota; class Gammaproteobacteria; order Xanthomonadales; family Rhodanobacteraceae; genus Rudaea. Next base: position 1,220 of record JAFEFR010000342.1, read on the forward strand.
CTCACCGACTGCGAGTTCAACCTGTTCGGCCAAATGCGGTAGGTGAACGTCGCCGTCGTGCAACTGGTGAAACTCAGACTCACCTTGCCAACGACATCCGACGTCACCCCGCCGCCGACGGTAGCGTCGAACGTGCCGCCGCCGAATTGCAGTAGATCGATATCGCTCGACGAGGTTGCGCTCGGGCTGAAATCGCCGTCCTGGAACACGAACCACTGCTGGCGCGGCGAACCTGCCGGAAAGCCCGCGGGGAAGTAGGTATACCACGTGCCGAACAGGGTTTTATTGGCGGGGCTGACGTCGATGACAAAGCCCATGCCGGCGGTGTCCGGGACGATCCACGTGCCCGTGAGCAGGGAATTTCCCGGATCGCCGCCACGGTCGCCACGGGTGCTGCAGTTCGTATTCTGGGTCACCCGCGAAAGCGGTATCGAACCTGAGCGGCCATCGTGGAACGCATACACAAGCATGCCGGTTGAGCAGTCGCCGAAGCCCAACGTTGCTGTGCCAACCTGAATGCTCGACGGGTTCTGTCCCGCATTGAGATTGCCATCGATTGCGGTGTAGATGCCCAGCGTTGCCGAGGGAGAATCGCCGTGGACGTCTCCCTGCAACGCGTACCAACGCTGCCCCCCGCTGCCACCGGCGAGGTCATACGTGTACCAGCCGGCAAACACCGTGCCGTGGCCCGGTGCGATGTTGTCGGGATAGAAATTGAACAACAATCCTTGCCGTGTCCCCGGCGTATTCGATCTGCCCCAAGCGCCAGACAAGCCTTGCTGATTGAGGTTCAGTGTGTCGGCAGAAAACGTTCGGGCCAGAGGATACCCGTTGTCGTTCGAGAACGTCGCGAGTTGCCCGCCGACGCCCAACGGCACGCCATCCAATCGCAGGGCATTGACATAGTCGAGGTTGGAATTGCCCATGCTCCATGCCATATCGAATTTGCCGTAAGCGTCGATTTTTGCCAAGACATTGCGCCCACTGCCCTGCGAAACATATCGAGACCGATCGAAACTGCCACCCACGAAGACATTGTTCTTGCTGTCTACGGCAATCGCCATGACAGGGGTTGGGATCGGCGCCATCTGCCAACTCAACTTGGCAGGAAACCCATCGGCTTCTCCGGCCATCCAGTCTTGATCCAGATCGCCATTGGCAGCCGAAAACCGGGCGATATTGCGTCGCATCTGATCGCCGACTGCGCTGAATTTTCCGCCCGCATACAGATAGCCCTGATGATCGAGCGCCAGGGTGTAGATGCCGTCATTGCGGTTGAAAAGCGGGTTTTTCCAATCCGAATCGGCTGCGCCTTGGCCGGTGCGCGATACTTTGGCTATTAGCGTGGCTGGAGACGTGCCGACAATCGAAAGGCTACCCGCAAAGATACTGGGGCCCGCTATCGCCAACGTCTGAACTGGCAAGGAGACTCCCGGCTCCACTCTCCGACGACTTTTCCGTCGCGAACCTTGGCCAGGTAAGGGCGTTGCACTCCACTGATCTGAGTGAAAAAACCGCCGACGAACAGATTGCCGTCGTCGTCGATCGCCAATGTCTCAACCGGACCACCATCTGCATCCACACGCCACGCGGTATCGAGCTCGCCCTTGGCATTGAACCGGGCGAGATTGCGCCGACTGCCGCTCGGCGTTACGAACCCGCCACCGACGTAGATATTACCTGCGGAATCGCCAACCAACGCTTTGATGATGCCAGTCTTGTGCGCGTCGTCGCACTGGATATCGAGATGCCAGCCGCGATCCCAACTGCCGTCGGGATTCATTCGCACTGCGCTGTTGTATGCCGCCCAATCCGACTCGTTCGAGGCCGACCTCGCACGAGCAAACCTGCCCGCCAGAATCGTCCCCCCGTCCGGCTGTCGAAGAATGGCCTTGCCTATCGGTATGGAATCGGTTTGTCCTTGTCCGGAATAAGCCAGACATGAATCGCTGGTCGCATCTGCCGAAAACAACGGTACCTGATACGACGGCGGATACGGTGCCTGCGCGAATCCATGCCGGGAAATCGCACAAAGCACGGCCAGCGCGCAGGTAAACGCCGAGCGATAAGTCGGGCTGAGCATGACTCTGAAAAAAAGGAACGGCCCGTAGTCACTCCAGCATGAACACGCATGTCAAACCCCGCATTTGGCTTACCCCAAAGCCATATTACATGTCAGCAATGTAATATTTTGTTATGTGTCAGCGATGGCAAGTTGTACTTCCTTGGCCTCCTCACAGCTAACCGCCGAGCGCCTTCTCCACGATCGCCAGCGTACGCAGCACGCTGCCGCGTTCGCGCTCGAAAGCGGCTTGAGCGGCCTGTCCGATGCGTTTGCGCAATACCGCGTCGGCGAGCAGGTGTGTGATCGCAACGCCGAGATCGTCGCCGCCGAGCACCTGGAGAACCGCGCCGGCTTCGGTGAGGCTGGCGTTGATCTCGGCGAAATTGAACATGTACGGGCCGACCACGACCGGCACCGCAAACGCGGCCGGTTCGAGTACGTTGTGGCCGCCGATCGGCACGAGACTGCCGCCGACGAACGCGGCATCGGCCGCGGCGTAGTAGTTGAGCAACTCGCCCAGCGTATCGACGATGAAGCATTGCGTGTCCGACGAGGCGGCACGATCTTCGCTGCGCGTGCGGGTGACGAAACCGAAACTGCGGCAGGATTGCGCGACCGGCTTGAAGCGCTCGGGATGGCGCGGCACGAGCAGCATCAACGCATCGGGAAAACGGCGCAGCACTTCGGCGTGCGCCTTGAGCACGGCCAGCTCCTCGCCGTCGTGCGTGCTTGCCGCAATCCATACCGGCCGCCGCGCGCCCCAGGCGTCGCGCATCGTCGCAGCTTCTTCGATCAGATTTTTCGGCACGCTCATGTCGTACTTCAGATTGCCGATCACGCCGAGCCGCTGCGCGGGCGCGCCAAGTGCGGTGAAGCGCTCGGCATCCGTCGTGGACTGCGCCGCGATATAGCTCACTCCGGCAAGCGCGCGCTGCACGAGCGGCAGGATCGGCGAATAGCCGCGCAGGCTTTTTTCCGACAACCGCGCATTGGCGATGATCAACGGAATGCCGCGCGCTTCGCATTCGAAAAACAAATTCGGCCAGATTTCGGTTTCCATGATCAACGCAAGGCGCGGTCGGATGCGATCGAGAAAACGGGCAATCGAAGCGGGCAGATCGTAAGGCAAATACAAATTGACGACGCGCTCGCCGTACACGCGGCGCACGCGCTCCGAGCCCGTCGGCGTAACCGTGGTGACCACGAACTTCATGCCCGCATAACGCGTCATCAACGCATCGATCAACGGCAGCGCGGCATTGACCTCGCCCATCGACACGGCATGGATCCAGATGCTTTCCTCAAGCTCCGCGGTCGAATAGCCGAAACGCTCGCGCCAGCGCTCGAAGTACTCGCGATAACGCAGGCCGCGGGCCGCCAGGCGATAGAGAATCGCCGGCGTCAGCAGGTACATGGCCAGGGTGTAGAGAAAACGGCGAAACGGCACGAAGAAACTCTCACGGGAGAGGGGCAAAGTATAGCCGCGAGGCGCGCTTGCGGATTGGAGCATCCGCGCAGCGCTCCCGTATACTTTGAGCGATGACCGCGCCGAAGAATTCGCAACTCTCGCTTACATCCCCGCGCTACTGGCCCTCGTGGCTCGGCATTGGGACGATGAAACTCGTCGCGCTGCTGCCGTACCGTGTGCGATATCTGCTCGGTCGCGCACTCGGTTTGCTGACGCGACACCTGCCCGGCGAACGCCGTCGCATTGCGCGGCGCAATCTCGAACTGTGCTTTCCGCAACTTTCCACGCGCGAGCGCGAAGGCCTGCTGCGCGCCACTCTCGCCGATCTCGGCACGATGCTCATCGAGTTCGCCTTCGCCTGGATGGGCAGCGAGCGAGCGCTCGCGCGCGTGCCTTGCGAGATCGAAGGGCTGGAGCACCTGCAAGCCTGCCGCGATGCGGGCCGAGGCGCGCTGCTGGTCGGCGCGCATTTTTCGCATCTGGAACTGTGCGCGCGCCTGGTTTCGCAGCGCATCCGCATCGCCGGCATGTATCGGGTGATGGACAACCCCCTGTTCGAGCGTGAAGTCTTGCGCGCGCGCCTGCGCTACGCGCAAGCCATGTTCACCAAGGACGAGCTGCTGGCGAGCGTGAAATACCTGCGCCGTGGCGGCACGCTGTGGTACGCCCCCGATCAGGACATGCGCGGCAAGGAGTCGGTATTCGTGCCGTTTTTCGGCATCGATGCGGCGACGATCACCGCGACCCACCATCTCTCGCGCCTGTCCGGCGCTGCCGTGATCCCATTCTTCCATCGCCGCTTGCCCGGCGCACGCGGCTACGCGTTGCGCCTCGAAGCGCCTCTGGAAAATTTTCCCTCCAGCGACATCGCCGCCGACACCGCGCGCATCAACGCGCAAATCGAACGCATGGTGCGCGAGGCACCAGAGCAGTATTTGTGGGTGCACAAACGCTTCAAATCACGCCCCGCAGGTGCGCCACCGCTGTACTGACATGCCGCGCCGCATCCAGCCAAGCCAGTGGATGCGGCGCGGATTCCTGCGCGTGCGCGCTACGGCATCGCGCCACGCCGAGCACGCAGCGCCAGCCACGCAAGGCCCAGCGCCAACAGGGTCAGTGCCGACACGGCAAGCGTCGGCGCCGGTATCGCAACACTCGCCACCGCCAACACCGTCACCACCAAGGCGGGCGCGCTGGTGCTCGGAGCATTGTTCGTATCGCCCTGATACGCCGCAGTGAGATTGTGCGTGCCAACGCCCAGCGTGGACACGACAAACACTGCGCGCCCGTTGTTGTCGAGCCCGCTGCTGCCGATCGGCACGCCACCATCGAGGAAAGTGACGCTGCCGCTTGCCGCCGCAGGCAGCGCATTCGGCGTGCCAAGGTGGGATGTGGATGTGCCCGTGGCCACCACCGCGGTCAACGTCAGCGGCTGCCCCGCGCCTACCGGATTTGGCGCGGCGGCAAGGCTCGTGCTGGTCGGGGCTTGCACCGGCGCGGGGGCCGAGATGGTGAAATCCTGACTGTCGCTCGATGCAAGATAAATACCGTTGGCGCTGAAATTCGCCTGCAACGTCGCCGGCCCGTTTTGCCCGCTCGGCAGCGCAATGGCGCAGCTCGCAACCCCATTCGCATCGGTGGTCGCAGCGCAGGTCAACGCGCCGAGCGTAAAGGTCACGCTGCGTCCGGCGAGTGGTGCGATGGGATTGGCCGATAGATCGAACAACACGCTCTTCACCGTCACGCTTTGCCCCGAAGTGCCGCCGAGTGGGCTCAAGTTCAGCGACAGCGCGGTCGTGTGCGAGCCGCTGACCCACGTCACCTGAGTGGTGTTGGAGGGTACCGTCGAGGTGCCGATATCAATCGATGCGCTGATGCGATCTTGCCCCGCGTTGATCGCGGTGTAGCTGAAACTTGCCGCACCATTGGCATCGGCGCGTACGATTTTCGCCATCGGGTTGACTCCGCTGACGTTGAAGAACACCGGCGTACCGGCGGGCACGCTCGCATTTTTCAACTGCGCAGTGAAGTTCTGGGTCGCACCTTGTGCCGGGTTCGGGGCCACCACCGCCGGGCTCAACGCCAACGCGGGCTGATTGACGTTCAGCGGGCAACTGCCATCGGCGTTGGTGATTTTGTATACCGTGGTGATCATGCCGGCATACAGGCAACCGTCCGGGCCGAGTATGTCGACGGTAGCAAACGCATTGTTGACCAGCATCGTCTTCGGCGTGATCGGCGTCGTCGTGGCATCGAAAATCTTCATGCCTGCGGGCAAGCCACCAACCACGGCATTGGTGCCCAACACGAGTGTCTTGGCATCGCCACCGGCCCCAGCACCCAGCGCAGCGATATCGAGCGCGGGCGACACCACGCCATTCAACTGCGTGCGCTGGCCGGGCGTCGGCGCACTCGTGCCCGCAATCTTCGAGAGCCCCGTGCCGTAGTAGTCAATGGCATACAGCGTACCGCCCGATGCAAACGCCAGCCCGCCGTTGGTGCCGGATGTCGTCGCATACACACTCGTCGTCGGCGTCACACTACCGGGATTGGCGATGCGCCAGATCGAGGGATTGTCCGAACCGGCGCCTCCACAGGAATCATCGACGAACAAATCCCCGCTGACCGGATCCGTCGTCAGGTAACTCGCGCAGGTAATCGCCGAGGCCACCGTGCGCACGTTGACGCCAGTGGTCGGGTTGATTTCCATCACCGCGCCGGTGAAGAAATTGCCCGTGGTCGCGATTTGCGCGGCGTAGAACTTGCCGTCCTTGCCGAAGGTGAGGCCCGCCAGCAGCGGCCCCAGCGGCGTCGAGGTCACTTTGGTGCCTGCACCGACCACACCGCCGCCGGGCGGGAACTTGTAGATGTTGCCGTAAGCCGCATCGGACACGAACAAGTTTCCAGCGGCATCAAAGGCAAGGCCACTGGCACCGCGGCACTGCGAGGTGAGACCGCCCGAGGCGATTTGCTTGGGCAGAAAGCCCGTCGCATACGGTGTAATCGCATAGCCCGGAGCGGCGGTGATGTTCGGATCACCGAAATTGCTGCTGCCGCAGTTGTCGCTGCCACCGGCATTGAAGGTCACTACGGCGGTGCCGGGCACGGGAAGACCGTCGGTTACGTCGACTGCGGTGTAAGTGACCGTCTCCTGCACGGTATCAGTGACGGTGAAGACGATCTTGCCACTCGCATCGGTCACGGCGGGATTCGGCGCGCTGACGATCGAGTGTCCATTTTGTGCGAGCGTCACCGCCTTGCCGGGCGTCGGTCGACTGAGCGCGTCTTGCAGCGTCACCGTAATCGTGTCGGTACTGACGCCGTCCGCCGCGGCGGTGGGCGAAAGCGCGACGATGGAGCTGCTCGCGGCGGGCGCAACTTGGAAATCGAATGTGCCCGTCTGGGTGAGCGTGATTCCGTCGGTCTGGTCGCGCGCGGTCAGCACGAGCGGCTCGGCGGTAAGGTCGGTTACGGTGAAAATTGCATTGCCGGAGGTATCACTGACGACACTCGCTGGTGTGATCGTGGCATGACTGCCCGCGTTGCCACTCAAGGTGACCGTCTTGCCGCCGACGAGGTTACCCATCGCATCGGCAAGTTTGACCACGACGTAACCCTTGGTCGTGCCATCGTTGAAGCGCACAAGGCCATTCGCCGTTGCCGGATAGGTGGTGAGGTTGTCGTCGCCGTAGACAAATACACGTGACACCGTGGCATCGACACTGCCGGTCGTCTGTGCGGTCAGCTTCTGATGCAGTGCCGCCAGCCGCGGTGAGCCGAGGCCGACATGAACGAAATCGCTACCCATCGATGCGGCGTTGTGAAACACGCCGTTTGCGGAAAGTGCATACAGTTGGGAATTGAGCAGGCCAAGGTTGCTGCCTTGAGTCTGATTGAGCAGCGCGGTGAATGCCGCCCAGGTCGGCGCGGCGAGACTCGTGCCGCCGAACTGTGCGCCGGTTGGACATCCGCCTTCGCTCGCGTTGCAGATGACGACGCCGTGGGCAGGATCGGCATTCGACACGACATCGGGTATCGAGCGCATGGCATTTGCGTTGAAGCCATTTTGATACGACGGGCGGGTGAAGAATCGACTGACGCCGAATCCACCTTGACCGGAAGGCGGCGTGTCAGCAGTGCCATTCCACCAGGTTTCGCTGGCATAGGTGTGGCCGGGGCCTTGTGTGAGCGACGAGCCTCCAACTGCCGTTGCGTGCGGCGAATCCGCCGGCACGCCAATTGTGTTCACGGCGCCGTCAAGGCACGTGCTGCCGGTGTCGCCGGAACCATTGAACACGCTGATTCCCGCGGCCGCAGCTGTCTGCAGAATCGAATCGATGCTTTGCACGTCGCCCGCCGTGGTCTGATCTTCGCAGTAGGCCCAACTGTTGCTGATGATGGTGACGTGATCGCCAATCATCGCGTTGAGCATCGTTTGGAAACTGGTATTACCGGTGAACGGCGCATCGTAGACACGAATCTTCGCGCCGGACGCCAGCGACAGCACGGCGTCGATATCCAGCAGCACTTCATCCTGCGCCGCACCCGGCGCGCCAGCCCCGCCGTTGAGGTGCACTGGCACCACATCGTTGATCTTGGTGACGGGCAGCGCCAATAGCGCGATGTAATCAACGATATCGCTCGGCGTGTAGGAATCGAACTCGACCAGCCCGATGGTTTGCCCCGTGCCGTCGGCGTCCTGCCATGCGGGCGGAGGCGGGTCGCTGCCGGCAAGCATGTCGGACGGTGTCTTGCCAAACAAATTCTTGAAGCACTGAACAAACGCACCGTAGTAGTCGTAGGTAGAGCCGGGCCCCGCACCGGCCTTGAACGCAGCCCCGGCGGCAAGCGCCCAAAGCTTGCAGATGCCAAGGCCAAAAACGAGCTTGATCATGCGTTGCGGCTGCGCATGCAGCGGTTGCGCGAGGTTGGACAAACCGCCGATGTATTGCACATGCGTAGCGAGTGCTTCCGGCAGCGATGGCTCAGCGTCATTCGCGTAAAAGTGGCGCTCACCCAGCGCATAGTCATCGATACCGACGGCAAACGCCTTGGCAGCATCGGCGCGCGAGCCTTGCACCGTCAGCGTCATGCGGTTCGCCGAACCGTGCGCAAGTTCGAAGTTCTGCGTGCGCAGCCACGCCAGGGTTTCATCGTAAGCCTGCTGCGACGGCCCGAATCGTTCCGCGAGTTGCTCGGGCGTCTGGAACTTGCGGAAGATCGGCGACGCCGGGTCGTAAACGTCGTGCAGGTACTGCTGAAAACCCGCTTCGTCGTCGCGGTTGAGCACCAGGGTCAGGGTGATCGGCTGCGCGTCGCTCGCATCCGTGCCGGTCAGCCATTTCGTCCAGCTTTGCGGCTGGCGCGTGGCATTGGCAAGAGCAGGCAGAACATGTCCGCTCAAGCGCGTGGTCGCCTCACTCGTGACCGGGGGGCCGCCCGCATAAGGCGTGGCGCCAAGAAAGGTGGGCAGTGCCACCGCCGCGATGAGAATCGCACGCCGCACAAGTGCGCGTGCCGCCGAAAACGCCCGTGTCGTTTGCATGGTTTTGCCCCTACGCCAGAAGCCCTCGCAACCGCCGCGCACGCTTCATCCCTCGCGGCACCTTTGTATGCAGTGGGCGATTTCTGAAATCCATCACGCAGCAGCATTTGCATGCGGCTTGCGCGCTACACTGCGCCGATATCGGGGGATCCTCTCGCGTGCGCATGAGCTTGATCGCATCATCGCTTTGCCGCCTTGGACTGGCGCTCGCCGCCGTCGGCGTCGGCACGATGGCGTTTGCCGCGATGCCCGATGCGACTGATGCGCTGGCACCGGGCCGCGCGATCCGGGCGCAGGTGATGCCAGGGCAGCATCGCGACTACACGGTGTCGCTCGCTGCCGGGCAAGCGGCGGAATTGAGCTTGCGCCAACTCGGCACACACTCGGTCGGACTGCGCAGAGTCGATATAACTGAGCAAGCTTCCGTGCAAGTGGATGCAGGCAAGAGTGCCATGCAACGCGTGACGCTGATCGCGGATGAGACGACGGCAATGCGCTTCGCGGTGACATCCAAGTTTGGCGGCGAGTATGAAATCGCGCTTGGCGCAGCACATCCGATTACGACAGCGGATCGCGGCCGCGCACGCGCGCAGACGCTGCTCGCGATGGCCAACGATCTGCGTCGCGCCGCCGGCAGCTTCGAGGCCGGGACCATCGATTCGGTCATGGCGACTCGTGCGGCACAAGCATTTCACGATGCGCTTGCGGCGTGGCAGGCTGTGCTGGATGCCTGCGAAGTGCAGCGCACCTTGTCCGGTCGGGCACGGTTGAACTTTGCCTTGGGCGACTACGCGCAGGCGCAGGCTTCCGCGCGTGCGGCGCTGGATTCGGGTTGCGATCGCGGTGGCGATCCGTCGCGCGCCGCCTATGCGGCCGAAGCCGAGCGCACGCTCGGCGCATCGCTTGCGTATGTGGGCGACCGGCTCGGCGCGATCGCCGCGCAGCAGCGGGCGTTGGCGCTGTACCGCCGTACGGGCGATGCACGTTTTCAAGGCGTCGTGCTCGGCAATCTCGTGGCGGACTTCACCGAAACCGGCCAGCGTGGTCGTGCGTTCGATGCGGCGACGACGGCGCTCAAATTGGCGCAGGATACGAGCGATGCACCGGGCATTGCGTTCAGCCGTGAGCGTCTCGCGGCGGTGCGGATGGATCGCGGCGAATACACTCGCGCGCTCGATGCGTTCGCGCAAACTTTCGAGGACTTGCAGCGCACGCCGTATGCGATGGTCGAGAACATGGCGTGGAGCGATCTTGGCCGCCTGTATCGCGAGCTCGGCGAACCCGAACAAGCGGTTGCGGCCTACCAGAAATCCGCCGCGGCAGCCTTGGCCAACAAAGAGCCACCCGCGGTGGCCGAGGCCCTGGCGAACCAGGGCGATGCGGCGCTCGATGGCGGGCGCGTCGATGCCGCCGCCGACTTGTTCACGCAGGCACAGAAACTCGGCAGCAGTGGCGGATTTGCACGCTTGCAAGCACGGGTTTTGCGCGGACTCGGTCAAGTCGCGCTCGAGCGTCGACGTTGGGACGAAGCGAGCGAACATCTGCTCGCCGCGCAAGCGCTGGCCGAAAAGCAGGGCACGCAAGATGAAACGATCGAGATCGAGCTGGCGCTCGGCGATCTGCAAAGCCGCCGACATCGATTCGCCGCGGCCCGCCCGTACTACACGCAGGCGCTCGAACGCGCGCGGCACACACACGCTTCGAGCAAGCAACCCGTGGCCCTCGCGGCATTGGCGCAACTGGAGCAACGGACGGGCGATCTCGTCGCTGCCACGGGCCACATCGAGTCGGCCCTCGATCTGATCGAATCCGAGCGCATGCGTCTGAGCAACCTGCGTCTGCGCACGAGCTATTTTTCTTCGATGCGCGCCTACTACGAACTTGGCATCGACATTCTCATGCAGCGCCAGCTACGCGAACCGCACGGCGGTCACGCCATGGCGGCGCTGCAAATCGCCGAGCGAGCGCGCGCACGCTCGTTGCAGGATCAACTCACCGAGCGCGGCATCGATATCCGCAGGGACGTCGACCCCACTCTGCTCGCGCGCGAACGCGAGGCCGAAGACGGCGTACAGGCTGCCGCCTACGAGTTGCAGCGCCTCTCCGCAAGTGCGAGCGACGCGCAACACGAGGTATTGCGCAATGCGCTCGATGCAGCGAATGCGCAGCTCGATCGGGCGCGCGCGGTGTTGCGCGAATCGAATCCGCGCTATGCAGAGCTGGTACGTCCAACGCACATCGATCCCGACGCCCTGCGTCGCGCGTTGCTCGACGACGACACCAGTGTGCTCGAATACTGGCTCGGCGATGCACGCAGCTATGTGTTCACGATCGCGCGCGATGGCATCGATGCGTACGTGTTGCCCCCGCGCACGCAGATCGAGCAAGCCGTGGCGGCGCTGCACGAAAAACTCATCGCACACCCCGCGTTCACCGCATCGGTGCCGATGCAGCGACTGGCCGAGCAGGACGCCGTCGACAGAGCCGCCATCGACACGCAGGCGCGCATCGTGCAAGAACGGATCCTGCCGGCAAGCGTGCGCGCACGTCTGCGTGCGCAGGTCGCCGTCGTTGCCGATGGCGATCTGCAACTCATACCGTTTGCATTGTTGCCGTTTGCCCGTACCACGACGGCACAACCGACATCACCGCCGGCTTTCGTCTATCTGCCTTCGCTTGCGACCTTGCGCAGCTTGCGCGCATTGTCGCCACCGGCGGCGGCGCCGGGCACGCTGGCGATCTTCGCCGACCCGGTTTTTCGCAACGACGATGTGCGCTTGCGCGCACAGGCGAACGCCGCCGCCCCCGAGCAAGACGAGGCGCTGACGCGCGCGATGAGCGAAGCCGGCATCGCCAGCTTGCGGCGCCTGCCGAACACGCGCCGCGAGGCACAGGCCATCGCCGCCTTGGCCACGCAGACGAC
>JAFEFR010000343.1 GCA_018240485.1 Pseudomonadota bacterium
AGGGCGCCGAGCTGGTTTGGGCATGCGCGGCGCCCTCGCCCGACGTGCCGTTTTACGAGCAGCAGGTCATGCACTGGCGCATGCGTCCATTGAATCGCTGGCTCAAGGTGACGACGCCGATCACGTCGGCGTTCGTCGCCGAACTCGAAGCCGAGAGGTTGCCGATCAAAGGTGTGATTTTCCATCTGTCGCGCTGCGGCTCGACCCTGATCGCGCAGGCGCTCAAGGCGTGGCCCGGCGTGCGTGTCGTCAGCGAAGCGAACCTGCTCGACACAGCGATTTTTGCTGCGCGTGCCGGCCATGATCCGCACGGTCTGCTATTGCGCGCCGCCGTCGCCGCACTGACGCAGTCCTCCGGCGATGACGCCGGCATTGTGATCAAGCTCGATGCCTGGCACGCCTTGATGCTCGGCGACATCGCGACTTGTCTCGGTGCGCCGTGGATATTCGTCTACCGCAACCCGGTGGAAGTGCTGGCCTCGCATCGACGCGAGCCCGGCAAGCATACCGTGCCGGGGATGTTGCCGGACGCCTGGTTGCCGGTCGAGGCGCACAACGGCGCGCTCGCCTTGGAGGAGCACGCCGCCTGCGTACTCGGTGCGATCTGTGCGGCCGTGGTGCCGCATGCGCGTCGCGAAAACCTGGTCGATTACGACGAATTGCCGCAGGCGATTGGCGCACGCATCGCCACGCACTTCGCGCTTGCGGGCACGCCCGATGCGGCGCAGCTCGCGCGCGTCGGGCAGCGCCACGCGAAGCGTCCGCAGGCAGATTTCCACGCCGATGGCGAAACCAAGCGTGCGGTGGCGGATCGCGCGATGTACCAAAGCATCGGGCGCTGGCTAGAGGCGCCGGTTCGGGCGCTCGAAGACATCCGCACCGTGCTGCGTGGCTTGCGGTTGCCGCTGAATTGCGATCTCGCCGCTTTGCGCGCCGACCTCGCTGCCATCGCGCCGCAGGGTTGGCGCCCGCACTTCAATACGCAGTACTACGCCGGCGACTGGAGCGGCATCGCGCTGCGCGCACAAGCGCATGGGCGCTCGCCGCTCTACGCCGACCCGTCCTGCGGCGAATTTTTCGACACCGAAGCGATGCAGCGCTGCCGCTACCTGCCGCAATTTCTTGCCCAATTCGAATGCGAGATCGATTCGGTGCGCTTTCTCAAGCTCGCCGCGGGTGCGGAAATTCGCGAGCATCGCGATGCGGGTTTGCGTTTCGAGGAAGGCCTCGTGCGCCTGCATGTGCCGGTGCATACGAACGCGGAGGTCGAATTCGTCGTCGGCGGCGAGGCCGTGCCGCTGGCCGAGGGCGAATGCTGGTATCTCAATTTCGATTTGCCCCACCGCATCGTCAATCGCGGCGTGAGCGATCGCGTGCATCTGGTGATCGA
>JAFEFR010000344.1 GCA_018240485.1 Pseudomonadota bacterium
AGCAGGCCGAGTCGGATGAGGGGAGTGGATGTATTCATGATCATCTCCGTGGTGACGTTGTGAGTCGATGAAGTGGTGTTGTATGTAACTATAACACTAAATCGAAAAATGTCAACTCTCTTTGAACAAAAAAGCCTCCGCGGTTCAGCGCGTGTTATCAACCATCTGATTTATTTGAAAATTATCGCACCAACAAAATCGTTGCCTGCAGGAGTCGAGCGATCCTGCAGGTACGGTGGCAGATTATTCAGGCCGTTTCGACTTGCTCAAGTTCGCGCTGTGCGGCCAGCCAGGCTTCCTCTGTGGCCCGGATGTCGGAGGCCAGCACGTTGGATTGTTGGCTCAGTTCGAGCAGCTGCGCGGTTGATGTGTCGGCATAGAGCGTCGGATCGGCCAGCTTGGCATCGAGCGTATGCTTGTCCGCATCGAGCACGGCCATGCGTTTTTCGAGGTCGGTGAGTTTCTTGCGCAGCGAGCGCTGCAGCGCGCTGCGTTCGCGGCCGTCAACGCGGGGCGGATTCTCTGCGGGTGCCGCCTTTGCGCGTGCGTCGGCGCGTTCGCGACGCTGGTCTTTCTTGCTTTTGCCCGCCGCGGTGGTAACGACGTCGACCGTCGCATCCTGTGCGTTGGCACGCTGCACGACGCGGGCATAGTCGTCGAGGTCGCCGTCGTAGTCGATGACGCGCCCACCCCCGACATGCAGCAAGGTCGTGCAGCAGGTGCGGATCAGCGCGCGGTCGTGCGAAACCAGCACCAGCGCGCCGGTGTAGTCGTTGAGCGCTTCGGTCAGGGCCTCGCGCATGTCGAGGTCGAGATGGTTGGTCGGCTCGTCGAGCAATAGCAGATTGGGTTTCTGGTAGACAGTCAGTGCCAGACACAGACGCGCCTTCTCACCGCCGGAAAATGGCGCGACCGGTTCGAGCGCGCGGTCGCCCTGAAAACCGAAACCGCCGAGGAAATCGCGCGCACCTCGTTCGCCGAGTGCGCGGTCGAGTTCGAGCAGGTGCTCGACGGCGGTGGCGCGCGCGTCGAGCTGTTCGAGTTGATGCTGGGCGAAGTAGCCGATCTTGAGATCGCGTGCGGCGACCAATTCGCCCGCCAGCGGTGCAATCTGCCCGGCCAATACCTTGATCAAGGTCGATTTGCCCGCGCCGTTGGCGCCGAGCAGGGCGATACGGTCGCCCGGCACGAGGTTGAACTTGATTCGATCGAGCACGATCCGTTCGCCGTAACCGGCGGCGACTTCGTCCAGGCGCAGCAGCGGATCGGGCAGGGCGACCGGTTCGCGGAACTCGAAACGGATGCTCGATGCGGCGCGGATCGGCGCGATGTCGACCATGCGTTCGAGTGCCTTGATGCGGCTTTGCGCCTGGCGCGCCTTGGTCGCTTGCGCGCGAAAGCGGTCGACGAATTTTTGCAAATGCGCGCGTTCGCGTTGCTGCTTTTCGTACATCGATTGTTGCTGCGCGAGGCGCTCGCTGCGTTTGCGCTCGTAGCCGGTCAGGTTGCCGGCGAAGAGTTCCACCTGTTGATCGGCGATGCTGAGCATGTGGGTGGCGACGGCATCGAGAAACTCGCGGTCGTGCGAGATCACCAGCAGGGTGCCGGTATACTTTTTCAACCAGCCTTCGAGCCAAATCACCGCGTCGAGATCGAGGTGGTTGGTCGGCTCGTCGAGCAGCAGCAGGTCCGAGCGG
>JAFEFR010000345.1 GCA_018240485.1 Pseudomonadota bacterium
CGCGCCTTCGATGCCGCGCGCGATCGCCACGCGGCACTGGAAGCTATCGTGGCGCTCGGCTGCAAACGCATACTGACTTCGGGCGGTGCGCCAAGCGCCATGGCCGGCGCCGACGCGATCGCCCAACTGGTTCGGCAGGCGGCAGGGCGCGTCACGATCATGGCCGGCGGCGGTGTCAATGCCGACAACGTGCGCGATCTCGTCGCCCGCACCGGCATCATGGAATGTCACGCCTCGGCCAGCGCCACGCAGCGCTCGGCGATGCGATGGCGAAACAGCGAGCTTCCCGGACTCGAACCCGACCATGTGCAGACGGACCTCGCGCGCGTCCGCGCGCTCGCCGATGCGCTGCGCGCACATTGAACTTTTGAAGGTAGATCGTCATGCCCTGTCCGAAATTGCTCCTCACTCTCTCGGTCTGCCTCGCCAGCATGTCGTCGGCGCACGCCGGGGCGCTCGACCCACTCGATGCTGTCGACACCTTCATCGGCACGCAGGACGAAGGCAACACGTTCCCCGGTGCGTCGGCACCGTTCGGCATGATCCAGGTCAGCCCGATCGGTTCGCACTATGCGGGTTGGCAATACACCGACAGCAAGATTCGCGGTTTCGGGCATTTCTTCCTGTCCGGTGCCGGTTGCTTCGAGCAAGGGGGGCTCGTCTCCGTGCTGCCGACGACCGGTGCGATCGGGGCCGACAAAAACGCCGCCTTCGATACGACGCTGCCCGATACCTTCGACCAAACCCGTTATGCGGCGGCGTTCTCGCACGCGGGCGAAATCGGCAAGCCGGGTTATTACAAGGTGCGTTTGACGGACTACGGCGGCATCGATGCAGAAACCAGCGCGCTGACGCGCGTCGGCGCCGAGCGCTATACGTTTCCAGCGACCGAGCAAGCCCATATCCTCGTCAATCTCGGCCAGGCCACGCTGCGGCATCGCATTTTGCGCAGCGACATCCGCATCGTCGACGACCACACCGTCGAAGGCTCGCAGGAGGCGCTGGGATTTTGTGGTGGCAGCAGCTACGTCACCTGGTTTCGGCTCGAATTCAACCGGCCATTTACGGCCTGGGGCACCTGGGGCAAGACACGGGTCGTGCCCGGCTCGAAGGAATCGCATGCGGCGGAAGCCCCGAACGGGGCATGGCTGACATTCGACACGCGCGACGCACGCAGCGTGACCGTGCTCAGTTCGGTCTCGCATGTCGACGCTGACGGCGCCCGCAACAACCTGCGCACCGAGGGCTACGCCGACGGCAAAGCCATGACGTTCGATACCATCCGCGAGCGTGCGCAGGATGTTTGGCGCCGCGAGTTGTCCAGCATCCGCGTGCGCGGCGGCAGCGAGAAGGATCGAACCGTCTTGCACACCTCGGTGTACCACACCTTGCTGCAACCACTCACCGGCAGCGATGCCGATGGACGTTATCGTGGCTGGGACGATGCGATCCACACCGCCGATGGCTGGACCTACTACGAATATTTTTCGCTTTGGGACACCTATCGCGCGCAGAACCAGATGCTGGCGATCCTGCGCCCGCAGCGTGCGCGCGATATCGCCCGCACCATCGTGGCGATTTCCGAACAAGGCGGCTGGCTGCCGCGCTGGGGCTATGCAAATTACGAAACCAACACGATGACCGGCGATCCGGTCACGCCGTTCCTCGCCGATCTGTGGAAATACGGCGCGCTCGACGGCGATGGTGCGCGCCGCGCCTACGCCGCGCTCCAGCGCAATGCCGACGAGACGCCGCCGAAGTTCTGGCGCGAGGAAGGCCGCGCCGGCAACGCCAACTACATCGCCCACGGATTCGTCGACTACGTGAAGTCTTCGACGCAGAAAAAAACCATGGACGTCGATCAGGAACACGGCGCATCGGCCACGTTCGAATACGCGCAGGCCGACTGCGCGCTGTCGCTGATGGCGCGCGGTCTCGGCGACGAGGCGAACGCGCAACGGTATGCACGACGCAGCGGCAACTGGCGCAACCTGTGGAACCCCGCCGTCGTCGATGGCGAGCACGGCGATTTCAGGGGTTTCCCGCAGCCGAAAACCATCGATGGCCAATGGTTTTCGCCGAAAGACAAGCCCTATTCGCCGTCGAGCGAAGACGGTTTCCACGAAGGCACGGCCTGGCAGTACCAATGGCTGGAACAGCAAGACGTGCCGGCGCTTGTCAAGGCCATGGGCGGCAACGAAGAGACGCATAAACGTCTGGACGTCTTTTTCGCTCTCGACAAATTGCTTGCCGACCCGCTGCATGCGGCCCGCAAGGAATGGGTCATGGGCGCCTACGACTACTACAACCAGTTTCGCTACAACCCGAACAACGAGCCGGATTTGCACAGCCCCTGGATGTACACGCTGACCGGCCAGCCGTGGAAAACCGCGGTCGTGCTGCGCGCGGCGCAAACGCTGTTCACCGACGGCCCAACCGGCGTCACCGGCAATGACGATCTGGGCACGATGTCCGCGTGGTACCTGTTCAGCGCGCTCGGCATCTATCCGGGCATGCCGGGCACGGGCCAGTTGCTGCTGCACACACCCCGTTTCGAGCATGCGGAAATCGACCTCGGTCGCGGCAAAACGCTGAGCATCGATGCGCCCGGAGCGGACGGCGGCAAGCTGCAATACATCGCCGCAGCCCGGATCGACGGACGCGCACAAAGCAAGGTATTCGTTGACTGGGCAGCCTTGCGCAGCGGCGGCACGATTCATTACACGCTGACCGACAAGGTGCCGGCATGGGGCACACATCCCGCCGACCTGCCGCCTGCCGCCTGCCCAAACCCGGAATTGCGATGACCGGCAAACGCACGCCCATGAAAAAAGTCACGCCTGCCGCGAACGCCACGCGCACGCCCACGGTCACCGACATTGCCGCCGGCGCAGGCGTATCGCGCGCCACCGTGTCGCTGGTGCTGCGCGAAAGCCCGCTCGTGCATCCGGACACGCGCGCACGCGTGCAGGCGGAGCTGAAAAAACAGAACTACATTTACAACCGCAGTGCGGCGAATCTGCGCCGTCGCACGTCGAGCGCCGTGGCGCTGGTGATCAACGATCTGTCCAACCCGTTCTTCGCCGAATTCGCCACCGGCGTCGATGAATTTCTGGGCGAAAAAGGGTACGTCACGCTGCTCGGCAACACGGGCGAATCGCCGGCGCGACAAAACGCCGTGCTCGCGTCGCTGATGGAACATACGCCGGCCGGTTTGATCCTCTC
>JAFEFR010000346.1 GCA_018240485.1 Pseudomonadota bacterium
CCCGCCGATCGGCTGCTCGTCACCGAAAGCGGTATCGTCACGCGCGATGATGTCGCGAGAATGCGCGACGCCGGTGTGCAGGCGTTTCTTGTCGGCGAGACGTTCATGCGTGCCGAGGAGCCGGGTGCGGAGTTGCGGCGACTGTTTTTCTGAGAGGTTCGTGCCGGCATCGCCCGAGCCCGCACGACTTGACCCCATTCTCGCTGCCGGCAATGGCGGAGAGCACATTGCAAGGTTCCGCATTCGCAAGAATTTCCGTGACGATCCAAGCGACAAAAAGCCTTTCCGTACCCGTCGTACTGTTCGATTTCGACGGAGTGCTGTTTCGTGGCGATGCGTTCGCCGAATTTCTGCGCGCGCATTGTCGGCAGCAGTGGTGGCGCGTGGTGCTGGCGGCCCCCGTGTTGCTGGTGGCCGCGCCCTTCATGGCGATGCGGCGAACGCGACGAAGCGCCAGGATATTTCTCGTGTGGCTTGCCTTGCTCGGCGTATCGCTGTCGCGCTATCGCCAACTCGCGCAGGAGTTTGGCTGCGCGCGCGCGCGCGATGCACGGCGCTTCTCGCGCCCGGCGCTGGATACGCTGAAAACCCATCGGCATCAGGGCGCACGCGTCGTCGTCGTCACCGGCTGCGAAGAAACCCTGGCGCGCGCCATGCTCGATGGCCTGGGTCTGGGTGATATCGAACTCGTCGCCTCCTCGCTCAAACCGGGTCGACCGGGTCTGAGGGTGGGCGTACACAACGTCGGTTTTCAAAAAGCGCATCAATTGCGCCTGCGTGGAGTGCGCGCGCCGTGGAATGTGGCCTACGGCGATTCATTCGCCGATCTGGACATGCTCGCGGCCGCGCGCTCGGCCGTGCTCGTCAATCCGGACCGCGCCCTGCTGGCGAAATTGTCGTCGCGTCTGCGCCAGCGTCTGTCGATCGTGGAGTGGTAAGCCGTGGGTTTGCCGATTGCGCTATGGCCGCACGTGCCAGAGCGCATTCCGATTGCGCCACAAGAAAAGCGCCTCGTCAGCCTCAACGCGAATCGAACACGACCATGTTTTTGCCCGACACCGAAATCATGCCCTGACTTTCGAGCTGCTTGAGCACCCGGCCCACCATCTCGCGCGAGCAGCCGACGATGCGGCTGATTTCCTGGCGCGAGATACGGATGTGCATGCCCTTGGGATGCGACATCGCATCGGGCTCGTGGGTCAGGTCGATCAAGGTTTTGGCGACGCGGCTGGTCACGTCCATGAAGGCGAGACGGCTGACCTTGCGCGAAGTGTTGAGAACGCGGTTGGTGAGTTGGGTGCCGATGGTGAACAGGATTTTCAGCATATCTTCGCGCAGCGGTCCCTCGGCGAGCTGAAACAGTCGCTCGTAGCTGATTTCGGCCAGATCGCAGGGCGTGCGCGTGCGCACGGTCACTTCGCGCTGCGGCGTTTCCACGAACAGGCCCATTTCGCCAATGAATTCACCGGCGTTGATGTAGGCGAGGATCAGCTCGCGGCCCTCTTCGTCCTCGGAGGAAACAGTCACCGAGCCATCGATGATGAAGTAGAGAATGTTCGCCGAATCGCCCGGGCGAATGATTACCGTCTTGCGCGGGTAGTGGCGCAAGTGGCAATCCTCCAGAAAGCGGCTCAAGGCCGCTTGATCCAAAACCAGGGCAGGGGGTGTTTGCACGCGCGCGACGGCTTTTTGCAGGGGATAACGCAAGAGATGGGGCACGCTCGACCTCGTTCTCGATGATTTGGATTGTCCGTCGGCAGCCCTTGCAGCGGATGAAATTCGGCAAGGCCCCCTGGGCCGACCTCGGCATAGTAGTCGAAAAATACCGTGATGCGCAGCACGCAAACATCCTGTGCGAAAATGCGACGGCGCTGCGCTGCGCGGCACGGCGCCGCGAGGCGGATGGCGCCCGTCCTGCGGTGGCGGCGCCTCGCGTGGAAGGCGGGCTGTTTCCCGTGCCGCCGGATTGGCCCATAATTCGCCCCCCTTACCGCGTCCACCCGTGTGTTTTTGCGAGGATTTTCACCATGGTCAAGCCCATCCCCCGCCTGAAGCTGCAAGGCTTCAACAACCTGACCAAGGCGCTCAGTTTCAATATTTACGATATTTGCTACGCGGTGACGCCCGAGCAGCGCGACCGCTACATCGAGTACATCGATGAGCAGTACGATTCGGATCGTCTGACCAAGATCCTCACCGACGTCGCCGACATCATCGGTGCGAACATCCTCAACATCGCCCGCCAGGATTACGATCCGCAGGGTGCGAGCGTGACGATCCTGATCTCCGAGCAGCCGATCATCGACAAGCGCGACGCCGGTCGCGAGTTGATTTCCGATGCCGTCGTCGCGCATCTCGACAAAAGCCACATCACGGTGCATACCTATCCGGAAACGCATCCGCACAACGGCATTGCGACCTTCCGCGCCGACATCGACGTGGCCACTTGTGGGGTTATTTCGCCGCTGAA
>JAFEFR010000347.1 GCA_018240485.1 Pseudomonadota bacterium
GCCGGCGTCGCCATCGCCGCGGCCGCGGCGCACCTCATCCAGCAGATGCCGCAGCGTCCCGACCGTACCGTGCGCGTGATCGCCTTCGCCAACGAGGAATCCGGCCTGTACGGCGGCAAGGCCTATGCGCAGAAACATGCCGCGGAAGTCGGCAAGCACGTGCTCGGCACCGAATCCGATTTCGGCGCCGGCCCGATCTGGGGCATGAGCGCCAGCGTGAAACCCGCCGCGCGCGCGGCGATCGCGCAGATCGCGGCGGTGCTCAAGCCGCTCGGCGTCGACTACGACGACAAGAAGCCCGGCGGCGGCGGATCCGATCTGTCGCAGATGCACGCCAAAGGCATGGCCGCGCTGACCCTGCTGCAGGACGGCACGCATTACTTCGATATCCACCACACCGCGAACGACACGCTCGACAAGATCGAGCCGAAGGAGCTCGCGCAGAACGTCGCCGTCTACGCTGCCTGGACCTACATGGCGGCGCAGGCCGTCGGCGATTTCGGCTCGGCGCCGGGCGCGTTCGCGAAGGACAAGGGCGAAGAATAGTCCGGTCGCGGCGGGATGCGCGGTGGCGCGCCTGCAACGACGCGCCGCGCTATAGTCGCGGCCTCGCCATCGCGCCACCGAGACCGCATCCGATGATCGCATCGAACTGGTTTTTCTGGGCGCTGGGCGCGGCGGCATTCGCCGCGCTGACCGCGATCTTCGCCAAGATCGGCATCGAGGGCGTGGATTCCGATCTCGCCACGCTGATCCGCACGGCGGTGATCCTGGTCGTACTCGCCGCATTCGTCTGCGCGGTCGGCAAATGGCGCGATCCGCGCACGTTGTCCGCACGCACGTGGGTTTTCCTCGTACTGTCCGGCCTCGCCACGGGCGCATCGTGGGTTTGCTATTTCCGTGCATTGAAGCTCGGTAATGCCTCGCAGGTAGCGCCGATCGACAAACTCAGCCTGGTGCTCGTGGCGATCTTCGCCTTTGCCTTTCTCGACGAACGTCCGAGCTTGCGCGAATGGCTCGGTATCGCGATGGTCGGTGCGGGCGTCGTCGTGCTCGCGCTGAAACGGTAGGGCGTCCGGGAACCGGAACGGCACTTGTCGCGCAGGCGGTGGGCGAATTATCAAGGCGCGGAGCCGGAAAGCGTCCGGCACCGATGAAGCGAACTAGACGTGCTGTCGCCAGAACTCGGCGAACAACACCGCGGCGCTCGCCGATACGTTGAGACTTTCCACGGCCCCAGTACCGGGGATGGTCAGACGCAAGTCGGCATCGGCGATGAGCCGCGCCGACATGCCTTCGCCTTCGGCGCCGAGGATCAGCGCGAGGCGATCCGGAAGTTTATTTTTATACAAATCCCAACCGTTGCGCGGGACGGTCGCGGCAATCGCAAAGCCCGCATCGTGCAGCGATTCGAAGACATCCTCGCCCGCGCGCGCCTGCGCAAGCGGCACCGC
>JAFEFR010000348.1 GCA_018240485.1 Pseudomonadota bacterium
ACTCGTGCGCAGCAGCCTGACCTTGCGGGAATTCGAACGGCAATTGCAACGAAAGGTCGCGAGAAAATCGCCATGACTTGCCCGCCAAATCGTGTCCGTATCGTCGAAGTCGGCCCGCGCGATGGCCTGCAAAACGAAAAGACCCTCGTTCCGACGCCGATCAAGATCGAGTTGATCGATCGCTTGTCGGCCACCGGCTTGCAGGCCATCGAAGCGACCAGCTTCGTCAGTCAAAAATGGGTACCGCAAATGGCCGATGCGACGGACGTCTATACGGCCATACGCAAACTGCCTGGAGTGCGGTACCCGGTGCTGGTGCCGAACTTGCAGGGATACGAACGCGCGTGCGCGGCCGGCGTCGCCGAGGTCGCCGTGTTTGCCGCGGCCAGCGAGGCATTCAGCCACAAGAACATCAACGCATCGATCGACGAATCCATCGCGCGTTTCGCGCCGGTGATGGAACGCGCACGTGCCGACGGAGTCGCGGTGCGCGGCTATGTCTCCACGGTACTCGGTTGTCCGTATCAGGGAGACGTTCCGCTCGCCGACGTGGTGCGCGTGGCGCGACGCCTGCATGAACTGGGTTGCTACGAAATTTCGCTCGGCGACACCATCGGCGTCGGCACGCCGGCGAAGGCACGCGCCATGCTGGACGCGGTGACGCATGTCGTGCCGATATCCGCGCTCGCCGTCCATTTCCACGATACCCGCGGGCAGGCGTTGGCCAACATTCTCGCCTGTCTGGAGCGAGGCGTCGGCGTGGTCGACTCCTCTGTCTCCGGCGTCGGCGGCTGTCCCTATGCACGTGGAGCGAGCGGCAACGTCGCCAGCGAAGATGTGATCTACATGTTGCACGGCATGGGCATCGAGACCGGCGTCGATCTGCCGAAGCTCATCGAAACCGGCCAATGGCTCAGCGCGCAACTCCAACGCGACAACGGTAGCAAGGTCGGCAAAGCGGCCTGACCGCATCCACCTCCCTCGGCCGCATCGCCTGCAGCAGTCGCTCGGCCATCGTTCGTCGACGCAAGCATGCGTCGATCGTCCATGCATCAGGGCGGCGAAACGATTCCATCGTTCCGCGCTAGGATACGGCCTCGCCACCCAGCAGGAACTCGCATGCACACTTTCCCTCGCATTCTTGGCGTTCTGTTCTGCGCTGGCGCCGTCTCGGCCCATGCAGCATCGATCGTTCTGCGTCCGGAGCGCGTTTGGACCGGCAACGCCAACGAACC
>JAFEFR010000349.1 GCA_018240485.1 Pseudomonadota bacterium
ATCACCTCGGCAAAGCTCAAGCCCGCTTCGAGCTCCTTGATGCGACCTTCGATGAAGCCCTGCTGTTCGCGCGCGGCGTGGTACTCCGCGTTCTCGCGCAGGTCGCCGTGCGCGCGCGCCTCGGCGATCGCCGCGATGATGCGCGGGCGGTCTTCGGACTTCAGACGCTCCAGCTCGCCGCGCAGGCGCTCGGCGCCTCTGGATGTCATCGGGGCACGTTTCATACGGTCAATTCCTTATGCAACTCTTGCAGACTGTATACCTCACCGCCGTTGCGGAAGTCGAGCGAATGCACCAGCGCGCGCGCGCCCGCAACCGTGGTCGAATACGTCACCCGTTGCTGCAGCGCTTCACGCCGAATCGAGAACGAATCGGTAATCGCCTGCCGACCTTCGGTGGTGTTGACGATGAACACGATCTCGCCGTTTTTGATCGCATCGAGAACGTGCGGACGCCCTTCGGCGACCTTGTTGATGTGCTCGCAGGCGATGCCGTGTTCGCTCAGATAGGCATGCGTGCCGGCGGTCGCGATCAGGCCGTAGCCGCGGCGGAGCAGATCCTGCGCGACCGGCAGCAGGCGCGGCTTGTCCGCGTCGCGCACCGAAACGAATACCTTGCCGACCTTGGGTGCGGCGATGTTCGCCGCCTCGTGCGCGCGCGCGAACGCGGCGCCAAAGCTGCGACCCACGCCCATTACCTCGCCGGTCGAGCGCATTTCCGGGCCGAGAATCGGGTCGACATTCTGGAACTTGGCAAATGGGAAAATCGCTTCCTTGACCGAGAAATAGCCCGGCACGATTTCGCGCGTCGTGCCCTGCTCCACGAGGCTGCGCCCGGCCATGCAGCGCGCCGCGATTTTGGCAAGTGATACGCCGGTTGCCTTGCACACGAATGGCACCGTGCGCGAGGCGCGCGGATTGACTTCGAGAATGTAGACTATGGCGTTGCCGTCTTCCTGCGTGATCGCGAACTGCGTGTTCATCAGGCCGACGACCTTCAACTCGCGCGCCATCTGCGTGACTTGCGCACGCAGTTCATCTTGCAATGCCGGCGGCAGCGAATACGGCGGCAACGAGCATGAGGAATCGCCCGAATGCACGCCCGCTTCCTCGATGTGCTCCATGATGCCGCCGATCAACACGTTGCCTTGTGTATCAGCAACGATGTCGACGTCGACTTCGACTGCGTTATCGAGGAAACGATCGAGCAGCACCGGCGAATCGTTCGATACTTTCACTGCATCGGTGATGTAGCGCTTCAGGTCCGCATCCGAATGCACCACTTCCATCGCCCGCCCGCCGAGTACGTAACTCGGGCGCACGACCAACGGGTAACCGATCTCGCGTGCATGCGCGAGTGCCTCGTCGGCGGTGCGCGCGGTGCGGTTCGGCGGCTGCCGCAGGCCAAGTTTGGCGACCATTTTCTGGAAACGCTCGCGATCTTCGGCAAGGTCGATCGAGTCGGGCGAAGTGCCAATCACCGGCGCGCCGTTCGCTTCGAGCGCGCGCGCGAGTTTGAGCGGCGTTTGCCCGCCGTACTGCACGATCACGCCCCTGGGCTTTTCGACGTCGATGATTTCGAGCACGTCTTCGAGCGTCAGCGGCTCGAAGTACAAACGATCCGAGGTGTCGTAGTCGGTCGAGACGGTCTCCGGATTGCAGTTGACCATGATCGTCTCGAAGCCATCCTCGCGCAGCGCGAGTGCGGCATGCACGCAGCAATAGTCGAACTCGATCCCCTGTCCGATGCGGTTCGGGCCGCCGCCGAGCACCATGATCTTCTCGCGCGCGCTTGGCGCCGCCTCGCACTGTTCTTCGTAGGTCGAATACAGGTACGCGGTGGTGGTGGCGAATTCGGCCGCGCAGGAATCCACGCGCTTGTACACCGGGCGCACGTTGAACGCGCGCCGCAGCGTGCGCACCGCGGTCTCATCCGTGCCGAGCAATGCGGCGAGGCGCGCATCGGAAAACCCCTTGCGCTTCAAGTGCCGCATTTGCGCCGCATCGATGCCGGTGAGTCCGGACGTCTTTACCACCGACTCAATCTCAATCAGTTCACCGATCTGATCGAGAAACCAGCGGTCGATATGCGTCTGCGCGTAAATTTCCTCCAGCGACAGGCCCGCGCGAAATGCGTCGGCGACGTAGAAGATGCGGTCCGGCTTCGGTTCGCGCAGTTCGCGCTTCAACGCTGCCATGTCGTCTGCGTGGGTCAATACGAGACCGGTCGGATTCAAGCCGTCCTTGCCGGTTTCGAGGCCGCGCAGCGCCTTCTGCAGCGACTCCTGGAAGGTCCGCCCGATCGCCATCACCTCGCCGACCGATTTCATCTGCGTGGTCAGGCGCGCGTCGGCCGCCGGGAATTTCTCGAACGCGAAACGTGGAATCTTGGTAACGACATAGTCGATGGTCGGCTCGAACGACGCCGGCGTCGCACCGCCGGTGATGTCATTGC
This sequence comes from Pseudomonadota bacterium, assembly GCA_018240485.1. Lineage (GTDB taxonomy): Bacteria > Pseudomonadota > Gammaproteobacteria > Xanthomonadales > Rhodanobacteraceae > Rudaea. The sequence goes on from JAFEFR010000349.1 coordinate 2,455, forward strand.
GCAGCTCGTCGAGCGTGTAGCCCACGGCCAGCTTCGCCGCAATCTTGGCGATCGGAAAGCCGGTCGCCTTGGAGGCCAGCGCCGAGGAGCGCGACACGCGCGGATTCATTTCGATCACGACCACGCGACCATTCTCGGCATTGATCCCGAACTGCACGTTCGAACCGCCGGTATCGACGCCGATCTTGCGCAGCACGGCAATCGAGGCATCGCGCAGGCGCTGGTATTCCTTGTCGGTCAGCGTCTGCGCCGGCGCGACGGTGATCGAGTCGCCTGTATGCACGCCCATCGGATCGAAATTCTCGATACTGCACACGATGATGCA
>JAFEFR010000034.1 GCA_018240485.1 Pseudomonadota bacterium
GCCGGTCGCATACGGGCTGGTGGTGCTGGTGGTGCCGCCGCAACCGCTGATGGTGCTCAACGTGTACCCGTTCGCGGTGGTTACGGTGCAACTCGCGACCCCACCCTGAGTGACCGGATTGGGCGTGCAACTCACGCTGCCGCCGGCGTTGGGGCTGGCGACGGTGGTGATCGGGAACGACGTGACGGTATTGGCGGTGAACGTGGCGGTGACCGTACACGCGGCGTTGATCGCGCCGGTGGCATACGGGCTGGTGCTGCTGGCGGTGCCGCCGCAGCCACTGATGGTGCTCAACGTGTACCCGTTCGCGGTGGTTACGGTGCAACTCGCGACCCCACCCTGAGTGACCGGATTGGGCGTGCAGCTCACGCTGCCGCCTGCCACGGGACTCGCAACGGTGGTGATCGCGAAGGTGTTACTGTTCGCCGCGCCGTACAGCTCGGCGGTGGCGGTCGCGGCGTAAGTGTACGTCGTGACGTTGTTGTTGACCGTGACGATGCGGGTGTAGCCGCCAGAGGCCAGAATCTTGCCGTTGGAAAGCAAGGTCGCGCTGTGGTTGGCGCGCCCGGTGAGGAGGCTCGCGGTGGCACTCCAACTGGTGCTCGACGGGTCGTACAGCTCGGCACTGGTCAGATAGGTGCCGTTGTTCTGCGACCCGCCCGCGACCAGCACTTGCCCGGATGGCGAGAGTGTCGCGCTGTGCCCCGAGCGCGCATCGATGAGGCCGCCCGCGCCGCTCCACGTATTGCTCGCGGGGTCATATTGTTCAGCGCTGACCAGTGCGGAGCCGCTGGCTCCAGTTCCACCGACGATGAGCACCCGGCCCGAAGGCAGCAGCGTCGCCGAATGCTGGGCGCGCGCAACACTCAAGCTGCTGGCGGCGCTCCAGGTGTTGGCGTTCGGATCGTAAATTTCGGCGCTGCCAAGCAGCACGGGCGGCGTGTAGTGCTGTTGCGAAGGCAAGTCGCTGCGGCCGCCGGCGACGAGTACCTTGCCGGAGGACAACAGCGTTGCCGTGTGCGCCCAGCGCGCGCTGGCGAGATTGCCTGCCGCACTCCAGGAATTGCTGGCCGGATCGTACAACTCGACACTGCCGAGAATTCCGCTGCTGCCGATACCGCCACTGATGAGCACCTTGCCCGAGGCGAGCAAGCTGGCTGTGTGTTGCGTGCGCGCGTTGGCGAGACTCGCCGCCGCGCTCCACGTATTGGAGGCCGGATCGTAAATCTCCGCACTCGCCAGCGGTGCCGACACCGGCCCACCGCCGACCACCAGGACTTTGCCCGAGGGCAGCAGGGTTGCGGTATGCAACGCGCGCGCCGCGATGGGGGTTGCGGCGGCACTCCAACTGCCGCTCGCCGGATCGTACAGTTCGGCACTCGCGAGCATGGCCGTGTCGGCACCGCCCACCACCAGTACCTTGCCGCTGGGCAACAACGTCGCCGTGTGCAGTTGGCGCGCGTTGGCCAGGCTGCCCGTTGCCGCCCATGTGCCTGCAAACGCATTGGTGGCAAAACTTGCTGTGACCGTGCAGTTGGCGGTGATGCCGTTGCTGACCCAAATCGTGCCGCTGCTTTGTGCCACGGCGCAGGCATTGCCCGTGACGCTGGCGTGGTAGCCCAAAGCGGGGCTCACCGCGAACACCACATGACTGCCCGCATGCACGATGGCGGCGGCAGGGGTGATCGAACCGTTGGCCCCGGCGTTGGCCGTGACGTTGAACACGTTGCTGGCGGGCCCGTAAATTTCCGCGCTCGCAAGCGTGCTCGAATTGGCACTGCTGCCCAAGCCGCCGACGGCGAGCACATCGCCCGAGGTCAGCACGATTGCGGTATGCCCGGTGCGTTGCGTGATCAAGCTTGCCGTTGGGCTGAAGTCGTTGCCGGTCGGATCGTACAGTTCGGAATCGGCGAGCACGGTGCAGTTGGCGCCGTAGTTGTCGCAGTTGAGGTTGGTGCTGGTGGTGCCGCCGGCGATCAATACCTGGCCGGAGGGCAACAGGCTGGCGGTGTGCCCAGCGCGCGGCGTGGCAAGGCCGCCGCCGGTCGTCCACGCATTGCTGGCGGAATCGTACAACTCGGCGCTGGCGAGGAAGACACAGCCAGCGTTGCCGTTGCAACTGTTGTAGCCGCCAACCACGAGCACCTTGCCCGAGGGCAGCAGCGTTGCCGTGTGTTGAAGGCGCGCGCTGGTGAGGCTCGGCACCGAACTCCAGGTGTTGCTCGCCGGGTCGTACAGTTCGGCGCTGGCGAGTGGCGCAAACGCACTGGTGCCGCCGCCGGCGATGAGGACTTTGCCCGAGGGCAGCAGCGTCGCGGTGTGATAGACGCGCGCCACGGCAAGGGTGCCGGCGGGGCTCCAGGTGTTGCTGGCGGGATCGTACAGCTCGGCGGTGGTCGTGCCGCCCCCCGCGACAAGCACCTTGCCCGAGGGCAGAAGCGTTGCGGTGTGGTAGTAGTGCGTCGTGCTCATGCTGGCCGCCGCGCTCCAGCTGTTGGTGGCGGGATCGTAAATCTCGGCGCTCGCAAGGTAGCTGTACAGGCCGGTGCTGCCCCCGGCGACGAGCACCTTGCCCGAAGGCAGCAGCGTTGCGGTATCGGCGAAGCGCGCGGTGGCGAGATTGCCTGCGGGGGTCCAGGTGCTGTTGGCCGGGTCGTACACTTCGGCGCTGGTCTGGCTGTAACCGGAGAAATTGCTGCCCGAGGAGGCCACCAGCACCTTGCCGGAGGCAAGCCGCGTTGCCGTGTGCCCGATGCGCGCGACGCTCATGCTGTCGGTCGCGCTCCACAGGCCGTTGCCCGCATTCGCGGCGAACGTGGCAGTGACCACGCAGCCGGTGGTGATCGGCGTGCTGGTCCAGATCGTGCCGCGGGTTTGCGTGAGCGAACAGGTATCGCCGGTGAGTACGGCGTGATAACCCGCGTTCGGCGTCACCGTGAAATTGGCAGGCAAGCCCGACGACACGGTTTGCGTCGCGGGCGTGATGCTGCCATTGGCGCCCGCCGTTGCCGTTACGGTCACGGCGTTGAGCGCGGGGTCGTACACCTCGGCGCTGGTCAGCGGTTTCGAATTCGCACCATAACCGCCAGTGACCAGCACTTTGCCCGAGGTCAGCAGCGTCGCAGTGTGGTTTGTGCGCGCGGTGTTGAGGGTGAGGTTGGCTTGCGTGTACCAAACCTTGCCGGTTGGATCGTACAGTTCCGATGTGGCGAGAAAGCTCGCGCCGCCTCGACCGCCAACTGCCAGCACCTGACCGGA
>JAFEFR010000350.1 GCA_018240485.1 Pseudomonadota bacterium
CACACCGCCGTCGAGTATCAGCTCTGGCATGCATTGGCGTTGCTGGTCGCCGCGCTTGCGTTGCCGGCCTCGCGTGCGCAACGCGTGAGCGTGTGGGCGTTCGCGGTTGGCGGGGCGTTGTTCAGTGGCAGCCTGTACGCGCTAGCGCTTGGCGCGCCCCGATTCGTGGGTGCGATAACGCCGTTTGGCGGTGCCGCCTTGATAGTCGGCTGGCTTGCGGCAGCGACAGCCGCCGGTCGACGCGATCAAAATGATCGATCCGGGCCTTGTTCCAAATCGTGATCGATGAGCTTGCGGATTGTTGCGGTACGGGATGAAAGCAGGCCCGTTTCGATTTTTTCGGGTACCGGGCGCGGCGCATGCTGTCCAGCATTGTGAGGCCAGCTCTGTCGATCAACTGCCGCTGTGGTTGACCGGGCCATACCATGCGTTGACGGTGGGCAGTCCGTAGGCCGGGTTGAAGGCGGGCCCGACCATCGGGCCCGCCACGTTACGGATGCGTCGCGTGCCAGCACCAATGCCACGGCTCATAGGCGATGCCGTGACGGTTGCCGCGTGGGTAGCTCAAAGCGAATTTGTATAATTGTGCATTTATTCGCAGCCACGCGAATGCGGGCGAGCGCTCGAACTCCGTTTCGAGCGCAGCATAGCCCGGCGTGGTGACGTCGAGCGCGCGGCCCGTGTGGTGCTCGCTGTAGCCCGGCGCGGCGCTGACGCGAAGGATCTGGTCCATCGATTGTCCGCGGTCGAGCTTGCGCCGGAGAATGCCGAGTTGGTATTCGACGCTGCGAAACGCCGAGACGATTTCGAGTTCGATATTGTCCCGCGCCGCCGCGTCGCGCATGCGCCGCCACGCGCGCGCGGCACGCGGGGCAAGGTACTGCTCGCGACCTTGCGTGTCGCGGCCGATCTGCGCCAGCCGCACCGGTTCGCGCACAAGGCGCAGGCCGCGCGCGCGACCGTAGTCGCGCGGCACGCCGAGGGCGAAGGCGCTTTCGATCAGCGCTTGCGGATGGGATTTGGCTGACGGCTTGGTCATGCGTGGATGCTAGAGCGAATGCGCCAGCGGCGCGACCACGTGCAGCACGAGATCGGCGCTGAAATGCGCGAGCATCGCGTGTTCGAGGCCGCGTTTGCAGTAAAGCCAGCCGAATGCGAGA
>JAFEFR010000351.1 GCA_018240485.1 Pseudomonadota bacterium
ATACGTGCGCACCGCGACGCAAGGGCCGTTGCCGGCCGAGGGCGCGCCGCCGCCGAAGGAATACGAAACCACCGAGATGGGTTGGCCGGTGATTCCCGAAGGCCTGACGGAACTGCTTCTGGCGCTTCGCGAGCGCTACGCGAAAGCGCTGCCGCCGATCGTCATCACCGAGAACGGCGCGGCCTTCGCCGACAAGCTCGAAGCCGGCGCCGTGCATGACGCGCGCCGCATCGCCTACCTCGACGCGCACGTGCGCGCGCTGCGCAAGGCGATGGATGCCGGCGTCGACGTTCGCGGTTACTTCATCTGGTCGCTGCTCGACAATTTCGAGTGGGCCGAAGGCTATCGTCCGCGCTTCGGCCTCGTGCATGTCGACTACAAGACCCAGAAGCGCACGCCGAAGGATTCGTTCCACTGGTATCGCCGCCTCATCGCGCAGACGGCGGTCGCATGAAGCGCCGCCATCTGCTGCTCGGCGGGGCGGCGGCGGCGGCCGGCGTCGCCTGGTGGAAAAAACCCGTCGATCGCGGCGCGCCATACGACGAGCACTTCCGCGCGCTCAACGCCGAGCTCAAGGCGCATGGTTCGATGCAGCCGACGCTGCTGATCGATCTCGATCGCCTCGACCGCAACATCGACCGGGTCGCCACGACCTTGCGCGACGCCGGCAAGGCCTGGCGCATCGTCGAGAAATCGCTGCCCTCGCAGAAGCTGATCGACTACATCGCGCGGCGCGCGAACACGAAACGTCTGATGTCGTTTCATCGGCCGTTCCTCAATCACGACGCCGAATTTTTCCCCGACTTCGACGTATTGATGGGCAAGCCGCTGCCGGTGCGCGCGGCGCAGGCGTTTTACGCGCAGCTCAAGCCCGGCGGCTTCGATCCGACCCGGCAGCTGCAATGGCTCATCGACACCCCGCAGCGCCTGTCCGAGTATTTGCAGCTCGCGCAGGGACTCGGCACGAAACTGCGCGTGAACATCGAGATCGACGTCGGCCTGCATCGTGGCGGCGTCGGCGACAACGCGACCCTGGGCGCGCTGCTCGACAGCATCGCGGCGAATCCGCGGCAACTCGAATTCGCCGGCTTCATGGGCTACGACGCGCATGTCGGCATGGGCGTGCCGTCGATCCTCGGCAGCTCGCGCGAGCTGCTCGACAAGGCCATGGCGATCTACGCCGGCTTCGTCGATTTCGCCCGCGGCCGGTACGCGCCGCTATGGCATGAGAATCTGACGCTCAACGCCGGCGGCAGTCCGAGCTACAGCCTGCATCCGTTCGAGAAGATCAGCAACGACATCAGTACCGGCACCGCGCTGCTGAAGCCTTCGCACTACGATCTCGACAGCCTGCGCGCGCACGAACCCGCGGCCTGGATCGCGACACCGGTATTGAAGAAGACCGGGCCGATACGCCTGCCCGCGCTCGATGACAAGTCGCGCATCCTGTCATGGTGGGATCCGAACCAGCGCGAGACGTTTTTCATCTACGGCGGCTGGTGGCGCGCCGACTACGAATCGCCGCAGGGCCTGCAGTTCAACGACCTGTTCGGCCACAGCGCCAACCAGGAAATCGTGAATGCCTCGCCGGCCACCGGGCTCGAAGTCGGCGATCACATATTCCTGCGCCCGCAGATCTGCGAATCGGTGCTGCTCGAATTCGGCGATCTCGCCATTCTGCGTGGCGGCAAGATCGTCGACCGGTGGCCGGTGTTCGGCGCCGAAGCCTGATCGACCCACCACTCCGCTATCGTCATTCAAGCCAGCGGATAGGCAACGGATTCATTCGACCACGACGGGAATCTTGCCGATCTTCGCCTG
>JAFEFR010000352.1 GCA_018240485.1 Pseudomonadota bacterium
CATCTCGCCGCGCGCCGCGGCAGGGACGCAGCATGATGTTTGTGCGCCACATCGTCGACGCAATCCAACTCCCTCTCCCCCAAGCTGCGCTTGGGGGAGAGGGCTGGGGTGAGGGGGTGCTTTCCTTCACGACAAATCGCGATCGAGTTCGGTCAAGATCAAAAGCCCCCCTCACTCTTAACTCTCTCCCCCAGGCTGCGCTTGAGGGAGAGAGGAACGGGCGGTGTCGCGCGCGGCGGGCGTATTTGAATGGAGCGGCGGCATGACGACGCTCGGACAGCTTCCGCGCCTGGCCGGCATCGTCGCCACGATCGCGCGCTATCGGCTCGATGAAATCGTCGACGGATTCGAGCCACCGCGCGCGCTACGCCTGCTGCGCGCCGTGCTGCCGAAACCGCCCGCGCAGATCGCGAGCCAGCCGCGCGGAGCAAGATTACGCGCGGCGCTGATCGACGCGGGTCCGATCTTCGTCAAGTTCGGCCAGATCCTGTCCACACGCCGCGACCTGCTGCCGCCCGATGTCGCCGACGAGCTTGCGCAGCTGCAGGATCGCGTGCCGCCATTTCCCGGCGAACAGGCACGCTTGGCGGTCGAGACCGCGCTCGGTGCGTCCGTATCGTCCGCATATGCGAACTTCGACACCACGCCGCTCGCCTCGGCCTCGATCGCGCAGGTGCATGCCGCGCGCCTGAAGGCACCCGCTTCCGCCGCCGCCGTGGACGGCATCGGCGGCGAGGAAGTCGTGGTCAAGGTGCTGCGCCCCGGCATCCATCAACGCATCCGCGCCGACATCGCGCTGCTGCGCGCGCTCGGTGAACTCGCGCAGCGCTGGCATCCGGCCGCGGACAAGATCCGCCCGCGCGACATCGTCGCCGAGATCGAAACCACGCTCGAGAACGAGCTCGACCTGCAGCGCGAGGCGGCGAACGCGTCGCTGCTCAAGCGCAATTTCGCCGCGGGCGACGACGTCTACATCCCGAAAGTGTATTGGGACCAGACCAAGGAATCCGTGCTCACGCTCGAACGCGTGCACGGCATCGCGGTCGATGACCTAAAAGCGCTCGACGCGGCCGGCATCGACCGCGTCGCGCTCGCCGAGAAGGGCGTGCGCCTGTTCTACACCCAGGTATTCCGCGACAACTTCTTCCACGCCGACGCGCACCCGGGCAATATCTGGGTCGATCCGGCGCGCAAGGACAATCCACGCTTTATCGCGCTCGACTTCGGCATCGTCGGCTCGCTGCCCGACCAAGATCAGTTCTGGCTCGCCGAGAATTTCATGGCACTGTTCGATCGCGACTACCGGCGCATCGCCGAGTTGCATGTCGCCGCGGGCTGGATTCCAAAGACCGCGCGCATCGACGAACTCGAAGCCGCGGTGCGCACCGTCTGCGAGCCCTACTTCACGCG
>JAFEFR010000353.1 GCA_018240485.1 Pseudomonadota bacterium
CAGACGACAATCCCGCAGCCGGTGCGCATCGCGCTCGGCGTGCGCGACGGCGACGAGATCGCGTATGAGATCAAGGGCGATCGCGTCGTCTTGACGAAAAAGCAAGCCGAAGTTCCGGCGGACGATCCGTTCCGCACCTTCGAGGAATGGGACAGCGAAGCCGATCGGCGCGCCTATGCGAAGCTTTGAGCCTGGCGACGTTATCAAGGTGCCGTTTCCATATACCGATCGGGCGACTCGGCAGCGGCGGCCAGCGTTGGTTGTTTCCGCGGCACCCTTGCAGGAAAATCATGGTCTGTTGTGGGTGCTGATGATCACCAGTGCCGAGAATCGCGGTTGGGATGGCGATGTGATCGTCGGCGATCTCGATGCGGCGGGCTTGCCCGTACCTTCGGTGATTCGCACCGCCAAGATCGCCACGATAGAAGCTTGCGACGCCGAAGCGCTCGGCAGGATTTCCGCGCGTCAACGCGCGCAGGTGCATAAAAAACTGCTGGGCGTTCTGAATGCGGCGGGCTGACGGAAGCGTGCATCGCCGCCATGCCTGCGGCGTTCAGTTTGTTTCCCGGATACTTCCCATGCCTTTCAGCCGAATCATCGTCATGCGCGCTTTCGTTATCACCTTGTCATTGTTGTTTGCTGCCGCTACGGCTTCTGCCGCCGACACCGCACGCGCGCGCCTCGATGCCTTTTCCAAGGGATTGACCACAGTCTCGGCGAACTTCGAGCAGCAGGTCAGCGACGCGAACAGCGGCAAGACCAAGACGAGTCGCGGCACGTTGTCGTTGAAAGCGCCGCGCCAGTTTCGCTGGGATACGACCGCGCCGTACAAGCAGCTCATCGTCGCCGATGGCGAGAAGGTGTGGATCTACGATCCCGACCTCGAACAGGTCACCGTGCGCGCACAGGGCACGGAGGAAGCGCACAGTCCGCTGACGGTGCTGACCGATCTCTCGCAGCTCGACCGCGATTTCACCACGAGCGAGCAGGGCGAGCACGACGGTCAGGTCTGGTTGCGGCTCAAATCGAAGGACAAGGAACCGCAGTTCGAGTATGCGGACCTCGGCTTCGATGCGTCCGGCCTCGCCAGCATGACGTTCAAGGACAGCTTCGGCAACGGCACGCAGATCCGTTTTTCCGGCTGGCAGCGCAACGCGAAACTCGCCCCCGACCAGTTCAAGTTCGTTCCCCCCAAAGGCGTCGACGTCGTCGGTGATGCGGCCCCGGCGGCGCAGGTATTCCCGATCAAATGATCGGCAAACTGCCGCGCTGGGTGCTAGCCGGCGGCGGTGTGCTGGCCTTTGTTGCGGGCATGGTCAATGCGGTCGGTTATCTCGGATTTCGCCATCAAGCCGTCACCCATATGACCGGTAACACCTCGTTGTTCGGCATTGCGACTGGACAGGGGGATGTGGCCGAGCTGCTGCATTTCGGTGGACTGATGGTGTCGTTCGTCATTGGTTGCGCCATCAGCGGTCTTCTCATCGGCGATAGTGTTCTGCAACTGGGGCGGCGCTACGGCATCGCGCTGGTGCTCGAATCGATCCTGCTCTTTCTTGCCGTACCGCTGCTGCACGCGCGCAGCGACTATGGCTTGTGGTTGGCGTCGGCTGCCTGCGGATTGCAGAATGCCATGGCTGGCACATTCAGCGGCGCGGTGGTGCGCACCAGCCACATGTCGGGCATCGTGACCGATCTCGGTACGTTTCTGGGGCA
>JAFEFR010000354.1 GCA_018240485.1 Pseudomonadota bacterium
ATTCTTTATGCCGAGTCCTACAGCGCGATCCGCACCTACGCACTCAAGCATGACGACGCGGTGTGGCCGAATCGTGATCTTCTGGCACTGGCTGCGGCCAATGCGTTGTCCGGCCTGTTCCACGGCACGCCGGTCGGTGCAGGCTATTCGGCGACGTCGGCCAACGAAGCGGCCGGTGCGCAGTCGCGTTGGGCCGGCCTGACTGCGGCCCTGGTCGTGCTGCTGCTCGTGCTGTTGTTTCTGCCGCTGATCGAACGCATTCCCGAGCCCGTGCTCGCGGCGATCGTGATCCATGCAGTCGGTCATTCGGTGCGTGCCGGCGTGTTCCACAATTATTTCCAATGGCAGCGCGACCGCCTCGTTGCCCTTGCAGCCGTGTTCGCGGTCATGGCGTTCGGCATACTCGACGGGCTGCTCGTTGCGATCGCTTTCAGCGTGGTCATGCTGTTGCGCACGCTGGCGAACCCGCGATTGGCCGAGCTGGGGCGCCTGGGCCTGCACGACTATGTCAGCGTGGCGCGTTTCCCCAATGCGGCGACGACGGTGGGCATGCTCGTTCTGCGCCCGGAAGAGCCGCTCTTTTTCGCCAATGCCGAGCCGCTGTTCGTGCAGGTACGTCAAGCAGTTTCGATCCGCGCCGGAACGAAGCTCGTGGTGCTGAGTCTGGAGGAATCGCCCGATCTCGACAGTACCTCGATCGAAGCGATGACCGAGTTCGCCGCATGGTTGACGGCGAGGGGAATCGATTTGCGCGTCGCGCGTCTCAAGGATCTGGCCCGCGACGCGCTGGTCCGCGCCAATCTCGCGACGTTGCCGCCCGCAAGTGCGCTCGATTATTCCAGCGTCGACGATGCGGTTCGGGACGTGAGAGCGAGCGCGGCGTCGCCGCCTTGATTCAACGACGTGGTTTCGATGCGCCCGGTGTGGCGCGCCGACGGATCGCCGGCATCGCCGTTTCGGGCAGGGCATGCGGATCGAACAGCGCGCTTGGCAGGTCGCGAAACACGTCGGCGAAACTTTTCAGAAACGGCGTCAGTGCCGAACTCTTGCGCCAGAACAGCGCGATGCGTCGGCTCGGCGCATGGCCGCGGAACTGTATGAGACGGATATTCTCCGAACGCGCCACCGGCGGTTTTACCGCAAGCGTCGGCAGCAGGGTCATGCCGACGTTCGCCGCAACCATCTGGCGCAGCGTTTCCAGACTGGTCGCGCGGAAGCCGGACTTTTCGTTCGCTCCCGACAGCCCGCAGACGTCGAGCGCCTGATCGCGCAGGCAGTGGCCGTCTTCGAGCAGAAGCAGGCTTTGGTCGGAAAGGTCGTCGAGTTTGAGCGTCTTGCGTTTGGCGAGCTCGTGATGTTCGGGCACGGCGAGCAGGAACGGCTCCTCGAACAGAAATTCCGCGTGAAGTTGGTCGTCGTGGATCGGCTCGGCGAGCACGACGGCATCGAGTCGACCTTCGCGCAATTGCTTCAG
>JAFEFR010000355.1 GCA_018240485.1 Pseudomonadota bacterium
CTGATCCGTCACGCCGTTGCCGCGGGCCTGACCGTGGCCGCCGGCTTCATGACCCCGAGCGAAGCCTTCGCCGCGATCCAGGCCGGCGCGCAGATTCTCAAGCTGTTCCCGGCGGCGAATCTCGGTGCGGGCTACATCCGCGCGCTCAAGGCCGTGTTGCCGGCGACGATGCCGCTGTTCGCGGTCGGCGGCGTCACGCCCGACAACCTCCACGATTTCCTCGGCGCGGGCTGTTCCGGCGCGGGACTCGGCAGCGATCTGTACCGGCCGGGTCAGCTCTCCACCGCGACGCGTAGCCGCGCCGAGGCCTTTGTTCGATCTTTGCGGATGAAACCCTGAGTGAAAATCACCAAGCTGACCACCTACCACGTCGCGCCGCGCTGGATGTTTCTGAAAATGGAAACCGACGAAGGCCTCGTCGGCTGGGGCGAACCCGTCGTCGAGGGCCGAGCGCGCAGCGTCGAGGCAGCGGTGGCGGAAATCGGCGCGCAGTTGATCGGCACGGACCCGGCGCGCATCAACGACCACTGGCAGACCATGTACCGCGGCGCGTTCTACCGCGGCGGCGCCGTGTTCATGAGCGCGATCGCGGGCATCGACCAGGCGCTGTGGGACATCAAGGGCAAGGCGCTCGGCGTGCCGGTGTATCAGCTGCTTGGCGGCCTCGTGCGCGAGCGCATGAAAACCTATTGCTGGGTCGGCGGCGACCGCCCCGCCGACATCATCGCGCAGATCCGTCTGCGCATGGAGCACGGCTTCGACACGTTCAAGCTCAATGCCTGCGAGGAACTGGCGCTGATCGACTCGAGCCGCGCGATCGACACCGCGGTTGCCAAGGTCGCCGAGATCCGCGCGGCGTTCGGCAACACGATCGAGTTCGGCCTCGACTTCCACGGCCGCGTCGGCGCGCCGATGGCGAAAACCCTGATCCGCGAATTGGAACCCTATCGCCCATTGTTTATCGAAGAGCCCGTGCTCGCCGAGCAGGCCGAACACTATCCGCGCCTCGCCGCGCACACCGCGATCCCGCTCGCCGCGGGCGAGCGCATGTACTCGCGCTATGAATTCAAGCACGTGTTCGAGCGCGGCGGCATTTCCATCGTGCAGCCGGACCTCTCGCACGCGGGCGGCATCAGCGAATGCATGAAGATCGCGGCGATGGCCGAAGCCTACGACATCGCGCTTGCGCCGCACTGCCCGCTCGGTCCGATCGCGCTCGCCGCCTGCCTGCATGTGGATTTCGCCAACTGGAACGCCATGCTGCAGGAACAGAGCATCGGCATCCACTACAACGCCGACGGCGAGGTGCTCGACTACGTCGTCAACAAGGACGCGTTCGCGATGGAGCAGGGTTCGGTCAAACCGTTCACGAAACCCGGCCTCGGCGTGGAGATCGACGAAGCCGTCGTCATCGAGCGCAGCCGCACCGCGCCGGACTGGCACAATCCGGTCTGGCGCCATCGCGAC
>JAFEFR010000356.1 GCA_018240485.1 Pseudomonadota bacterium
ACCGGGGTTTCCGGGATTGCCACCGTTGCCGCCCTTGCCGCCGGTCGGTGTCGCTGCCGTACCCGCCGCACCGCTGCCACCATTTCCCGGCATGCCCGCATCACCGCCACCGCCACCGTTGCCGCCGACGCCTTGCGTGCCCGCGCTGCCGTGTGGAGCGCTGCCGCCTGGTCCGCCACCGCCGCCGACTCCTCCCGTGCCACCCGCGCCGCCATTGCCACCGTTGCCACCCGCGCCGCTGTTGATGCCGGCGATTCCGGCCGCACCCGAAACGGCGCTGCCACCGCTGCCGCCGCTGCCGCCGTTGCCACCCGTGCCGCCCACACCGCCGTTGCCGCTGGCCGACCCACCGTTGCCACCCGCACCGCCGCCGCCGCCGCCGCCGCCGGTTTGGCCGCCGCTGCCCGCATCGCCGGGATTCACGCCGGCGATGCCCGCGGCGCCAAACGCACCATTGCCCCCCGCGCCGCCTGCGCCGCCGTTGCCGGTGGTGCCGCCGCTGCCGCCATTGCCGCCATTGCCGCCGGTCACACCAGGCGCCGTGCTGTCGGCACCTCTACCGCCTGCGCCGCCGTTGCCGCTGGTCGAAACGCCATTGCCGCCGGCGATCGTGCCGGCCACGGTCAAGGTGAATCCGCTGCCACTGACACCCGAGCCGCCCGCGCCACCGCCGCCGCCATTGCCGCCATTGCCACCCCCGGGAATCGAGGCACCACCACTACCACCCGCACCGCCGTCGCCGCCTGCGCCACCGTTCCCACCCGTGACTGAGCCACTCGCCGCAACAGTGTCGACATCGCCGGCATTGGCGGCGATGCCGCTGGCGCCGGTTCCGCCAGTGCCGCCATCTCCGCCATTGGCGCCCGAGCCGGGCGCGCCGTTCGTGCCGGTTGTCCCGGTGGCGCCGTCGGCACCCACGGTTGCCGTACTGAAAACGGTCGTGGCTTGCGCCGTCGCTGTGGTGGCACGCGATCCTTCGGTCATGAGCATGCCGGTGACCAGCGTCAATGCCGCGACAAAGGGTAGAACGAGCGATTGGTACCGAAGCGGGAATAGGTCACGCCCACCGCCGCGAGTGCGCCGCGTCGATTCGCCGATGGGTTGTCCAAGGTCACGACCGCGTTGCCCTGCCTGACGGAAGATGCGATTCACGAGAATTCCCCTGCAATGATGAGACCCGCTGCGAGAATGAACGCCACGGGACGCTGCGCAAAATACGCCTGCATACAACGCTGCGCAACGTTGCCGGTGTGCGGCACAATTGCTGCGCCACCTTTTGTTTTCATGCCTTACGATTTCCCGGATTGCTTCCATGACGTTTCGCCGCAACGATGAGTGATGTGCGTTATCTGCAAGTTGATGTGTTTGCCGAGCATGCGGGTGGGGGTAATCCGCTCGGCGTGGTGTTCGGCGCCGACGCGTGGAGCGACGCCGACATGCAGCGCTTCGCCGCGTGGACCAACCTCGTCGAGACGACGTTCGTGCTGTCGCCACGCGACGCGCGCGCGAGCTATCGCCTGCGCATTTTCACGCCGGGCAAGGAAATCCCGTTCGCCGGCCACCCGACCATCGGCAGCGCGCATGCCGCGCTCGAAACCGGCCGCGTGGCGGCACGCGACGGCGGCCTGATCCAGGAGTGCGGCGCGGGCCTGCTGCCGATCCGGATCGAAGGCGAAGGGGCATCCAGACGTCTATACGTCCAGGCGCCCGTGGCGCGCGTGTTGCGCGAAGGCGGCGACGAGCCGCTGCTGCGCCGTGTGCTCGGCGAGACGCGTCTCGGCGCGCTGCCACCGGCCTTCGTCGAGGGCGGGCGGCGCTGGTGGGTGGCCGAGTTCGCCGACGAAGCCGCGTTGCGTGCGTGGCAGCCCGATCACGCGGCGATCCTCGCGCTCGCGCGCGCGGGCGACAGTCTCGGGCTGTGCTGCTTCGCGCGCGCCGCGGCGCGCGAAGAAAAAAACGCCTTCGCGCGTGCTGCGGATGCGGATAACGGCTATCAGCTGGTCGTGCGCGCGTTTCCCGCCGGCGTCGGCATCGTCGAGGACCCGGCCTCGGGCGCGGCCAACGGCCTGATCGCGGCCTACATCGCCCAACGCGAACCGCGCGGTGCGCTCGCGCGCGGCTACCGTGTCAGCCAGGGCCGCGAGATCGGCCGCGACGCGACGATCGATGTGCGCATCGAGGCGCATGTCGCCGGCGACGCAGCGGTCTGGGTCGGCGGCCGCGCACACACGATCATCGACGGCTCGCTGAGGGCGCGCCTCGCATAGCGCGCTCGCGCGTCGCCGATGCGGTCGCGCGTGCCGGCATCGATGTGTGGTTGAAATTAATTAACCATTCAATTATTATTTTTCCCATGCACAACACGAAACCCGCGAAATCGCCAGCAGTGGCCGGCGCGCGCAAGGCGGTGGCGAAGCGACCGCGTGCGCCGAAAGCGGCTGCGGCCGCGCCGCGTGGCCCCGGCCGGCCGAGCGCCGCGGCCGGCGCCGACCAGCGCGCACGCCTGCTCGATGCGGCGGTGGCGTTGTTCGGCGAGCGCGGCATCGCGGCGACGCCGCTGCGCGAGATCGCGCGCCGAGCGCAGGTCACGCCGGCGCTGCTGCACTACTACTTCGCGAGCAAGGACACGCTCGTGCAAACCCTGCTCGACGAGCGCATCGCGCCATTCATCGCCGTGTCGGTGGCGCCACTGCGCGAACCCTTGCCGAGCCCGCGCGCGACGCTGCGCCGCTTCCTCGAAACGCACATGCGCAACATCGCGGCCAATCCGTGGATGCCGCGGCTGATGGCGCGCGAGGTGCTCAGCGACGGCGGCGCGCTGCGTGCGCCAATGCAGGGCCAGTTCATGGCGACGATCGCGCCGATGGCGCTGTACCAGATCGGCGCCGCGCAGCGTCGCGGCGAAATCCGCGACGATCTGCACCCGTTGCTGCTTGGCCTGTCGCTGATCAGCCTGATCGTGTTTCCGCTCGCCGCGCTGCCGGTGTGGCGCGACATGGCGACGGCGATGTTCGACGGCGTCGCCGCGGGCAAGGCGCGGAGCGCGCGCACCTTGGCCAGGACCCTTGCCGCGCAACAGCCTTTGCTGCGCGAGGGCATTGACGCAGCGCTGATCAAGCACACCCTGACCGTCATCGACCGCGTACTGGAGCCGATCCATGCGAAACCGAAGCGCTAGCCTGCTCGCGGTGCTCGCCGCCCTGCTCCTCGCCGGCTGCGCGCGCGACAACGACGCCGGCACGCTGCTCGGCACGCTCGAATGGGACCGCATCGCGCTGCCGGCCGAAGTCTCCGAGCCGATCACGCAGATTCTGGTCAAGGAGGGCGACCACGTCGCCGCCGATCAGTTGCTGCTGAGCCTCGATCCGCGCCGCACGCAGGCGCAGGTCGACGCCGCGCAGGCCGACGTGGCGCGCCTTTCCGCGGCGCTCGACGAATTGCGCCACGGCGCGCGTGCCGAGACGATCGATGCCTCGCGCGCGGCGCTCGCGCGCGCGCAGGCCGGCGCGGTCAACGCGAAGCTCGCGCGCGACCGTGCGGCCGAAATCCGCAAGCGCGGACTCAACAGCCAGGCCGATCTCGACAACGCCGACGCGGCGCTGCGCCAGGCCAACGCCGAAGCGCACTCCGCGCGCGCCAATCTCGACGAGCTGCTGCACGGCACGCGCGTCGAGGACATCAGCCAGGGCGAAGCCGCGCTCGCGCAGGCGCAGGCGCAACTCGCGCAACTGCGGGTGACGCTGTCGCGCCTCGACGTGCGCGCCACGCGCGCGGGCCGGGTCGATGCGCTGCCGTACAAGCTCGGCGACCGGCCCGCACAGGGCGCCGCGGTCGTCAGTCTGCTCGTCGGCGACGCACCGTATGCGCGCGTCTACGTGCCGGAAACGATGCGCGCGAGACTGCAACAGGGCGCGCAGTTCTCGGTGCGGATCGATGGCATCGCGCAAGCGTTCGCCGCGACCGCGCTGCGCATCGCGAGCGAGCCGACGTTCACGCCGTACTACGCGCTTTCCGGCGACGACGCGAGCCGGCTCGCCTGGCGCGCCGAACTGGCGCTGGCTGCTTCCGAGAAGACCAGGGATCTGCCTGCGGGGTTGCCATGCACAGCGATGTTGACCGTTGGCGAAAAACGTTGAGCGCGTGCAGCCCATGGTCGATCCCAGCAACGCCATCGTCGCGCGCGGCCTGACCAAGAAGTTCGGTCAGCTCGTCGCGGTCGATCACGTCGATCTCACCGTGGCGCGCGCCCAGGTTTACGGCTTCCTCGGGCCGAACGGTTCGGGCAAGTCGACGACGATCCGCATGCTCTGCGGCCTGCTGCTGCCGAGCAGCGGCGACATCGACGTGCTCGGTTGCGCGATCCCGCACGACGCCGAAGCGCTCAAACGGCGCATCGGCTACATGACGCAGAAGTTCTCGCTCTACGACGACTTGACCGTATACGAGAATCTCGACTTCGTCGCCGCGGTGCATGAATTTTCGCGCGGCGACGCAAGAAAACGCATCGACGAATTGCTGCAAACCTACTGGTTGATCCCGCAGCGCGACCAGCTCGCCGGCACCATGTCGGGCGGGCAGAAGCAACGCCTCGCGCTCGCCGCGGCGGTGTTGCACAAGCCGGAACTGCTCCTGCTCGACGAGCCGACCAGCGCGGTCGATCCGCAGTCGCGACGCGAGTTCTGGGATTCGCTGTTCGCGCTCGCCGACGCCGGCACCACGATCCTCGTCTCCAC
>JAFEFR010000357.1 GCA_018240485.1 Pseudomonadota bacterium
GGGTTTTTGAAGAAACTGCCGGCATTGCCCGTGGCAACGGGGTCGGGAAGCTTGCGCGTGCGCACGCGCGAGATCGCGTGCGCGACGGCGCGGGCGTCGGGCGCAGCCACGCCCATCGCGGCGAGTTCCTCGCGCACGCCGTCGTAGTCGAGTTTGAGCGCTCGGGCGCGCGGCAGCAGGAAATCGACGGCGGCGATCAGATAGCGTCCGGCCTCGCGTTTGAACAACGAGTCGCGATAGCCGAAGCCGCAGGCAGTGCGATCGAGGGATATCATCGCACCGGTGTGGCGATCGAATGCCTGCACGGCATGCACGAACTCGCCGACTTCGACGCCGTAGGCGCCAATGTTTTGAATCGGCGCGGCCCCCACGCTGCCGGGAATCAGGGCGAGGTTTTCCAGGCCGCACAGACCGTGGGCCAGCGTCCAGTGGACGAAATCGTCCCATGCCTCGCCAGCTGCAGCGCGCACGATCGCCGCGTCGCCCGGCGCGCGCGCATCGAGGATTTCGAGACCCCGCGTGCGCAGTGCCAGCACGACGCCGGGCCATTCACGCGTGAACAACACGTTGCTGCCGCCGCCGAGGATGAGCACGTCGAGAGACTGTCGGGCGGCTTCGTCGAGCAGGCCCGGCACGGCGTCGAATTCGTGCACGTCGATCAGGGTCGCGGCCCGTGTCGGCACACGGAAGGTGGTGCGTTCGAGCAGGGAGGCCATGCGATGCACGGTGTAGCCGTAACCGCAGCCGCGCCAATTTTCCCAGGCGTCGCCGGCTTGTTGCGGAGCGGGGGGCGAGGGCGGGTTTTTGTGCGGATCGTTCATGTCGCCGCACCTTGGGCGCGAATCGCTTCGACGCATTCGCCGATCAAAACCGGCCCACGGTAAATCATGCCCGAATAGAACTGCACGAGGCTGGCGCCCGCGGCGATTTTTTCCGCCGCATCGGCCCCCCGCGTGATACCGCCGACACCGATGAGCGGCACCTTGCCGTCGAGTCGCTGCGCCATTCCGCGCAGCACGGCAGTGGCCTTGGCCCTCAGCGGTTTGCCGGACAGGCCGCCGCTTTCGCCAGCATGGCGGTGGCCGGCAATGGCGGTGCGGTCGAGCGTGGTGTTGGTGCAGATTACGCCATCGACCTTGGTTGCGAGCAGCACGGCGGCGATGCCGTCCTGTTCGGCCTCGCTCAGATCGGGCGCGATCTTGAGCAACATCGGTTTGCGCGCACCGTGTTGCGTGGCGAGTTTTTCCTGTCGCTCGCGCAAGGCGCCAAGAAAGCGTCCGAGCGTTTCTTCCTCTTGCAAATCGCGCAGGCCTTGCGTGTTCGGCGAAGAAATGTTCACGGCGACATAGCTCGCGCGCGCATAGACGCGATCCAGGCAGTACAGGTAATCCTCGGTGGCGCGTTCGTTCGGCGTGTCCTTGTTCTTGCCGATGTTGATGCCGAGCACGCCATTGAATTTCGCGCGCTCGACGTTGCGCACGAGCGCATCCACCCCGCCGTTGTTGAAACCGAGGCGATTGATCACCGCTTCGTGTTCCGGCAGGCGAAACATGCGCGGCTTCGGGTTGCCGGGCTGCGCGCGTGGCGTGGTGGTGCCGACTTCGATGAAGCCGAAACCGAGCGCGGCGAGCGCGTCGACATGCGCGCCGTTTTTGTCCAATCCGGCGGCGAGGCCGACCGGATTCGGGAAATCGATGCCGAAAACGCGCCGCGGCAGCGGCGCCGGTTTGAGAGCGAGCAGCGGATTGAGGCCGGCGCGATAAGCGGCATCGATCGACGTCAGCGCGAGATCGTGTGCGCGTTCGGCATCCAGACAGAACAGGAAGGGGCGGGCAAAGGTATACAAGGCAGTAGCAACGTTCGGATGCGGCGATTGCCGCGGTCGGGGCTCACGATAGAGGCGCGTGCGCGCGGGTTCAATCCTTGCGCACAAATGGCCGTCGCGTCGGCATCAGCTCCAGTGCGCGCCGAGCCAGGCAAAGCCGCCGAACATGGTCAATGCCAACGCCGCTGCCATGACGAACAGGGTCAGATGAAGATAGCCGAGAATCAGGCCGGCGAGCGCCATGCCATCGCCTTGAATCGTGCCGACGGGCGCGCGTCGAATTTCGCTGCGTGCAACGTGTCCGCAAACGATGGCGATGATCGCGCCGAGGAAGGTCAGGCCGAGCCAGCTCAGAATGCCGAAAATCAGGCTCATGATCGCGCTGACGCTGGTGTTGCCCTGGGGTACGGTGTTCATGATGATCTCTCGGCAAGGAAGGGCGCAAACCTGCGTCATCGCATGGCGGGCAGGGTGGGCGAATGGCAGTGCCTATCATCGCACGCCCAAGGCTCGCGAATCGATCCTCGACCACCGCACCACCATCGGTTGCGCCGTGCGTGCGGGCAAGCTGTACACGTTGGATTTTCAGCCGGTCGGGCACGATATCCCGATCGATCAACCGCCACCGCGTCACTGGAATTGCCGCTCGATCCTCGTACCCATGTCGCCGGACTTCGCGCCGCCGGGCGACGGCCAAGACCCGTACACCGAATCGCTGGATGCGTGGCTCAAACGCCAGCCCGAGAATGTGCAGGACGAGCTACTCGGGCCCACCCGTGCGGCCCTGTGGCGATCCGGCGCGATCGATGCGCGCGGCTTGCTCGGGCGCGGCGGGGAAACGCTGAGCGTGGCGGAGTTGACGGCCAAGGCCGGCCCGGAGGCAAAGGTCATGACATGGGCGGGCGCGGAGAAGTATCGCCGTTTGGCGGACGGGCTGACCCAGGCCATGCGCGAAGCGGGGCACGTATACGGATTGACCGAGCCGGAGATGATCGCGCTGCGCCATTACACCGAGGACGGCTATCACGCCATGAATGCGGCATTGCGCGAGGGTAGGGCGGGGCGTGCCACGCTGGCCATGGATGTGTTGAATTCCGCACTGGCCAAGCTGCCGGCGTATACTGGCACTGTGGTACGGCGGGCAACATTGCCCGCGGATGTGTTGGCGAAGTACGTACCGGGCAAAATCGTGACCGAGGACGCCTTCACCAGCGCGACGCGCGGGGCGAAGGACGTATTCGCCGAGCGCCCGCATCGGTTTGTCATTCGCGGGCTGACCGGGCGGGATATTTCGCCATGGTCGGCGTATTCAAGGCATGAACAGGAAGTGTTGTTCGGAGCGCCGCGAAGGTTCTACGTGAAGACTCGCGTAGATATGGGCCAATATATCGAGATTGAGTTGGAAGAATTGCCATGAACGTCAATGAGAGCGTTTTGGATCATCCCATCGAGAAGCAGCGCGAGTACGCGGCGCTGTTCAAAATGACGCTGGAAGAATGGCGTGCGCATATGATCAAAGGCACAGAAGAAGCCGATGCTCTTCGCGCCGAGCTTGACGCCAATCCCGTGCGCTTCGAAGACCTGTCGCCCGAGGAACAGGAATGGGCTCGCCGCTTTCAGGCGCGCGTGGACGACGAAGTTCTAACCAGCGCCGTGTTGAGCCGCCGCGCCGAGGAAGCCCGGCGCAATACCTGAGCGAAAACCCGCAACAAACCGCCCACACCCCGCCCCGCGCGGGGTTTTTTGTGCCCGCGCGCAGGCGGTAAATCGCTGCTATTCCTACTTACCACCCCTTTGTTTCATCGTGTACCCGTAGCCATGCGGGCGGACGCTCGCGGGCGCAGATTCTGGCCAGATGGCCGCCCATCGCGCGGATGCGCACAC
>JAFEFR010000358.1 GCA_018240485.1 Pseudomonadota bacterium
ATGTACGTGCTGATGCCCATCTTGGACATCACCTTTTGCAAACCCTTGTCGATCGCCTTGATGTAGTTGGCGATGGCCTTCTCGACGGTGACGCCGCCGGGCGCCTTGGCATGGTGCGCGGCCAGCGTCTCCATCGCAAGATACGGATGCACCGCTTCTGCGCCGTAGCCCGCGAGCAGGGCGAAGTGGTGCACCTCGCGTGCCGAACCCGTTTCGACGACGAGGCCTGTGCTGGTACGCAAACCTTTTTCGACCAGATGCTGATGCACGGCCGAAGTGGCGAGCAGGGCGGGGATCGCCACCCGCTCGCGATTGGCATTGCGATCCGACACGACGAGAATGTTGTGCCCTTGGCCGATGGCATCCACCGCTTGCGCGCATAGCGAGGCCAACCGCGCCTCGATGCCGGCCTTGCCCCAATGCGCAGGGTAGGTGATATCCAGTTCGTGGCTACGGAACTTGCCTTTGGAATAGCGACCGATCTTGCGGATCTTCGCCATGTCCGCAAACCCCAGCACCGGCTGTTGCACTTCCAGGCGCAACGGCGGGTTGGTGTGGTTGATGTCGAGCAAATTGGGTTTGGGCCCGATGAAGGACACCAGCGACATCACCATCTGTTCGCGGATCGGATCGATCGACGGGTTGGTGACCTGGGCGAAAACCTGGCGGAAATAGTTGTACAGCGGCTTGGCCTGATTCGACAACACGGCCAGCGGCGCATCGTTGCCCATCGAGCCAATGCCTTCTTCGCCGGTTTGCGCCATCGGCAGCAGTTGGAATTTCAGATCTTCCTGGGTGTAGCCGAAGGCTTGCTGGCGATCGAGCAGGTCGGTGTCGCTGCGCGCTTCGGGTGGCGCGTCCGGCAGATCGTCGAGCTTGATGCGGATGCGCTCGATCCATTGCTTGTAGGGCTGTGCGTGGGCGAGGCGGTCTTTCAGTTCGCGATCATCGATGATGCGACCGGCTTCCATGTCGATCAGCAACATCTTGCCCGGCTGCAGCCGCCATTTCTTCACGATGCTGGCCTCGGGCACCGGCAGCACGCCGGCCTCGGAGGCGAGAATGACCAGATCATCGTCGGTGACCAGATAGCGCGCAGGGCGCAGACCGTTGCGATCCAGCGTGGCGCCGACCTGGCGACCGTCGGTGAAGGCGATGGCGGCTGGGCCATCCCACGGCTCCATCATCGCCGCGTGATATTCGTAGAAAGCGCGCTGATCGGCGTCCATCAGCGTGTGTTTCTCCCACGCCTCCGGAATCATCATCATCATCGCGTGCGCCAGCGGGTAGCCGGCCATGGTCAAAAGCTCAAGGCAGTTGTCGAACGAGGCCGTATCGCTCTGGCCGGGATAAATCAGCGGCCACAACTTGGGCAAGTCGGCGCCCAGCACCGGCGAGGCGATGGCGCCGGTGCGCGCGTTCAACCAGTTGACGTTGCCCTTCACCGTGTTGATCTCGCCGTTGTGCGCGACCATGCGATAGGGATGCGCCAGCTCCCATGCGGGGAAAGTGTTGGTGGAAAATCGCTGATGCACCAGCGCCAGCGCCGACACCGTACGCGGATCGGCGAGATCCTTGTAATACTGGCCAACCTGATGCGCCAGCAGCAAGCCCTTGTAGACCACGGTGCGAGTGGACATCGAGGGCACGAAGTATTCGGTGCCGTGCTTGAACTTCAGTGCGCGGATGGCATGGCTGGCGGTCTTGCGGATCACGTAGAGCTTGCGCTCCAGCGCGTCGGGCACCATCACGTCGGGGCCGCGGCCGATAAAGATCTGCCGGATCACCGGCTCGCGCGCCTTCACCGCCGGTGACATCGGCATGTCGCCATCCACCGGCACATCGCGCCAGCCGAGCACGACCTGGCCTTCGGCGCGTACTTTGCGCTCCAGTTCCTGCTCGCAGGCCAGCCGCGAGGCCTCTTCCTTGGGCAGGAAAGATCATGCCCACGCCGTATTCGCCGGGCGGCGGCAGGTTCACGCCCAGCAGCGCCAACTCCTCGCGGTACAGCGCGTCGGGAATCTGGATCAGGATACCGGCGCCGTCGCCCATCAACGGGTCGGCGCCCACCGCGCCGCGATGATCGAGGTTTTTCAGGATCGCCAAGCCCTGATCGAGGATGGCATGACTCTTCCGTCCCTTGATGTGCGCCACGAAACCCACGCCGCAGGCGTCGTGCTCATGGCGAGGGTCGTACAGGCCTTGCGCGTGGGGCTGGCTCATCGCTTGCTCTCCGGAAAAATGCCGCTTTCCGTCCGACTATAGTGCAGCGCAGCAGAAAGGCAAGATGCCGTTGCAAAGTCAGGTATGACGAGCGCGCCGACGGGGCGGGCCACGGCGGGTCGTGAGCGACACGATGGTCGACGCGGCAGATGCGCGGCGTCGAATCCGGGTCGGAGCGAACGCTAGAACAGCAGCGAGGACATCTTGCGTCGATACGTGCCGACGATTTCGTCGTCGTCGAGCAGATTGAACGCGGCGATAAGGCGTTTCTTTGCCCGCCCTTCGTTCCAGTCCCTTGCCGTGCGCAGCAGAATGAGAAACTCGTCGAGGCCCTGCGCGGGCTCATCGCCAAGCAGCAGATGGACGCCGAGGAGGTCGCGCGCAGTGTGATCGGCGGCATCGTGCTGGAGCCGCGCACGCAGGGCGGCCGGATCGGGCGCGCCGGTCAGTGCGCGCGACAGATCGAGCTGAGCGCTTGCGCGTTTGGCCTTTGCGTCGCTGGCCAGATTCGGCGGCAGCGCGTCGAGTTGCGCCTGCGCCGCATCCGCGTCGCCCGCGCGCACGAGCGCCAGGGCGAGATCGAGCTGGAGTTCGGGCTTGTCCGCGTTCGCGGCGATTTCCTCGCGCAGGCGAGCGATCGTCTGCTGCGGCGTTTCGAGCGCGGTTGCGCTGTCGGCTTTCGCCTCGATGGCATCGGCTGCCGCGGATTTGCCGAGATGCTTTTCGACAAAAGCGCGCACATCCGCTTCGGGCAACGCACCCATGAAGCCGTCGACCATTTGGCCATCCTTGACCAGAACGACGGTGGGCAGGCTGCGGATGCCGAACGCGCCGGCGAGCTGCATTTCCTTGTCGGTATCGACCTTGGCGAGCTTGAGTTTGCCGGTGTAACTTGCCACCACTTTTTCGAGGATGGGGCCAAGGGCTTTGCATGGCGCGCACCATGTCGCCCAAAAGTCGACGAGCACAGGCGTGGACAGGGAGGCCTGCATGACCTCGGTATCGAAGGTCTGTTCGGTGGCGTCGAATACGAAAGCGGCGTCGGTCATGGGCGGAAATCGTTGTGGGAATATTGGGAGGTGGGTTGTGATTCGTGCTTTGCAAGCGCCACGGGCCATGGGCGGCGGTCGCAATCGGGCGATCGTGCGTGTTCGATGAATGCCGAATCGCTATTGCGCCAGCGTCGATTATGCGTCAGTCGTCGGTAGCAGGCCATGCGGCACCGCGAGCATTTGACGGCAATGATTTACACTCCCGCGCTGGGCACGAGGCAGGGATTCGACATGCGGTTTGAGGTTCTTGGCGGGGATGGCGCCGCGCGGCGGGGGCGTTTGAGCTTCACGCGCGGCACCATCGAAACGCCGGCATTCATGCCGGTAGGAACCTACGGTTCGGTCAAAGGCATGACGCCGCGTTCGATTCTCGATATTGGCGCGGAAATCATTCTCGGCAACACGTTTCATCTTTTTCTGCGCCCCGGCCTCGACGTCATCGAGCGCTTCGGCGGACTGCACCGATTCATCGGCTGGAACAAGCCGATTCTGACCGACTCGGGCGGTTTTCAGGTGTTCTCGCTTGCCGAGCGGCGCAAGATCACCGAGGAAGGCGTGCGCTTCGCCTCTCCCGTGGACGGCTCGCAGGTGTTCCTCTCGCCGGAGGAATCGATGCGTATCCAGAAGACGCTCGATTCGGACATCGCGATGATTTTCGATGAGTGCACGCCTTATCCTGCGACGGAAAAACAGGCGCGCGAGTCGATGGCGTTGAGTTTGCGCTGGGCCGCGCGTTCGCGGCGGGCGTTCGATGATCTGCACAACCCGAATGCACTGTTCGGCATCGTTCAGGGCGGCACGTATCCGACATTACGGAAAATATCGGCGGAAGGGCTGCTACAAATCGGTTTCGATGGCTATGCGGTCGGCGGCCTTGCCGTGGGCGAGCCGGAAGCCGAGCGCAATCGGACGCTGGAAGATACCGTGCCATTGCTGCCGATCGATAAGCCGCGCTATCTGATGGGCGTGGGGCGACCCGAGGACATCGTCGAAGCGGTTACGCGCGGCATCGACATGTTCGACTGCGTGATGCCGACGCGCAACGCACGCAACGCGCATATTTTCACGCGTACCGGCGTACTGCGCATCCGCAACGCGCAATTCGCGCACGATACGCGCCCGCTCGACGAAGCGTGCGCATGCTACACCTGCGCGAACGGTTTTTCGCGTGCGTACCTGCGCCATCTCGACAAATGCGGTGAAATGCTCGGGCCGATGCTGGCGACGATCCACAACCTGCATTATTACCAGGACTTGATGCGTGCGCTGCGCGAAGCGATCGCCGCGCGGCGACTGACGGATTTCGTCGCCGAGTTCTACGCATTGCGAGGCGGGTAAAGCCTTTTGGCGCTTCATCGAGGCGGAAAATCCGGCGCCGTGATGATGGCGTCGGGGCGCCTTGCGCGCGATCGTTTGGACTTCCGAATCCGTCTCAAGACGGGCGGCCACTCGGCTGCACCGGCTCGGTGTGACGCAGCGAATGCCGCCACGCACTCAACGCGCCGACGCACATCAGCAGAAAGACCGCGTAGAGCAGGGCGGTGAGATAGAGCGTCTTGCTGACATAGAGCGGAATCGAAATCAGGTCGACGACGATCCAGAGCCACCAATTTCCGAGAATCTTGCGATTGAGCAGCACTTGGGCGATGACCGACAACGTGGTGATGAGGGCATCCAGAAACGGTGCGGCGCCGCTGATGGCGATCAAGGCTTGACGCAGTGCCGGCACGCAGACGACCAACGCGGCACCGACCACGATCCAGCCTCGCGTCGACAGCCGCGAGACGAGCAAGGGATGATGTTCGCCGTCGCCACGCCACCAGCGCCACCAGCCATGCAGGTTGAGGGCGAAGAACATCGCCTGCAATCCGGCGTCGCCATAGAGTTTCTTGTCGACGAAAAGCAGGCCGAAGGTGAGCGCGTTGAGCAACGCGAGCGGAAAATTGAGCGGGTTCTGGCGGGCGGCCAGCCAGACGCAGCCTGCGCCGGCGACGAAGCCGATCAGTTCGGCATTCGACACCGGCGCGGAGAATGCGCTGAACGCGATGGCATCGAGGAAATGGCCGATCGCGTCGAGCATAGAAGCGACGCTGCGATTACGGGCGGCGCATCAGTTCGGAATTGTCGCGCGCGGTCGGCATCAGGTCTTTCTTCGACACGCCGAGCCAATACAGAATGGGGCTGGCGAAGAAGATCGACGACAACGTGCCGATTACGATGCCGATGATCATGGTCAGAGCGAAGCCATGCACGGCAGAGCCTCCGAGCAGGTACAAGGCAATCATCGTGATGCCGGTAAACAACGACGTGATGATAGTCCGCGACAGGGTGCTGTTGATCGATTTGTTGAGAATTTCGACCGGTTCCGCGCGACGTGCGGAACGAAACAGTTCGCGCACGCGATCGAACACGACGACTTTGTCGTTGATCGAGTAACCGACCACGGCGAGCACGGATGCGAGCACGGTGACATCGAATTCGTGTTGGGTCAGGGCGTAGAAGCCGAGCACGAGAATCGTATCGTGGAATTCGCTGGCGATCG
>JAFEFR010000359.1 GCA_018240485.1 Pseudomonadota bacterium
GGCCTGTATCGGCTCGAGGGCGCGACGTTTCACGCCGAGGACAACGTGACCTTGGGCAATGATGCCGACGCCCTCGCACGCGTGGAAATGCGCCTGCGCGAATGGCTTATCGGCTACGCAATCGAATCGGTGCACGCGCGCGGCAGTGCGGCGAGCGATCGCTGGCTTTCCACACTCGCCGCCGAGTTCGACATTCCGACGCTGTGATCGCCGCCGTGACGCACGCGACGTACTACTCGCGCCTACTTGATGACGCCCGGCAGGAACGATTGCCAGCGCAGGCCGCGCCGATGCGTGCCCACCCCAATACTCTCGCCGAGACTGCTGCCGGCATCGTCATTGGCTGTGGCGGCGCCGGCCGTCACGGTCGGTGCCGCCACGGCGACGACGGGTTTGTCGACGGGTGTTTTGCGCGTTGTCGGCGCTGTCGGCTGCACGGTGGCGGCAGCCACCGTTCGCTGCGCGGACGAACCGATGCCATCGGCATTGCAGGACAACGCCGGCGCGGAATACAAGCCGACTACGGCAGCCAAGACTGACAAAGTAACGTGAGCGATGAGACGTGTGGACATGGAATCACCAAGGTTCCGCGCGCGTGAGGATCGGGATGGTCGCATGCCTGCCCAGGCTGCGCCAGTGTCTTGGCAAAAATCAAAGCAGCAACCGTGCCATTGTAAAATTTCTTTTTCAATCAATGGCATTACGCAAAAATAGGCTGCGGCACGAGTGTCCGCTGCGGACACCCGGACAGACCGCGATCACGCAAATGTGCGCGCAGCGCATCGACGCGGCGCCACTCGGGCACGCGCCGCGATGCACTATCATCCGGCGCAGGTCGGTTGGAGAGTGCCATGAAACGCGTGACGGGAATCGGCGGAATCTTCTTCAAGGCGAAGGACCCCAAGGCCTTGAATGCGTGGTATCGCGACCACCTGGGTTTGGATGTCTCCCCATGGGGGGGGGCGGTTTTCGCGTGGGGCGGTGCCAACAGCCCGGCGGGCATGACGTTGTGGACACCGTTTGCCGAAAGCTCGAACAAGATGGACCCTGGCAATGCGCGTTTCATGGTGAATTTCCGGGTGGACGATCTCCTCGCCCTGCTCGATGCGCTCAAACGCGAAGGCTGTCAACTCGTGGGCGAACCGGAAATTTCCGAATATGGCAAATTCGGCTGGGTGTTGGATCCGGAAGGAAACAAAATCGAGCTATGGGAGCCGCCGGCGGGGCAGTGAGCGTTTCGCCACGTTCGTTCGTTTTTCTCCCCCACTACCGGAGCACCCATGCCACGCTATGTCGCCTTCCTGCGCGGCGTCAGTCCCATGAATGCGAAGATGCCCGAACTCAAGGCATGCTTTGAGGCCATCGGTTTTGGCGATGTGAAAACGGTGCTGTCCAGCGGCAATGTCGTCTTCGACGGCCCGCAACAATCCGAAGCGACGTTGATTGCCGCCATCACTGGCGGCATGACCCGGTATCTCGCCCGCAGCTTTCCCGTCGTGCTGCGCAGCAGCGCCCATCTGCGTGCGCTGCTCGATGCCGACCCATTTGCCGGTTTTCGTATTGCCGCCAACGCCAAGCGTGTGGTGACCTTTCTCGGCGAGCCGCACCGGCCAACAGCGCGACTTCCGATAGAGCACGATGGTGCGCGAATTCTTGCGCTGAAGGGGCGCGAAGCGTTCACGGCCTACGTGGCGAACGAGCGCGGCCCGGTGTTCATGACCTTGATCGAAAAGACGTTCGGCAAAGCCGTCACCACGCGCACGCTTGACACCGTGGCAAAGTGCGCGGTGGCATGACCTTGAAGCCAGTCAACCTGTTCCTGCGCGCCAGCGCATGTGCCGCGCGTTGCCGCGACTGAGTGTGCGATGGCCATTGAACCCGCCGCCTTGCTCGCCACGTTGTCCGCTGATCACGCGGTGTCGGGTGCCGAACTTGCACACAGGCTCGGCGTGACGCGCGCCGCCGTGTGGAAACAGATCGAGCATCTGCGCGCACTCGGCGCACCCATCGAGGCCCTCGGCGGACGCGGCTATCGACTCGCCTGGCCGTTGGAAATGCTCGATGCGGATCGCATTCGCAGTGCGCTGGACGGCGCAACGCGCAAGCGTCTGAGCGGGCTCGCAACGCATTGGCAAATCGATTCGACCAGCAGCGAATTGCAACGGCGTGCGACGTCCGCCAAGGGCGTCGAAGTCTGTCTTGCCGAAAGACAAAATGCCGGTCGCGGCCGACGCGGCCGTGTCTGGCAATCGCCACTCGGTGGCAATGTGTATCTCTCCTTGCTGCGTCGTTTCGAGGCAGGCATGGCCGCGATGTCCGGATTGAGCCTCGTCGTCGGCATTGCCGTCGTCGAAGCGCTGGGCGACTGCGGCGTTGCCGGCATCGGCCTCAAGTGGCCGAACGACGTGCTCGTCGATGGCCGCAAGCTCGCCGGCATTCTGGTCGAACTCGGTGGCGAATTCCTCGGCCCTTGCCATGCCGTGATCGGCATTGGCATCAATCTGCGGCTCCCGCAGGAAACGCGCGCGCAAATCGATCAACCCGCGATCGATGTGGCCAGTCTCGGTGGCGAGATGCCCTCGCGCAATCGACTTGCGGCGCGATTGATCGCGCGTCTCATCGAGGCGATCGATCGCTTCGAGGCGCAAGGTTTCGCCGCGTTCGTCGACACTTTCGCGCGTTACGATGCGCTGTCCGGTCGCGACGTGCGCGTGCTGGCCGCGAAGGCGGTGCAGGAAGGCGTTGCCTGCGGCGTCGATGCGCGCGGCGCGCTGATCGTCCGACACGGCAAGGCGACGACGCATTACGACAGCGCGGACGTGTCCGTGCGTGCCGCATGACTCTTCGATTTCGCTCAATCCACAACGAATGAAACTGCTGATCGACCTTGGCAACACTCGCCTCAAGTGCGCCCTATGGGATGGCATGCGGTTGCAACGCGGCGCCACGCTGACGCATGTTCGCGAAAACGAGCACGCACCCCACGTCGCTGCCGATGCGGATTTTTCTTCGCTGTGGCGCGACCTGCCCGAGATCGAATCGATCTGGATCGCCTCCGTCGCCGCGAGTTCGCTCGAGCAGACGCTCGTGCAATCGTTGCGCGCCCGCTTTGCCGCACCCGTGCGCTACGCGCGCAGCCCGGCCATGGCCTGCGGCGTGCGCAATGCATATTCGGCGCCGGCGCGACTGGGCATCGACCGTTTCCTCGGCCTCATCGCGGCGTATCACGAAGCGGGCGGCGCCGCCGTCGTCGCCAATTGCGGCACCGCGCTGGCGCTGGATGCGGTGGATGCCGACGGTCGCCACCTCGGTGGATTGATCGCGCCGGCGCCCGCACTGATGCGTCGCGCCCTGCTCGAACGCACCGCACGCCTTGGCGAACTGGCGCCCGCGCCGATCGCCGACTTCGCCGACAGCACGGCGGCGGCAGTGGAATCGGGCACCTGGCTCGCCGCGGTGGCGCTGGTCGAACGCTTCGCGCGCCGCGCGCAGGAGGCCATCGGCTGCGTGCCGACGTTGACGCTCTCCGGCGGCGGTGGCAAACGCCTGGCGGCGTTGCTCGAACTCGACCATCGCTACGAGGTCGATCTCGTCTTGCGCGGCCTCGCGCATTTCGCCGATGCCGGAGGAAAGTGACGAGCGCATCCGGCTGCTAGAATCGACAATTACTTTCTGCAAGTCGGCCTCGCCCGGATGTTCGTCCGCGTCCTATTTCTGATTCTGCTCGCACTCGACATCGGCGCTGCCTGCTGGCTCTATTTTGCGCCGCGCGCGCCGGTGGCTCCGGTGCCGGTTACCGATCCCGGGGTAGCCAAACTCGTTCTGCTCAGCGAGACCGATCGCGGCACGCCCGATGCCGCGACGCCATCGATGCCGCCCAAACCCGACATCGATCCGAAAACCGAAACCTGTTTGTCGATCGGCGCCTTCACCACGCAAGCCGATGTGCGCGCGGCGATGAAAGCATTGACGCCGTTTGTGGCCCGCATCCAGTTTCGCGAAACGCATGTCACCGAAGTGCGCGGCTATTGGGTTTACCTGCCGGCACCCGCCAGCCGCGAACGCGCCCTCGATCTCGCGCGCCAATTGTCGAGCAAGGGCATCAGCGATTACTACGTCGTTACCGCCGGCGCCCAGCCGAATGCGATTTCGCTCGGCCTGTTCCGCGAACAGGGCAATGCCGAAAAACGGCTCAACGAAATCCGCTCGCTTGGCTTCAAGCCGGAACTGACCCAGCGCAGCGATGAGGTTCCCGTCTACTGGATCGATACGGCCAACGCCCGAGACGAGCCCCTGGATTGGCGCGACCACATCGCCGCGCTCAGCGAACTGCACGCGCAACCGATCGATTGTTTTTGAACATCCGATTTCGTGCGAAAATGCCGCCCCGGCACACGCGTCCGCAATTCGTGTGCGCTGCCACACCATCGCCGCTTTAGCTCAGTCGGTAGAGCAACCGCCTTGTAAGCGGTAGGTCGTCCGTTCGATTCGGACAAGCGGCACC
>JAFEFR010000035.1 GCA_018240485.1 Pseudomonadota bacterium
CCCGAATTACACAAACTGACGCCCCTGCTCGGCGTGTTGCAAGATCGCGGCCACAAAGTGGCCCTGGTTACCGACGGCCGCATGTCGGGCGCATCTGGGAAAGTACCTGCCGCAATCCATCTCACGCCCGAAGCGGCGGCCAGCGGCGCCATCGCGAAAATTCGCGACGGCGATATCGTGCGCCTCGATGCAAATGCGGGCACGCTCGACGTGAAGGCGGACGCGGTCGAGTTCGCTGCACGCGAGCCGGGAACGAACCATCGCAGCGCGACGCATGGATCGGGCATGGGACGCGAATTGTTTGCGCTGTTCCGCAACAACGTCGGCGCGGCAGATGCCGGCGCCTGCGTGTTTTTCTGACCCATTCCTTCATTCCTGCATTCGCGGGTACGGCCAACCGGCATACCCCAGCGAAATACACCGGAGCTATTCGATGACCTCTGCGATCGATAAAAAGCAATCTGACGTCGAAGCCACTCTGCGTGCGGCGCCGGTCGTTGCCGTGGTTGTGATCGACGATCTCGCTGCCGCCGTACCGATGGCCAAGGCGCTCGTTGCGGGCGGCATTCCCGCAATCGAAATCACCTTGCGCACGCCGGTCGCGCTCGATGCGATCCGCGCAATCGCAAGTGAAGTCGAAGGCGCAGTGGTTGGTTCGGGCACCGTGCTGACTCCGAGCGATCTGAAGGCCTCGGAACGCGCTGGCGCGCGCTTCGCCGTGTCGCCTGGCGCGACTCGCAATTTGCTCGATGCGGCCGAAGCGAGCGTACTGCCGTGGCTGCCTGCCGCGGCCACGGCAAGCGAAGCCATGCACTTGCTCGAGCGCGGCTATCGCTTTCTGAAATTCTTTCCTGCCGTCGCCGCAGGGGGTATCGATTTGCTCAAGGCTTGGGCTTCCCCGCTGCCGAACATCCGCTTCTGCCCTACCGGCGGCATTCGTGAAAATACCGCACCAGGTTTTCTGGCGAGCCCCAATGTCGTCTGCGTTGGCGGAACCTGGTTGACGCCGGTCGATGCAATCAAGGCCGGCGACTGGAAGCGTGTCGAGACGTTGGCACGAACGGCGGCGGCACTGAAGCCGG
>JAFEFR010000360.1 GCA_018240485.1 Pseudomonadota bacterium
TCTCACTGTCGAACAAACCAGCAAGATCATCGCCGACTACGGCCATGCACCGAACGATACCGGTTCGCCCGAAGTGCAGGTTGCGCTGCTTTCCGCGCGCATCGAACACCTGTCCAAGCACTTCGCCGAGCACGACAAGGATCACCATTCGCGCCGTGGCCTGCTCAAGATGGTCAACCAGCGTCGCAGTCTGTTGGCCTACGTCAAGAAGTCTGACGTCGAGCGCTACAAGAAGCTGATCGAGCGCCTGGGTCTGCGCCGCTAATCGATACCACCCGTCATCCCGGCGCATGCCGGGATGATTTGTTTTGGAACGCTCGAAAATTCAAGCTGTACCTCCGCTTTCTCGGGATTGCGCAGGCAGGATGCCGACGCGGACGTTCGCGTAGCGAGCCGCCCGAGGGGCAATCCGGAAATGCAGCGAGTCATGACGAGCAAAAGGGGCGTGAAGCGCCTCACTACGATTCAAGGAATTCAACGTGGCAAAAATTACCAAATCGTTCCAGTACGGCAAGCACACGGTGATGTTGGAGACGGGCGAAATCGCTCGCCAGGCATCCGGTGCGGTGATGGTGTCGATGGATGGCACCGTCGTGCTGGTGACCGCCGTCGCGGCCACGAAGGCGAAGGAAGGGCAGGATTTTTTCCCGCTCACCGTCGACTACGTCGAGAAGTTCTATTCCGCCGGCCGCATTCCGGGCGGCTTCTTCAAGCGCGAGGGTCGACCGACCGAGAAAGAGACGCTGACCTCGCGTTTGATCGATCGTCCGGTACGTCCGCTGTTCCCGGAAGAGTACAAAAACGAAGTCCAGGTCATCGCGCAGGTGGTGTCGCTGAACCCTGAAGTCGATGGCGACATCGTTGCGATGATCGGCGCCTCGGCCGCGCTGTCGCTGGCCGGTATCCCGTTCAAGGGCCCGATCGGTGCGGCCAAGGTCGGTTACGCGAATGGCGCTTATATCCTCAATCCGACCGCGACCGAGTTGAAGTCTTCCGACCTCGAACTGGTGGTCGCCGGTACCGCGAACGCGGTACTGATGGTCGAATCCGAAGCCAAGCTGCTCAGCGAAGAAGTCATGCTCGGCGCGGTCACGTTCGGACATCGCGAATTGCAGAAGGTGATCAACGCGATCAACGAGTTGACCGTCGAAGCCGGCACCAAGCCGTCGACGTGGGCGGCTCCGGCCAAGAACGAGGCGCTGATCGGCGCGCTCAAGGGCGTCGTTGGCGACAAGCTTGCGCAGGCGTTCCAGATTCGCGACAAATTGCAGCGTCGCGATGCGATCATCGCGATCAAGGCCGACGTGCTGGAGCAGCTCAAGGGCCAGGTCGAAGCCAATGGCTGGGCCAACGCCGAAGTTGCCAAGGAGTTCGGCGAACTCGAATACCGCACCATGCGCGACAGCGTGCTCGATACGAAAGTGCGCATCGACGGGCGCAAGCTCGACGACATCCGCCCCATCGCGGTGCGCGTGGGCGTGCTGCCGCGCACGCACGGTTCGGCGCTGTTCACGCGCGGCGAGACGCAGGCGCTGGTCACGGTCACGCTCGGCACCGCGCGCGATGCGCAGATCATCGATGCGCCGGAAGGCGAATCGAAAGATCCGTTCCTGTTCCACTATAACTTTCCGCCATTCTCGGTCGGCGAATGCGGCCGTTTCGGCGCACCCAAGCGCCGCGAAATCGGTCACGGTCGCCTTGCCAAGCGCGGCGTGCAGGCGGTCAAGCCGACGATGGAAGCCTTCCCCTACGTGGTGCGCGTGGTCTCGGAAATCACCGAGTCGAACGGTTCCTCGTCGATGGCCTCGGTGTGCGGCTCTTCGTTGGCGATGATGGATGCGGGCGTGCCGTTGAAGGCGCCGGTTGCGGGCATCGCGATGGGTTTGGTCAAGGAAGGCAATGCGTTCGTCGTGTTGTCCGACATTCTCGGCGACGAAGATCATCTCGGCGACATGGATTTCAAGGTGGCCGGTTCGTCCGAGGGCATCAGCGCCCTGCAGATGGACATCAAGATCGACGGCATCACCGAGGAAATCATGAAGGTGGCATTGGCGCAGGCCAAGCAGGGCCGCCTGCATATCCTCGGCGAAATGGGCAAGGTCATCACCACCTCGCGCAACGAAATGAGCGAATTCGCCCCGCGCCTGATGACGATGAAAATCCACCCGGACAAGATCCGCGAAGTGATCGGCAAGGGCGGCACCACGATCCGTTCGATCACCGAAGAAACCGGTGCGACGATCGACATCAACGACGACGGCACGATCGTCATCGCCTCGGTCAATCGCGAGGCGGCCGATGCGGCCAAGGCGCGCATCGAGCAGATCGTCTCCGACGTCGAGCCGGGCCGCATCTACGAGGGCAAGGTCGCCAAGCTGATGGACTTCGGCGCGTTCGTCACCATCCTGCCGGGCAAGGACGGTCTCGTCCACGTTTCGCAGATTTCCAACGAGCGCGTGGAGAAAGTCTCCGACAAGCTCAAGGAAGGCGACATCGTCAAGGTCAAGGTACTCGAAGTCGACAAGCAGGGCCGCATTCGCCTGTCGATGAAGGCGGTGACTGAAGACGGCGGCAACGCTTGATCGGTAACTCTGTCGCAGATAAAGAAACCCCGGCTTCGCGCCGGGGTTTTCGTTTGTGCCGATACAAGTTGCAAGCCCGCACTGAGCGGCAATGCGAGGAAGCGTTGCTTCACTCGCCGTTGCCCGCAGATTTGCTCAACAACCATTGGGTAGCGAGCACACCGGGCAGCGCTTCGAGGCTGCGCTTGAGGTCGGTGCTGGCGCGCACGCGAAACGCATTGCCGAGTTCGAGTTCGCCGCGACCGAGCTTGTTCGCGTAGAACAACCGCAGCGGCGTCTTGCCGCCGCGATGGCCGGCGAGTACGTGCTGCAATCGTCCGCTGAAATCGGCGTTGACGCCGTTGAGTTTCACCCGCAGCAAACGAGTCTGGCGTGCAAGCGCCTCATCGAGCGTCGATACGCGCCGCGCACGCAGTTGGAAGCCGCCATTGAATTCGTCAACCGAGAGGCCACCTTCGACGATCAGAATCGCATCGCGCGTCAACAGTGCGCGGTATTCGCCGTATGTCTCGCGGAACAGGCTGACTTCGATGCGGCCGGACCAGTCTTCGATCTGGGCGAACGCCATCGAATCGCCACGGCTGCGCACGGAAACGACCTGACCCGCGACGGTAAATGGTTGGTCGTTGAAGCGGCCGCGACGTTGATCCGGCGCGGGCGGTTTATGGTGCTTGGGAACCTCGCCGAGCGGCGCATCGGCCAGCTGCACCAGCAGTTCGCGCCAGGCTTCGGTGGGGTGACCGGAGAGATAGTGACCGAGCGTTTCGCGCTCGCCGATCAATTTCTGCTGCAACGGCCAATCGTCGACGATGGGCAGGGGCAGCGCGACCTGGACATTCGTATCCGCCGCGCCGCCGCCGGTACCGAACATGTCGTTCTGCCCGGCCTGCGCGTCGCGCGCCTGTTGTTCGGCCGCTTTCATCGCTTCGGGAATCTGCACCATCAGCGACGCGCGATTTGGCGCGAGGGCGTCGAGCGCGCCGGACAGCACGAGCGCTTCGAGCACGCGCTTGTTGAGCTTGGTCGGATCGACGCGGCGACAGAAGTCGGCGAGATCGCGGAATGCGCCGCCACGCTCGCGCTCACTGGAGATGCTCTCGCACGCGGCACGACCGACACCTTTGATCGCGCCGAGGCCATAGCGGATGCTGCCATCGTCTTCGGCGCGAAACGCATACATCGATGCGTTTGCATCGGGCGAGCGGACGAGCACGCCCATCGCCCGCGTCTCATCGAGAAAATTGACGACTTTGTCGGTGTTGTCCATGTCGCTCGACAACACCGCCGCCATGAATTCGGCCGGGTAGTGAACCTTGAGCCACGCGGTCTGATAGGAAACCAGCGCATAGGCTGCCGCGTGCGATTTGTTGAAACCGTAGCCGGCGAATTTCTCCATCAGATCGAAAATCGCATCGGCTTTGTCGCCGGCAACGCCGTTCTTTGCCGCGCCGTCGCGGAAGATTTCGCGATGCTTGGCCATCTCTGCGGCGATCTTCTTGCCCATCGCGCGCCGCAGCAGATC
Source organism: Pseudomonadota bacterium (assembly GCA_018240485.1). GTDB lineage: Bacteria > Pseudomonadota > Gammaproteobacteria > Xanthomonadales > Rhodanobacteraceae > Rudaea. The sequence goes on from JAFEFR010000360.1 coordinate 4,105, forward strand.
GGCGCCGCCGAGCGAGTAACCGCCGACGATCTGCGCCATCTGCATGACCTGTTCCTGATAGACCATGATGCCGTAGGTCTCGGCGAGAACAGGTTCTACGCGAGGGTCGGAATATTCGATCGCCTCCTCGCCATGTTTGCGTCGGATAAACGCAGGAATCTGTTCCATCGGGCCGGGGCGGAACAACGAGGTCAGCGCCATCAGGTCTTCGAAACGATCGGGCTTGGCCTCCTTGAGCATGCCCTGCATGCCGCGCGACTCGAACTGGAACACTGCGACGGTCTGCGCGCGTTTGAACAGCGCGTAAACCTCGGCATCGTCGAGTGGGATGCGCGTGATGTCGAGCAATGATTTCTCTTCTTCCGCCGAGAGGGAGGCGAAGCGCCGCGCATTGACGGCTTTGACTGCCCAGTCGATGATGGTCAGCGTGCGCAGGCCGAGGAAGTCGAACTTGACCAGGCCCACCGCTTCGACGTCGTCCTTGTCAAACTGCGTGACCACGCCCTCGTTCCCGCTTTCCGAATAGAGCGGGGCGAAGTCGGTCAGCGCTGAGGGCGCGATGACAACCCCACCGGCGTGTTTGCCAGCATTGCGGGTCAGATCTTCCAGACTGAGCGCGAGATCGATCAGCTCGCGCGCGTCGTCGTCGGTTTCGTAGAGATCGCGAAACTCGGCGATGATGCGATCTGCCTTGTCGCGTGATTTCTCGCTGCGCCCGAGCGCATCTTCCAGCGTGATCGGATCGCCCGGGATCAGCGGAATAAGCTTGGCGATCCGGTCGACCTGGCCGTAACCCATGCCGAGCACGCGACCGGCATCGCGCAACACGGCCTTCGCCGCCATCGTGCCGTAGGTGATGATCTGGCTGACCTTGTCGCGGCCATACTTGCGGGCGACGTAATCAATCACCGTGTCGCGTCCGTCCATGCAAAAGTCGACGTCGAAGTCGGGCATGGAGATGCGTTCGGGGTTGAGGAAGCGCTCGAACAACAGGCCGTAGCGCAACGGGTCGAGGTCGGTGATGCCCAGGCTCCACGCCACCGCCGAACCCGCACCCGAGCCGCGCCCGGGACCGACCGGAATATCGTGTTGCTTGGCCCAGTTGATGAAATCCGCGACGATGAGAAAGTAACCGGGGAAACCCATCTTCGCGATCACGTCGAGTTCGCGATCGAGGCGCGCGATGTAGTCCTGGCGCGCGAAACCGTCCGCAACGCCGTGCCTTGAGAGCCGCGCTTCAAGGCCTGCGTGCGATTGACTGCGGATGAAGGTATCGATCGTCTCGCCCGGCGGCACCGGGAAATCGGGCAGGTAGTATTGGCCGAAAACCAGTTCCAGATTGCAGCGCTTGGCGATCTCGACGCTGTTTTCGAGCGCCTGCGGCAAGTCCGCGAACAGCTCCATCATTTCCTGCGCCGACTTCAGATATTGCTCGGCCGTGTAATCGCGTGGCCGCTTCGCGTCGCTGAGCAGACGGCCTTGACGGATGCAGACGCGCGCTTCATGCGATTCGAAATCCTCGCGGTTGAGGAAGCGCACATCGTTGCTGGCAACGCAGGGCAGTTCGAGTTCGGCGCCGAGCCGAATCGCGGCGGAAACGAAGGCAGGTTCGTCGACATGGCCGGTGCGAGTCAGTTCGAAGTACCAGCGGTCGTCGAAAAAGCGCAACCAATCGCGCGTGGCGCTGCGGGCTTCGTCGAGCTTGCCCGCCAACAGCATGTGACCGACGTCGCTGTGCCGACCGGCGAGCGCGATCAAACCTTCGCCGCAACCGTCGAACCACTCCGGCTGGACGAGCACGATATCGCCCTTGCGCCCTTCGAGATAGCTGCGCGAAACGAGCTTGGCGAGATTCAGGTAGCCGCCGCGATTCAGGCACAGCAGCGTGAGGCGGAACGGCCGATGCGTGTCGTTCGGATTGGGCAGATAGACGTCCGCTCCGGCGATGGGTTTGATCCCGTTCGCTTCGGCAGCGCGGTAAAACTTGACCAGTGCGAACAAGTTGGATTGATCGGTCAGCGCCATGGCTGGCTGCCGGGTTTCCACCGCGCGACTGACCAGGTTCGCGCGCCCGCCTGCCTTGGCCGGATCGCCGTATTCGGGCTTGTCCGGCAGGCGTATCGTCGAGTCGACCAGCGAATAGTCGCTGTGTACGTGGAGGTGGACGAAGGCGGGCGTCATTGCGGCGGTAAAAAGTGAATGGCGATTCTAACAGCAGCTATCGCGCGAGACGGGGCATCCGCATCGGCGCCGCAATCGTTGGCGCGCACGAAGCATGACTTAAGGGATACGGAAAACCCAGGGGACATGGGCGATAATCCTCGGCAAATGCCAACCACGTCGATCATGTCTTCGTCTTTTCGTCCTGCCATGTGCGCGCTGGGTGCCGTCGTTCTCGTGTCGGCGCTCATCGGTTGCGGCAAAACGCCTGAAGCATCGGCGCCGCTACCCGTGCCCGTCGGTACTGCCGTCGCAGTGCGCAAGAGCATGCCCGACCTGCTCGCTGCCGTCGGTACGGTCGAGGCGATCAATTCGGTCGCGGTGAAGTCTCTCGTCGACGGGCAACTGCTGGAAAGCCGAGTCAAGGATGGCGACGAAGTCGCCGCCGGCCAGTTGCTGTTCAAGATCGATCCGCGACCGGCGCAAGCCGCCCTTGCCCAGGCCGATGCCGTGTTGGCCAAGGATATCGCCGCACGCGATCTGGCCCGGACTCAGGTCGAGCGCTATGCTCCGGTTGCGTCGAAAGGGTTTCTCTCGACCGACCAGATGCAGCAGTATCGGACGGCCTATGCGGCGGCGGCGGCGGCGGTGAAGGTCGACCAGGCCAATCTGGCGGCGACGCGTTTGACATTGGGTTACGCCGACATCCATGCGCCGTTCGCCGGTCGCGCCGGGCGCGTGCTCGTCCAACCCGGCAATCTGGTCAAGGCGAACGATGTGAATGCCTTGTTGACGATCAATCAGATCGCACCGATTTTCGTCAATTTCGCCGTGCCGGGAGCCTACGTGGAGCGGGTGCGCGCGGCACAGGCCAAGGGCGCACTGGTCGTCCGGGTGCAGGGTGATGGTGTGCCTCCGTCGCAGCAGGGTGAGCTTGCCTTCGTCGACAACGCGGTGGATCCGGCGACGAATACGGTCAAACTGCGCGCGCGCTTCGCCAACGCCGACGAATCGTTGTGGCCGGGTCAATTCGTCAGCGTCGCGCTCACGTTGGGCGCCGACGCCGATGCGGTCGTGGTGCCGGATGCTGCGGTAAAGGCGGGGCCGGCCGGGTATTACGTTTTCGTCGTCGGTGCGGGCAAGCGCGTCGCGCAGCGTTCGGTGACGCTCGCGCGCAGCGTCGCCGGCGAATCGCTGATCGCCAAGGGACTTGACGCCGGCGACGTCGTCGTCGTCGATGGTCAGTCGCGATTGATCGACGGCAGTCAGGTTCAGATCGTCGATGCGAAGCCACCGAATGCCGGCGCAAGCGCGGCATCCGAGGCGGCGGTCGCTCCGAACTGAGCGCGGGATGAGCGTCTCCGCCATCTTCATTCGCCGACCGGTGATGACCACCTTGGTCATGATCGGCATTCTGGTTTTCGGTGCCGCCGCGTATCGGTTGCTGCCGGTATCGGATTTGCCGAACGTCGATTTCCCCACGATCCAGGTGCAGGCAAGCCTGCCCGGCGCCGCGCCCGAGACGATGGCTTCGGCGGTCGCGACCGTGCTCGAAAAACAGTTCTCGGCGATTCCGGCCATCGATTCGATGACCTCGATCAGCGGCATCGGCCAGTCTCAGATTACCTTGCAGTTCGCGCTCGATCGCAACATCGATGCCGCCGCGCTCGATGTGCAGTCGGCCATCGCGGCGGCGGCCAAGCAACTGCCACCGAACATGGCCACGCCACCGACCTTGCGCAAGGTAAACCCGGCCGATTCGCCGGTGCTTTATGTCGGCATGACGTCGAACACGCTGCCGTTGTCGAAGGTCGATGAATACGCCGAGACCCTGCTTGCCCAGCGTTTGTCGATGGTGGATGGCGTTGCGCTCGTCAATGTCTACGGCTCGCAGAAGTATGCGGTCCGCATCGATCTGGATCCTGGTGCGATGGCTGCGCGCGGACTGGGCATCGACCAGGTCGCGACCGCGATCGGCAACGGCAACGTCAACCTGCCGACTGGCGCATTGTATGGCAGCGATCGGACTTACACGGTGCGAGTCGACGGCCAGTACCCCACGGCGAAGCCGTTCGCCGATTTGATCGTCAGTTATCAGAATGGCGCGCCGGTTCGACTTGGCGACATCGGTCGCATCTACGGTGGCGCGCAGAACGACAAGCTTGCGGCCTGGATCGATGGGCAACGTGGCGTGATGTTGGCGATCCAGAAACAGCCTGGTGTGAACACCATCGCCGTGGTCGAACGCTTGCGCGCCGTACTACCGGGGTTTGCGACGCAGCTGCCGACCGGGATCAAGCTGAAAGTTTTCTACGATCGTACCGAGAGCATTCGCGCGTCGGTGAACGATGTGCAATTCACGCTCGTGCTGGCGTTGGCGCTGGTCGTGCTCGTGATTTTCCTGTTCCTGCGAAACCTGTCGGCGACGATCATTCCTTCGCTGGCGTTGCCGATGTCGATCGTCGGCACGTTCGCGGTCATGTATCCGTTCGGCTACAGTCTCGACAATCTGTCGCTGATGGCGCTGACGTTGTGCGTCGGCTTCGTGGTCGACGATGCGATCGTCATGCTCGAAAACATCATGCGTCACATGGAAATGGGCAAGACGCCGCTACAGGCTACTTTCGACGGCGCGAAGGAAATCGGCTTCACGATCGTGTCGATGACGATTTCGCTCGCTGCGGTGTTCATCCCCATCCTGTTTCTCGGCGGCATCATCGGGCGACTGTTGCACGAATTCGCGGTCACGATCGTCGCGGCCGTACTCGTGTCCGGTTTTGTTTCGCTGAGCCTGACGCCGATGCTGTGCAGTCGCATGCTCAAACCCCATCATGGCGAGAGTCACGGTCGGCTTTATAGTTCGTTCGAGCGCAGTTTCGATGCGGTGCAGGAGGCGTATCGACGCTCGCTTGCGATGTGTCTGAGGCATCGCCGGATCGTGCTTTTTGCGTTCGCGGCCATCTTCGTGGCGACCGCGTGGATGTTTGCCATCGTGCCCAAGGGGTTTCTGCCGAGCGACGATACCGGTCAATTGTTCGTGTTCACCGAGGCCGATCAGGATGTCGGTTTCGAGGAGATGGCGCGCAAACATGAAATGGCCGCGGCAATCGTGCGCGAGGACAAGAACGTTCAGGGGGTGATGAGTTTCATTGGCGCGTCCTATAGCAGCGTGACGCTCAATCTCGGTCGCATGATCGTTGCCCTCAAGCCCCGTAGCGAGCGAGGATCGCCCGAAGAGGTGATCCAGGAATTGCGCCCGAAACTGCAAGGCATTCCCGGACTCAAGGTCTACCTTCAGAACATTCCGATCATCCGCATCGGCGGCACGTTGACCAAAACCCAGTACCAGTACACCTTGCAGGATACCGACACGAAGGAGTTGTTCGATGCGGTGCCGAAGTTGGTCGATGCGCTATCCCGGCAGCCCGGGTTTCAGGACGTGACCAGCGATCTCTTGATCGCGTCCCCGCAGATCAACGTGCGCATCGATCGCGACGCGGCCTCGGCGACCGGCGTCACCGCGGCGCAGATCGAGAACGCCATGTATCTGGCGTTCGGGCCTGCCCAAGTGTCGACGATTTATACCGCAATCGAGCAATACTGGGTGGAGATGCAAGTCGATCCGAAGCGGCAGGGCGATCCGGATTTACTCGGGCAGATCTACATCCGCGGTCCCGGCACTGGTGCGACGGGAGCCAGTGCGCCGGGCGGGAAGCTCGTGCCGCTTTCGGCCGTGGCGAGGTTCGACAAATCGGTGGGGCCGGCGGCGATCAGTCATCTCGGGCAGGTCCCTGCGGTGACGATTTCGTTCAACCTTGTGCCGGGCGTATCGCTGAGCGAAGCGGTCGAGCGCATCGACGCCGCCCTCGCCAAATTGAAGATGCCGGATACGATCACAGGCTCGTTTCAGGGCACCGCACAGGCTTTCCAGTCATCGATGGCGGGAATGGGCTGGCTGCTGGTGCTGGCGATCTTCGTGATCTATCTCGTGCTCGGCATTTTATACGAGAGTTTCATTCACCCGCTGACGATCCTGTCCGGGTTGCCGACGGCGGCATTCGGCGCGTTGCTGACGTTGATGGCGTTCCACATCGATCTGGATCTCTACGGTATGGTCGGCATGATCATGCTGATCGGTATCGTCAAGAAGAACGCAATCATGATGATCGACTTCGCGCTGGAAGTGGAACGCACGGGCGTGCCGCCGGAGCAGGCCATTTTCGAAGCCTGCATCGTGCGCTTTCGCCCGATTCTGATGACCACGTTCGCTGCGCTGTTCGGCACCTTGCCGATCGCGATCGGTTTCGGTTCGGGGGGCGATTCACGGCGACCATTGGGGCTCGCCGTCGTCGGTGGGTTGCTGACTTCGCAAGTCTTGACCCTCTATCTCACCCCGGTGGTGTACATCTATTTCGACAAGCTTCAACGCCGGGTGGCTCGGCGAAGCGGGCGAGTGCGGAAGGTGGGGGCGATGGCCGAAGGATGATGCGTGCGCAGGCTGCGCGTCGATCCTGCAGAGGACAAGTCGCGGCCTTTTTTTCGCGCACACTTGCGTCGGGCGGGCAATGGCGGTAAATCGATCGATGACGATATTGAAATCGTCGATCCGCAGGGGAATGTCGTGTCATGCTGAAATGCGTGTGTGCTCTGATCCTCGCCTTCGTCGTCACTCCGGAATACGCGCAGACCGGTGACGCCGATACGATGACATCGATTTCATCGGAGTCTGGGCGGGTACCCGTGCCGGCTGTCGCGCCAGCGCGCGAGCAAGCGCAAATGGGAAAATCGACCCTGCTGAGAATCGATGCAAATGGCATTCTGCGCGTCGGCATTGCCCCCAATGCGCCGTGGGTCATGCACGACGCCCACGGTGCGCCCATCGGTTATTCGATCGACGTTGCGCGCAAGCTTGCGTCGTCGATGGGCTGGAAGGTGCAATTCGTCGAGAATACTTGGTCGAACCTCGTCCCGGGGCTTCGCGCCCATCAGTACGATGTGATCATCTCGGGCCTTTCGATCACTCCGCAGCGCGCACGCTACGTGCAATTCACCGATCCGATCAGTGAATTCGACGTCGAAATCGTGGTCAACCGCAATCGCTTTCCGCACGGAGGCATCGCCGAATTGCGCAGCCTGGGGCAAGCGAAAGTGGCGGCGCGCAAGGGGCGGGTTACGGTCGAATTTGCACACAATGCGTTGCCGCAAATGAACATTCTCGAAATCGACGACGAGGAGGCGGCGATCGCCGAGTTGCGCGCCGGAAAAATCGACGCCTATGTCGCCATAGCGCCGCTGCCGTATCTGCTGGAAACCTTGCATCCCGGGCAACTGCGGGCATTACAGGGCGAACCGATCGCGCGAACTGCGCACGGCTTTGCGGTGCGCCGGGGCGATGTGGATTTGCAGCGGGTGCTCGATGCCTGGATCGTTTACGAAAAAACCTCAGGCTGGCTCAAAGAGCGTGGTCACTACTGGTTCGAGACGACGGGGTGGGCCTCGTTTTTGTGAGGTCCCCCGCGCGCATTCGGAAGCGGCATCGCGTCATCGGCGCGGTGCGACAGCGGCTTCGATCTTTTGTATCGCAGTGCGGGGGCCTCGATCCAGTGCCATGACGCCATTGCGATCGGCAGGGCGATGGCAAAACCGCAGACGGCGTTGAATGCGGTAGATTGCGAGCCGACGATCGCGACCGCGACCTGCTGTGCGGGATAACCCCACAGATACAGCCCGTAGGAATAGTCTCCGCAGCGATTGAAGCGACGCAGCGGCGAACTTGCGGTGCCGAGTCGATAGGCGAACCAGAACACGAAAGCGGTTTCCGCAAGGCTGAACAGCCGCGTCGCGACGGGCGTATCGTGCGCGAGCCACGTCAGTGCCGCGCAAGCGAGCGCTACACCGCCATGATTGGGCACGCGCTGGCGCCAGATCCAGCACAAGCTGCCGAGGGCGAAGAGGCCGGCCATGTGCAGATAATCCGGATAGGGCGTCTTGACGTTCGGTTCTACCCAGATGGCAACGGCGATGGCCGCGAGCGCCAGCAGCAAGCTCGAGCACCATGTGCGTTTCAGCAACCCGAACAGGCCGAATGCGGCGACGCCGGCATACAGCGACACTTCGATCGGCAAGGTCCAGATCGAGCCGTTGACGGTTTGCGTCGCATGATCGACGAATACCCCGGGTAACCGCCAGGCGAGATGCGGACCGAAATGCAGATTCGTCCAGAGATAGCGCCACGTTTGGGGCTGGGAGAAATACGACGCTGGCGCGAGTGTCGTGCAGAGGGGGCCGAGTACGAGCGCCGTCGCCAGCAGGCAAACGACGTAGGCAGGCAGGATGCGCAAAGCGCGCGCGCGCAGGAAATCGCCGAAGTGGGGGTGTCGCTGCCAACTCGCCGTGACCAGAAAGCCACTGATCACGAAGAACAAGTCGACGGCGATCGCGCCCGAATAGCGACCCCACCCCAAGCGCAGAAAAAAATCCTGCGCATCGCTGCCGACGATGGCAGGGGCGTGACCGTAAATCACCAGGGCGGCGGCAATGAAACGCAGCAGGAGAAAGTTGTCGCCGCCCGCGGCCCAATCGTCGGCAAGGGTGCGAAATCGAAGCATGCGCGCCGGCTCGTCGTGGATACGTCAGCGCTTGGGTGCGGGTCGGGCCGTCGCCGGTCGGGTCTTTGCGTAGCCGGGAATGCGCGAAAACAGCCAGGTTAGCGGATTCGGCGTCCACGCCTGGGTCACGAAATCTTCGTGCTTGGTGGTTGCGGGCGCTTCCATGAAAGTCACGCTGCCGGGCAGCAACTTGGTTGGCAGCGCGGTTTTGTAGCGCAGATTGGCGTCGGTCAATTGCGATTTCAGCGCTTCGTTTTCGTCGTGTGTGGATTCGGTGTACGCGCTGAAGAAAAACGCCGAACGACGTGCGCGTTCGATCCACGCTGCGAATTTGTCGATCTGGCCATACAGCGCATCGAGCAGCACCACCCCATGCAAGCGCGATCCGATTTGGCCGACGGCCAGCGACCATGCTGCCGGCAGATAGCCGCCCGAGTAGGCGATGAGTACGACTTTGGAGGTTTTGAATGCGCCATCGACGCGCTTGTCGTGGTATTGCGCGCCGAGTTTGTGCGTGGCTTCTTCGACGAACTGATGGAATACGCCGTATTGCCAGAAGCGCCCGGCGCTCGAATCGGCCGCATCGACGGCGAACTGCGGCGCAACGAGCACGGCGTTGAGGTTAGCCGCTTCCAGTTGCGCGGCAACCTGCTGGCGGTCGAGTACGTCGCGCGACAGCGTGGCGCCGTTGCCGTGGAAGAACACGATGATCAGCGCCGGTTTGCGAATATCGAAGCCGCGCGGCAAGTACAGCAATACGCGGTTGTCGTTGAAAATTTCGTCTTCCCAGTGCACGGAACCGTCGCGTGGCGAAACGTGGCCTTTGCGGTTGCCATCGAATTTGTCGATGAATTTCTTGCCCGAATCGGGAATGCGGCCGCGAAACGGAAACGGTGAGTAATCGAACGGCACGAAGGCCGTGATGGATTCTCGCAACGGGGCGATGGGGATTCTCGGCGCGGTCGGAGCGAGCGCGGTTGCGAAGGCGGGCATCGCAGGTGTCAGTGTCAGCATAAGGAAAAACAGCGTCATTCCCGCGAAGGCGGCAATCCGGTTTTCGCTTTCGACCTTGGGAAAAGAACGACAAGAAAGGACGGGATTCCCGCCTTCGCGGAAATGACGAGAGAATCTTCCCCTCACTCGTGACTCCTTGCCGGCTTAGGTTGTTCTTGCGCCGACACGCACCGGCAAAAATATCGCAAAAAACGCCGGTGCGGCAAGCAAATAGGCGAGCCCACTGATCTGCAGCACGCTGGCGAGGCCGAACGAGGTCGCGATGATCGGCACGAGCGCGGCGCCGATCACCGAGAACGAACCGTTGATGCCCCAGGCCCAGAGGAACATCGCGTTCTTGCCGAGGCGGCCGAGCCAGGTCATCGCGGTCGACATCGGGA
>JAFEFR010000361.1 GCA_018240485.1 Pseudomonadota bacterium
ATAACCGACCGTGCGCTCCTCGCCGCGCGTTCCGGGCGCACGCCCTTCAAAAAAATCCGAGGCCAGCGTTTGCACGCTCGTGGCGATGCGAGTGGCCTCGGTTTCCTGCGCCGTCGCGGAAATGGCGCTGAGAGCAAGCAGCAGAACGAGCATCATCGTTTTCATCTCGACCTCACAGTGAACGCACAACAATCCGCACAATGAAAGCATTCGCGCCGATGCCGACGACGCAAACGTCATGTCGCAAGCGCGCCCCCTCTCAGGAAGCGAGGCGTTTGATCGTTTCCAACAGTATCTTGTTCTCGCCGCCCTTCTTGCGCCCTTCATCCCAAACGCGACGTGCTTCGGCCTGCTTGCCGGAAACCCACAGCACTTCACCCAGATGGGCGGCGATTTCCGGATCGGGCTGCTTGGCGTACGCCGTGCGCAAATGTTCGATCGCTTCGGGAAAATTGCCGAGGCGATATTGCGCCCAACCCAAGCTGTCGATGATCGCCGCCTCGCCGGGTTTGAGCTTGAACGCTTTTTCGATCAACGCGAGCGCTTCGGTCTTTTTGTCGGTGCGATCGACCAGCGTGTAACCGAGCGCATTCATCGCATCGGCATCGTCAGGCTTCAGTTCGAGTACGCGGCGGAAATCGCGGATCGCCTCGTCGGTACGCTCGGCGGCGGCATAGGCCAGCCCGCGCGCATAGAGCAGCCGCGCATCTTCGGGCAGCGTGCGCAGGCCGCGATCATAAATCGCGAGCGACTCCTGCGCATGCCCGTTCTTGCCGACCAGTTCGGCTTCGAGCAGAAACACCCCACCCAGCGATTTCGCATCGTCGACCAGGCGCGTTTCGGATCGATGCAGCAGACTCATCGCTTCGTCCCGTCGCCCCGCGTCGTACAACAGGATCGCGGTGCGCTGTTGCGCATCGAGCCACTCCTCGTCGCCCTCGTCGACTTGGGCGTACCACTTGAGTGCGTCGGCTTTGCGCCCCGCAAGCTCGCTCAGTTGCCCGAGAAGAAGCAGGCGCAGGGCCGAGCGCGGCTCGGCTTCGGCCAGCGCCTGTTTGTACAGCGCCTCGATCTGGGTTTTGTTTGCCTTTGCATCGCCGCGTGCAAGAAATGCAGCGCGCGCCGCCATGACGCGATCGTCCTGCGGGCCTTGCGACAGCGCGACCGCCGCCTGGGCATACTCGCCCAGATCGCCGAGCAGGGCCGCATAGGCGTAGCGCAGCGCCGCGACAGCCTCCTTGCCGGAGACCGCGCGGACAGTGCGCAGGGCTTCTGCATACAGCCCAAGCGCGCCCTTCTTGTCGCCGGCATCGAGACGAATTTGGGCGGCGAAGGCGTAAGTTTCGGGGGTGTGGAATCGATCGACGGCACGTTGCGCCAGCACGCTTGCGATATCGCCTCGATCCAGCCGCATCGCCAGCTGACCGACTACGACCCACGTCAGCGGCTCGCTGCCCAGCTCCACCTTCCGCGCCACATTTTCGGCTGGCGGATTTTCGCCCCGCAGCACGCGCTCGAAAACCCGCCCGGCGGCATTCTTGTCTTGCGCGCCGAGCAGCGCCTGCGCCACCGCTTGCCAACCCTCGGGGCGGCGAGCGAGCCAGGTCAAATCCCGCCACGCCTCATCGTCCGCGCCCGCATGCAGGGCGAGCATCGCCCGCGCCTGCCGCACGCCGACTTCGTCGCCGTGTAGCGCCTGCCAGCGTGTCAGCGCCGCCTGCGCCAACTCCCACTGCCGGCTCGCGATCGCAATATGCGTAGCCATCTCGGCGATGCCCGCATCGTCGCTTGCCTGCGCCGCCGCGACATAGTGCCGCGCGGCGCGCACCGGATCGGATTCGACCAAGGCCAATTCGCCGGCAAGCAGGTTCGCAATCCGATCGGTTTCGTTGCGGTCCGGCGCAATGTCGAGCCGCTGCAATGGCTGCGGCACGGACGCGACGCGCGGCACCGGTTTGTCGGCAGGCGCGCCGGCACAGGCGGAAAGCAGAATCGCCACCACGGCCCCCACACTGGTGCGCCATCCATATCGATCCATTCTCACGATCCCATCCAGCATCCGCGACCCAACGTCGCCATTCGATCGTACTTGCGGGTACCGGATCGGCTTTTCGAACCGTCGCGGCGCACCCGTCGCTTGATATAGCCACGCACGAACCGCACAATTTCGCGGCACGCGAGCCACCGCAAGCTTAGCCGATTCCCATCCACATGGCCCTCATCGCCCTCGGACTCAACCACCAGACCGCGCCGCTCGACCTGCGCGAGAAGGTCGCGTTCGCCCCCGAGACGACGACCGAGGCGCTGGGTGATCTCGCCCACCAGCCCGGCATCAACGAAGCGATGATCCTGTCGACCTGCAATCGTACCGAACTCTACGTCGAGGCCGATGCGGGCGCAGAATGCGCGGCCCAACGCTGGCTGCTCGAACACCACGGACTGACCCACCGACAGCTCGACGAGTTCCTTTACCGGCACGAGGACAACGCCGCCGTGCGCCATTTGTTCCGCGTCGCCACGGGCCTCGACTCGATGGTGCTCGGCGAGCCGCAGATTCTCGGCCAGGTCAAAGAGGCCTATCAGACCGCACGCAGCGCCGGCACCCTGCGCACCTCGATGGAGCGTCTGCTGCAGCAGACCTTTGCCGTCGCCAAGCGCGTACGCACCGACACGCGCATCGGCGCCAATCCGGTCTCGGTCGCCTATACCGCCGTGCGCATGGCCGAGCGGCTGTTCGCCGATCTCACCGATGCCTGCGTGATGTTGATCGGCGCGGGCGAGACGATCGAGCTGGCCGCGCGCCACCTGAGCGAGTCGAAAGTGCGCCGACTGATCGTCGCCAATCGCACGCTGGAAAACGCGCAGGCGCTGGCCGCGCGCTTCGGCGCCTATGCGATTTCCCTCACCGACCTGCCGCAACACCTGGCCGACGCCGACATCGTGATTTCCTCGACCGCGAGCAGTACGCCGATCCTGCGTCGCGACATGGTCGAGAACGCCATCCGTGCGCGCAAACGCAAGCCGATGTTTCTGGTCGATATCGCCGTGCCGCGCGACATCGAAGCCGCGGTGGCCGACGTCGAAGACATTTTTCTGTACACCATCGACGACCTGAAGCAGGCCATCGACGACAACCTGCGCTCGCGCCGAACCGCCGCGAACGAAGCCGAGGCGATCATCGACCTTCAAGTCGAGCACTATCAGGCGTGGCGTCGCGCGCTCGCAGTGCGCAACCCGCTTACCGCCCTGCGTGCCGATGCCGAAGCGCAGCGCGAGGCGACGCTGGAGAAAGCACGCGCGCTGCTCGTCGCCGGTCGCACGCCCGAACAGGCGCTGACGTTTCTGGCCCACACTCTGACCAACAAATTGCTGCACGCCCCCAGCGCCAACCTGCGCGCAGCGGCGCTGCGCGGCGACGTCGAACTGCTGCGCGCCGCTGAAGCGCTGTTCGATTCATGCCAATCGGCGCGCAGCGAATAACTTGGCAAAACGTTTCGTTTCGCTCAGCCGGCCAGTTTGTTGATACGACCGAGCAGCGCCAGCAGCAGCGCGAGCAGCACGAGCATCCCCAGCGACAGCGCTGGAGCCGGCACTGCGGGCGCGAGCGCGTTCACCGTCAGCACAATCGTCGCGCTGGCGCTGGGCTGATTGTTGGCATCGCCCGCGTAGGCGAATTGCACGACGTGGTTGCCGACGGTCAGACTCGCCTGCGGCACCGCGCAGCTGGCACCGGCGGCATTGGCGACGCCGGTCGGGCTCAGCGCGGCACCGATGCAGACCTCGACGCTGTCGATGAGGAAGTGCACGCCGTTGCCCGTGGTCGGCGTCACCCCGCCAGATGCCGGCGTGATCGTCGCCGCAAGCGTCACCGCCTGGCCGAACACGGACGGATTGGCGCTGCTGGCGAGCGTGGTGCCGGCCTTAGAAGGGTTGACCGTGAGGCTCCCGTTCGACGCATCGCTCGCGGTGAAACTGCCATCGCCGCCGTAATGTGCCGTCAGCGCCTTCACGCCGCCGCTCGACGGCGTCAACGTGCAGCCGGTGCCGCCCGGCAGGATGATCGTGCAACTGTCGCCCGTGCCCGCGCCGCCGTCGGAGACGGTGATCATGCCACTCGGCGTGCCGGCAGCGGGACTGGTGACGGCGACGCTCGCATTGACCGTCACCGCACTACCCAACGTGATCGGCGCGGGCGAGGCCACGCTCGTCGTCGTCGCGGCCTTGGTCACCGTTTGCGCCAGCGTGGGATTGCTCGGCGAGGCCGCGAAGTTGCCGTTGCCCGGCGTATACGTCGCGGTGATCGTGTGCGTGTTGACGGCGAGGCTCGCGGTTTGACACTGCGCCTTGCCCGTGCCGTCCAGCGGCACCGCGCCGCAGCCCGACAGCGCGTTGCCGCTCTCGCTGAAGGCGACGCTGCCGGCGGGCGTCGGCGTGCTGCCGATCGAAGTATTCGCAACCGTCGCGGCGAAGGTCACGCTTTGGCCGAATGCGCTGCCCGCGGGCAAGGAGGACACGAGGCTCGTCGACGTCGCGGCGGCGGCGATCGTGATCGCATAGTTCTGCGTCGCTGACGCGCCGTTGGCGTCGCGGGCAACGATGGAAAACGTCGTCGGCGTCGCTGTCGTCTGCGTCGACGTGCCGGTGATCGCGCCGGTGGTCGCAATCAACGTCAGGCCCGGCGGCAGCGCGCTGCCGCTGGCGAGCGCCCAGGTGTACGGCGCCGCGCCGCCGCTTGGCGTTGGCAACGCGGCCGCATAGCCGCTGCCATAAGTGCCGCTCGGCAAAGCCGCCGCACCGAGCGTCAGTGTGTAGAACGTCGCCGTGCAGGTTTGCGCCTGCGTCATCGTGATCGTCGCCTGCAAGCCGCCGGTGTTGGCGAGAACGCTGCACGCGCCGCTCCACACCACCGCGTAGCCGGCAGGCGCCGTCGCGATCAGCGTGTCGCTCGATGGCGTGCCCGCACCCTCGGCGGGATACCACGCGCTACACGTCCCGGCGCTCGCCGTGCAATTGGTGATGGGCGTGCCGTTGGCGCTCGATGTCGGGCTGGTGCTTGCGCCGACGCTGCCGCCGCTGCTGCTCGGATCGATCACGGCCACGGTGAGCTGGACTTCTTTCACCTCCACCGCGCCGATATCGCACTTGGCGCCTTGCGGGCGTGCGATGCCGCGCTGGTCGGCGGTCTGCGCGATGCCACCGGCGTCCTTGCAATCCGGCGCGACATCGATGGCCGAGCTGCCGGAGCCGGGCAACATCGTCTGCGTCGGGCCGCCGTTGTTGGCCAGTGCGCCAAGCTTGGGATCGGTGTTGAGCACGTTGCTGCAGGTGTTTGCGCCACCGACGCTCGGGCAGCCGCCCTGTATCACGCTGTCGCTGATCGTCGCGGTCCCGGAGGAGACATTGTATATTTCCGGACCATTGTTGGTAGCGCTGTCGCCCCAGAAAATCACCTTGACCAAGGTGGGCTGGCTGCTGCTGTTGACGATCGCGCCGCCGAGGCCTGCGCTGTTGCCGCTGAAGGTGCTCAGGCTGATCGTCGGAGTGTTGTTGGTGCCTTGAAAGCCGTTGTTGTAGATCGCCCCGCCGGAGCTCGCGCTGTTGCCGCTGAACGTGCTCTGGCTGATCGTCGGGCTGCTGGTGCCTCGAAAACCGAAGTTATTGATCGCGCCGCCGAAGCCTGCGATGTTGCCGCTGAACGTACTCTGGGTGATCGTCGGGCTGCTGGTGCCTTGATAGCCGTTGTTGAAGATCGCGCCGCCACTTGAGGACATTGACGCGCTGTTGCCGCTGAAGGTGCACTGGCTGATCGTCGGGCTGCTGGTGCCGGAAGTGCCGTCGTTGGAGATTGCACCGCCGAAAATCGCGGTGTTGCCGCTGAAGTTCAGATGGCTCAAGCTCGGGCTACATTGCTTGCCGCTGCCTACGCCATAGCACTGCAGGCCGCCACCCGAGTCTTGGCGCGGCGGCGGTGGCCCTGCGCTCGAGCCGTTGGCATTGCCCGCGGTAATCGTGAAGCCGTCGAGCACGGTGCCGCTGTCGACGATGGCGCCGCTGACACCATCGATGAACACGACATGGTAGCTGTTGTTGGCGTTGTGCGCGGTATCGACGGTCAGGTCGACGCCGTTGGTATTGGTGTCATTACCGTCGATATCCCCCGAAAGCACGGTGGAATTGGTCGCGATATTGGCGTTGCGATTGAGATCGGACGTCGGGTCGTAGCTCGCCGCCTCGGTGCCGGCAAAGCCGCCGTACACTTTGACGCCGGGCTTGATGTTGAAGCTGATCGCGCGCTCCGCCGCCGTGGGGCTTGTCGGATTCGCCGGCGTCACCGGCTTGTACACGCCCTTCGCCACCCAGATCCGCATGCAACTGGCGTTGCCGAGCGCGCCCTGCAGCGTGAGCGCGTGCGCGTTGTCCCAATCGCTGCCGTCGTTGCTCGCGCTGCCCGCAGTGGTAACGCGACAGGTTCCGGCCCACACCGGGAGTGCCGCCAACGCCAGCCACAATGCGCCGAAACGCGCAAACCCTTTCACTATCTGCAAGCAGAACATCGCTCCCCTCTCCTGTTGGCGCCAGCCGCAGCGGCCACCGCGCACGCACGATATCCGATCCGCGCAGCGCGCGCATTCGTTGCGATCCGTGCCATCCGTGCCATCCGCGGTTAAAATCCGCCCTGCATGAATCCATCGATCAGACGCAAGCTCGACGAGCTTGCCGAGCGTCACCAGGAAATCGCCCTGCTGCTCGCCCAACCCGAAGCGCTCGACGACGCCGCACGGTTTCGCGACCTGTCGCGCGAGTTCGCCCATCTCGAGCCATTGCAAACGACATTGCGCGCCTACGATGCAGCGAACGCGAATCTCGACGCCGCGCGCACGCTGCTCAAAGACCCCGAAATGAAAGAGCTGGCCGAAGGCGAGGTCGCCGAACTCGAAACGCAATGTGCGGCGCTCGACGAAGAATTGAATCTGTTGCTGCTGCCGAAAGATGCGCGCGACGAGGCCAACATCTTCCTCGAAGTGCGCGCCGGCACCGGTGGCGACGAGGCAGCGATTTTCGCCGGCGACTTGTTCCGCATGTACGCGCGCTACGCGGAAACGCAAGGCTGGCGCGTGGAAATTCTCTCGGCCAGCGCAGGCGAACACGGCGGCTATAAGGAGATCATCGCCCGCGTCGAGGGCAAGGGTGTGTTCTCGAAACTGAAATTCGAGTCGGGTACGCATCGCGTGCAGCGCGTACCGGAAACCGAAACGCAAGGGCGCATCCACACGTCGGCGGCGACGGTCGCGATCCTGCCCGAGATGGACGAAATCGACGATGTCGAACTCAACCCTGCGGAGTTGAAGATCGACACCTTCCGCGCCTCGGGCGCGGGCGGGCAACACGTCAACAAGACCGACTCGGCGATCCGCATCACCCACTTGCCGAGCGGCATCGTCGTCGAATGCCAGGATGAGCGCAGTCAGCACAAAAACCGCGCGCGCGCACTGTCGCTGCTCAAGGCGCGCCTGACCGACGAAGCGCAGGCCAAGCAGAACGCGGCGCAGGCGGAATCGCGTCGCCTGCAAGTCGGCTCGGGCGATCGCAGCCAGAAAATCCGTACGTATAATTTTCCACAAAATCGCATCACCGACCATCGCATCAACCTGACCTTGCATCGGCTGCCGGAAACGCTCGGCGGCGACCTCGATGCGCTGCTCGTTCCGCTGATCCGCGAATACCAAGCGGACCAGATGAAATCGCTGACCGATGGCGGCCTCGGCGGTGGCCGCGCATGAACGCCGCGCTGCTGCCAGCCACCCTCGATGCGATCGCCACCTTGATCGAACGTGGCGATTGCGCCGGCGCCGAGCGCCGCGCGCAAATGGCGCTGCAAACGCTGCCGCCGCATGCCGAAATCTGGCGCCTGCTGGCCATCGCGCAGATCCGGCTCGACCGCCTCGACGCCGCGCAACGCTCGTTGCAACAGGCGGCGCGGCTCGATCCGAATTCGGTCGAAGTGCTGTGCAACCTCGCGGCGGTCGAAATTCGCAACGGTCGCGATGCCGCGGCGATCGACTCGCTCGAACGCGCCCTGCAACTGGCGCCGGATCATCTCGGCGCACTCAACAATCTCGGCCGTCTGCGCCACCAACTCGGTGATTTCGCTGCCGCCGCGCGCTGCTTCGAGCGCGGCCTGCGGCTCGATCCAACGCGCGCCGAAGCCTGGTTCGACCTGGCCAACACGAGCACCGCCCTGCACGCGTGGGATGCCGCCGAATCGCATGTGCGGCAAGGTTTGACTCTGAATCCGCGCTCGGCCGACGGCTGGTACGTGCTCGGCTACTTGTACGAACGCCAGGGGCGCCTGCGCGATGCGGTCGAGCCTTACCGCACCTCGATGGAAATCCAGCCGCGCCCGCACACCGCGCACAACCTCGCCCTCGTGCTCGACCAGATCGGCGACCTGCCCGGCGCGGCGCGCACGATGGAATTCGCCATCCGTCTGCAACCTGATTTGTACGAAGGCTTGAGCCAGCTCGTCTATACCAAACGCAAGCTGTGCGACTGGAACGGCCTCGCCGGATTGAGCGCACAGCTTCTCGCCGCCGTCGATGCCGGGCGAGATGGCATCGGCCCGTTCGCGTTGCTGGCCGAAAATTCGACACCGGCACAACAGTTGCATTGCGCGCGCACCTTCGCCCGCCAGTTTCAGATTGCGCAAGCGCCACCGGTTCGTATCGAGACGGTTTCCGCATCGACGCCGCTGCGAGTCGGCTTCGTCTCTTCGGGCTTCAATCAGCATGCGACAGGATTGCTGGTGGCGGAATTGATCGAATGCCTGCGTGCCACGAACTTGACCACGATCGCGTTCGCCACCATGCCCGACGATCGCAGTGAATGGCGTGCGCGGCTGGTGCGCGCGTTCCACGAATTTCACGACGTTGCGCGGCAACCGCCCGACGCCATCGCGCAACGCATCCGCGAGGCACGCATCGATGTGCTGCTCGACGTCGACGGCTACTGCATGGATTCGATCCCGGCCGTGTTCGCACGCCGACCGGCCCCGATCCAGATCGGCTATCTCGCCTACCCGGGCTCGATGGGCGCCCCCTGGTACGATTATCTGATCGCCGATCGCATCGTCGTGCCGCCCGAACATCGCCACCACTACGACGAGAAAATTGCTTGGCTGCCGCGCTGCTATCAACCCTCCGACGGCGCCCGTCGCATCGCCGATGCGGGCACCCGCGCCGCACACGGTTTGCCCGCGCACGGTTTCGTCTACGCCTGCTTCAACGCCAACTGGAAGATCACCGCAGAACGTTTCGCGCTGTGGCTGCGCCTGCTCGCCACCGTGCCTGACAGCGTGCTGTGGCTGCTGGACGAACGACCGGATGCCGGCGTCGTCGCACGCCTGCGCGGCATCGCCCAGCGCGAGGGCATCGATCCGCAGCGCCTGATCTTTGCGCCGAAAACCCACCACCCCGACTACCTCGCGCACTATCGACACGCGGATCTGTTTCTCGACACCCACCCCTACAACGCGCACACCACCGCCTCGGACGCGCTCTACGCCGGTTGCCCCGTACTGACCTGTCCGGGCGACACCTTCGCCTCGCGCGTGGCGGCGAGCCTCAATCATCAGATCGGTCTGGATGCGCTCACCGTCGCCGATGAGGAAAGCTACTTCGCCATCGCCTGCGAACTCGCCATGCAACCGCAGCGTCTGGATGCCTTGCGCGCGCACCTGCGCGACCCGGCCATGCGTGCGCGTCTGTTCGACTCGCAGGCCTACGCGAACGACTTCGCCGCCCTTCTGGAGCGCGTCGCCGCGCGCGCGCGCACGGGCCAGCCACCCGACGACGTTTCGCTGTAGCATCGCAAACCATCATGACCGCCGCCAAAGAATTCCAGCCGCTCAACCTCTGCGTGTTGACCGTCTCCGATACGCGCACGCTCGCAAACGATACCTCCGGCGATTATCTCTGCGCCGCACTGGGCGAAGCCGGTCATCGTCTGCACGCCCGCTCGCTCTGCCGCGACGACAAGTACCGCATGCGGGCGATCGTCTCGCACTGGATCGCCGAAGCCGATGTGCATGGCATCCTCGTCACCGGCGGCACCGGCTTTACCGGTCGAGATTCGACGCCCGAAGCGCTGCGCCCGCTGCTCGACAAGGAGATGCCGGGTTTCGGCGAGATGTTTCGCGTGCTCTCGTTCGAGGAGATCGGCACCGCGACCTTGCAATCGCGCGCTTTCGCCGGCCTCGCCAACGACAAGTTCGTGTTCTGCCTGCCGGGCTCCACCTCGGCCTGCAGAACGGCGTGGGAAAAACTGATCCGCACGCAACTCGATGCACGCACGGCGCCGTGCAATCTTGCCGGCCTGCGTCCACGCCTGCGCGAGGCATGAATACGTAACGCCGCCTCGCGCCAGATCGCCATTTCCACTGATCGCCCCCTGCGGCTGCTTGTCCGGAACCTGCGATGAAGAAGAAAAAGTACGAGCACCACCTCAAGCAACTCGCCGTCGAACTGGTCGAGCTTCAACGCTGGCTGATCCACACCGGCAAGCGCGTGATCGTGCTGTTCGAGGGCCGCGACGCCGCCGGCAAGGGCGGTGCGATCAAGGCCATCAGCGAATACCTCGACACGCGCCACTACCGCATCGTCGCGCTGTCGAAACCGAACGAACGCGAACGCAGCCAGTGGTACTACCAGCGCTACGTCGAGCACCTGCCCGCTGCCGGCGAGATCGTGCTGTTCGATCGCAGTTGGTACAACCGCGCCGGTGTGGAGAAGGTCATGAACTTTTGCACGAAGGAAGAGTACCGACGCTTCCTCGCCGAGTGCCCGGTATTCGAACGCGGCCTCGTCGACGACGGAATCCTGTTGTTCAAGTACTGGCTCGCAGTGGATCAAACCGAGCAGGAAGCGCGTTTCGCCGAGCGCGCGGGAAATCCGCTAAAGCGTTTCAAGATTTCGCCGGTCGACATCGCCGCGCGCAACAAGTACCGCGAGTACGGCGCGGCGCGCGACGCGATGATCGCAGCGACGAGCACCGACTATGCGCCATGGCACGTGGTCGACTTCAACGACCAGCCGCGCGGACGGCTCAATCTGATCCGCGATCTGCTCGACCGATTGCCCGACCGCAAGCTCGCGGTCAAACCACTCAAGCTGCCCAGGCTCAAGGGCGATCCTGGCGTCGAAGAGTTGGCCGATCGGTCACGCTGGATCAAGAACGTGTACTGAACTCCGCCGTCGCGCAGTCGCGAGCGCGGTCAGCAGCCTGACGACACGCCCCCGAGCCGCTCGGGGAATGGCCGTCCATACGCCCAAATGGTTGCATTTCATTTACACTTCCGCCGCAACACGCGATGGGAGTCCTGCAGGCCGTCGTTGCCGTGAATTCACGGCGCTCGCGAGCCCGCGCGCTGACAAGCCAAGGCATCGACCGGGCGCGGCGAATGGGATGGGGACGATTCCGTTCGCTGC
Source organism: Pseudomonadota bacterium (assembly GCA_018240485.1). Taxonomy (GTDB): domain Bacteria; phylum Pseudomonadota; class Gammaproteobacteria; order Xanthomonadales; family Rhodanobacteraceae; genus Rudaea. The sequence continues at coordinate 11,484 of JAFEFR010000361.1, forward strand.
ATTTTCGCCCATTCAATCTGGAGATCCGACCATGCCTACACCCCGCCTCGCGCGCGCGCCGCGCCGCTACACCTTGAGCCTCGCCATCGCCTGCGCGCTCGTTGGCAATGCCGTCGTCGCCGCCGACGCCGCGCCGGCCGACGACACCAACGCGCCCAAGCAGCTCAACGACATCACCGTCACCGCCGAAAAGCGCAGCGAAAATATTCAGAAAGTACCCGAGTCGATCACCGCGATCGACAGCGACAAACTCGACGTACTCAAGTCGGGTGGCGACGACGTACGCTTTCTTTCCGCGCGCGTGCCGAGCCTGTTGATCGAGTCCTCGTTCGGGCGCACGTTCCCGCGCTTCTACATCCGCGGCCTTGGCAACACCGATTTCGACTTGAATGCTTCGCAACCGGTGTCGTTCGTCTATGACGACGTCGTACTCGAGAACCCGATCTTGAAGGGCTTCCCGATCTTCGACATCGACCAGGTCGAAGTGCTGCGCGGCCCGCAAGGCACGCTGTTCGGGCGCAACACGCCGGCCGGCGTGGTCAAGCTCGACTCGAAAAAGCCGACCCAGGAGCCGGATGGCTATGTCGACGTCAGCTACGGGCGCTACGGCAATGCCAACGTCGAAGCCGCATTCGGCGCCGGCATCAACCCCGACTGGGCGTTCCGCGTCTCCTTCCTCGACCAGCATCGCGACGACTGGGTGAAGAACACCGCGCCCGGCAAGAGCAACGAGCTCGGCGGTTACAACACGCAGGCGCTGCGTTTGCAGCTCGAATACAAGCCGTCCGACACGTTCAGCGCGCTGCTCAACGTGCATGGCATGAACATCAACGGCTCGGCGATCCTGTTTCGCGCCAACATCATCCAGCCTGGCACGAACGATTTCGTCCCGGGCTGGAGACGCGATGAAATTTCCATCGACGGCAACAATTTCCAGAGTGTCACTTCCAACGGCGCCAACCTTCATCTGACCTGGGATTTCGAGACCATGCAGCTGGCTTCGATCACCAGCATCGATCAGGTCAAGACGCTCAGCCACGGCGACATCGACGGCGGCTACGGCGCCTCCTACGCACCGGGCGGCGTGATGGGCCCCGGCTTCATCCCGTTCGCGTCGGAATCGGCCGACGGCCTGCCGTTCCACCGCCAGATCACGCAGGAAGTGCGTCTGGCCTCGAAGAATTCCTCACCGCTGGACTGGATTCTCGGCGCGTACTACTTCAACGAGAACATCACCGTCGACAGCTTCGACTACGAAACCATCTTCAGCCACGGCGCGCAGGATGGCTACGCGCAACAGAAGCAGAAGGATACGAGCGCGGCCCTGTTCGGCTCGCTCGGCTACCAGGTCAACGACGCATTCAAGATCAAGGCCGGCCTGCGCTATTCGCACGACGACAAGAACTGGACCGCGACACGCTACGTCTCGCCGATCGGCGCCGGCCCGCTCGGGCCGCTGTTCGAGCACCCGACCTACTCGCATACCACCGGCGATCTGTCGGCCACCTACAGCCTCGGCCCGAACACGACGCTGTACGCACGCGCGGCGACCGGCTATCGCGCGCCGAGCATCCAGGGCCGCCTGCTGTTCGGCGACACGCCATCGGTGGCCAAGGCCGAGACGATCACCTCGAGCGAAGCCGGCATCAAGTCCGATCTGTTCGACCATCGTGCCACGATCAGCGCCGACGTCTACACCTACGAGATCAAGAACCAGCAGCTCACGGCAGTCGGCGGCACGACCAACTTCGCCCGCCTCGTCAACGCCAAAAAGACCGAAGGCCGCGGGGTCGAGTTCGACGCACGCGCTTACGTCACCGACAACCTGATGGTCACCGCGGGCGGTAGTTACAATTACACCAAGATCAAGGATCCGAGCCTCTACATCACGCCCTGCGCAGCATGCACGGTGCTCGATCCGGAGATCGTCGTAGGCGGCGTCACCCTCGCCTCGATCAATGGCAATCCACTGCCGCAAGCGCCAAAGTGGATCGGCAACGTCACCGCGCGCTACGCGATTCCGTTCAAGGCCGGCGAGCTGTTCGCGTACACCGACTGGGCCTACCGCAGCCAGGTGTCGTACTTCCTCTACCAGTCGGTCGAGTTCACCGGCAAGGCCTGGGTCGAAGGCGGTTTGCGCATGGGCTACGCCTGGCACGACAACAAGCGCGAAGTGTCGTTCTATGGACGCAACATCCTCGACAAGAAGTCGATCACCGGCGGCATCGACTTCAACAACCTGACTGGCTACGTCAACGAGCCGCGCATCTGGGGCGTGCAATTCCGCGGCGAGTTGTGAGCCGCACGCGAAGCGCCTGAAAAACACGAGGATTGCGAGGCCGTCGCCTCGCAATCCTCGTGCCGCAAGTATTCGACGACACGGCGCCGAACGCCGAGGGCCGCATCTGCCGACAAGGCGATCCCGGCCCGATTCCCGCCGCGACAGTCGCCTGTTGCGCAAATGCCGGGTACGATAGCCCGTCACGAAACGAGGGAGGGGTTATGGGTCTCATTCAAGCAGCGGCGGGGGCGATTGGCGGTACGTTGGCCGATCAGTGGAAGGATTTCTACACGATTCCGGACGGCCTGCCGTCAACGGCGGCATTGTTCGCAGCGGTGCCGCACGGCACCAATGCCGGTCGCGGCGCGAACACCAAAGGCTCCTCCAACATCATCACCAATGGCTCGAAAATCGTCGTTCCCGAAGGTTACGGCCTGTTGTTGTTTCAGGACGGTGCGATCACCGCGCTGGCGGCCCAGGCGGGCGCGTACGAGTGGCACTCGGACGACATCAACTCGCAGTCGATCTTCAGCGGCAGCGGCCTCGTCGAGGCGTTGATCAAGCAGAGCTGGGAGCGCTTCAAATTCGGCGGCCAGCCCGGCTCGCAACAGGCGGCGTTTTTCGTGTCGCTCAAGGAGCTGCCGGACAACCGCTTCGGCACGCAATCCGAAATCTACTGGGACGACGGTTTTCTCAACACCCAGGTTGGCGCAATCACGCGCGGTTCGTACACGATGAAGATCATCGATCCGATTTTGTTCGTGAAGAACTTCGTGCCGGCAACGTATCTGCAACCGGGCCAGGTGTTCGACTTCACCGACATGGACAACGCGGCTGCGAGCCAGTTGTTCAATGAAGTCGTCGGCTCGCTCGCGCCCGCGTTCAGCGCGTACACGAACGATCCTTCCAAGGGCAACCGCATCACCAAGATCCAGCAGGATTCGGTCGGCTTCGCCAAAAGCCTGTCCGATGCGGTGGAGCAGGCGTATCAGTGGAAATCCGATCGCGGCCTTGCCATCGTCAAAACGGCGATCATCTCGATCGAATACGACGCCAACACGCGCGAGTTGCTGAAAACCGTGCAGCGTGCGGATGCGCTGTCGGGCGCGCGCGGCAATTCCAACTTGCAGGCGAGCGTGGCCGCGGGCATGCAGGCTGCGGGCGAGCACGGCGGCGCCGCCGGCATGATGGGCATCGGCATGGCCTCGGGCATGATGGGTGGGATGGGCGGCTTGCAGCAACCGGTCGCGCCCCCGGCGCCTGCCGCGGACGACCCCATCGCCAAGTTGAAGAAGGCCAAAGAAATGCTCGACGCGGGCTTGATCACGCAGTCCGACTACGACGCGCTCAAAGCCAAAGCGCTCGGGCTGTAGGCGGCGACGCTCTGCGCGATCATGACCAACGCCACGCCGCCCGTTCCGCCCTACATCGGCCCCGGTTCGCCGCAGGATGTGCCGCCCGTGCCCGGCCAATCGCCGATCGACCCGGCCACGCTGCCGGGCGCGATCCGCGATGAGATTCAGGCGCCGGATCCCGTCGCCATCGATACCGCATCCAAAGAGCTCGCCGACGGCGTCAACCGCTGCCCGAAATGCGGCTCGACCGAAGTGCGGCAAAAGCCGGGCAGCGATATGCTCATCTGCCTGTTCTGCCGCCACGAGTGGCAGAGCGAGCGCGTGGAGGAACAGTTCGGCCTTGGCGCGGACATCGACAAACTGCAAGGCACGGTGATCGCCTCCGGCGCGCGCAACATCGCCGCCGATGCGGCCAGCATGATGACCTTCAAATGCGGCGGCTGCGGCGCGGAGGTGACGGTCAACACCGCGAATGCGATGACCGCGCGCTGCCACTGGTGCCGCCATGTACTCGGCATCAACGAGCAGATCGCCAACGGCGCGGTGCCCGATGCGGTGTTGCCGTTTCACATCAAGAAAGACGACGCCGTCGCGCGCATCCGCCAGTTCGTCGACAAGCGAAGCCTGTTCGCGCTGAAGGAATTCAAGGAACAGTTCACGCCTGAAAACGTGGTTCAAGTCTACCTTCCCTACATGATCGTCGACGCCAACGCGGCGGCCGATGTCGGCGGTCAGGGCGAGATCCAGACGCGCCGCTACACGCGCGGCAGCGGCAAGGACGAGGAAACCTATTACGACGCGGATGTATACCGCGTGGAGCGGCACATCGATTTCACCGTCGACGATCTGGAGCTGGAATCCTCCGCCGCGCGCGGCAATCTCGACACGCGCGTCAATACCAACAACATCATCAACGCCATCCTGCCGTTCGATACCAAGAACGCGGTGAAGTGGAATGCGTCCTATCTCGATGGCATCACCTCCGAAAAGCGCGATCAGGATGTAGAGCAACTCAAGCCACTGCTGGATGACCACTTGCTCTCGATTGCGCGATCACAGTTGCAGGCTTCGGTAAAACGCTACGACCGCGGCGTGCGCTGGGAACACGAAGGGCTCGACGTGCATGGCACGCGCTGGGTAGCGATGTACCTGCCGGTCTGGCTGTACTCCTATCACCAGCCGGGCATGCTGCATTACATCGCGGTGAACGGCCGTACCGGCAGCACGATGGGCAGCGTGCCCGTGCAACAGTGGAAGCTGCTCACCGCGGCAATCATTGCGGGCACGTTTCTGGAAAGCATCGTTCTTTGGATCATGGGGCATTCGTCATGAGCCACGACGGCGGACTCTGGCTGCTCGCGCTCGGCCCGGCCGGCGCCACGGGCCTGTATTGGTACCTGTACCGGTACTACCGCAACACCGACAAATCCTATGCGTTCGAGCGCGAGACCCACGTCGACGCCAAGCCCGTGACCGGCACGGACACCAAGGTCGATGAAATCGTCGGCACGCGCGAATCACGCATTCGCGGCGACAACGTGGCCGCGTATCGCCAGCGCGTGCCGCGTATCGGCGGCAACACGAGTTGAGCAATCGACTCCCGGCGGCGCTGCACCGTCACGGCTTGACGATGATCGCGTCGAGGTCCTTCATCTGGATCGGGCCGAGAAAAACCTTTGCGACGCTGCCGTCCGGCGCAATCAGATAGGTGTTTGGCAAGCCTTTGGGTGTGTCGAAATCCTTCGGCGGCGCCATCACATCGAGCTGCGCCACCGGATAGCTCAGCGGATGCGCTTTGAGAAAGGCCTCGATATCGGCCTTGTCGCTGTCTTCGTAAGCAAGCCCGATCGCCGCGACCTTGCCCTTGTGCGAGGTGACATAGGCGGAGATGTCCGGCAGCTCCTTGATGCACGGACTGCACCAGGTGGCCCAGAAATTGACGATGACCCATTCGCCTTTGTGTGCAGCGAGATCGAACGTTGTGCCATCGAGCGTCGTCAACTTCAACGTGGGCTTCGGCACGATCGCGGCGCCAGCAATGCCTGCCAACAGCAGTCCGGCGCTCAGAGCGGCAAGAATACGTTTCATGATGTTCCTCGACAGGGGTTTCGTCACACGTTCGACCGCGCCACAGGCGGAAAAATTTCAGCGAGCGGCACCGCCAGTCGCGTACGCAGATCGCTCGCCGCCGCATCGAGCGTCTGCGTTGCCACGGCATCGAGCGCGACCTCGCCCGCCACCGGCAGCGGCTCGCCCAGCGGAATGCGATAACCGCTCGCGGCATAGAGATCGTACAGGCTCATCGAGGTGAGATCGCGCACGAGCAGGAAATCGCCGCCCTCCCCGCGCTGGATCAAGCCTGCCCCGACCAGATCGGCGAGGTATCGCTGCGCGAGCGCATCGCCGAGGAACGGTTCGCTCCGACACAACGCATCGGCGGTCAATCCCTTGCCCGTACGCTGCGCTTGCACGAAATGCGCGAGCACGCGCACGAGCCCGCGCAACCCATCGCCGGCGGCAAGGCGGGGCGCGCCGGGGCGATAGTCGAATGCGGCCAGCGTCGAGGCGATCGACGCGCCGACGAGCACGATGATCCACGAAAAATAAATCCAAACGATGAACATCGGCAAGATCGCCAGCGCGCCGTAGACCTGGTTGTAACTTTTGCCGACGTAGAGCACGAAGCCGCGCTTGGCCAGCTCGAATGCGATCGCCGCGATCAACGCGCCAGTCGCGGCATGGCGCACGCGCACGCGCCGGTTCGGCACGAGCACGTAGATCGCGGTCAACGCGAACCACTGGATGACGAACGGCAACAGGCCGAGCAGACGCGCCTTTACCTGAAACGATTCGCCGGCCTGCGCCAGCATCGGCAACGCGAGCACGTACGAGGAAATCGCGAGCGCGCCGACCATCAAGATCGGCCCCGCAGTCAACACCGCCCAGTACATCAGCAAGCGCGAAGTCAGCGGCCGCCCGGTCGGCACGCGCCAGATGCGGTTGAACGCGTCCTCGATGCTCATCATCAGCGAGATCACGCTGAACAGCAGCACGAGGATGCCGACGGCGGTCGCCTTGCCTGCGTTCGCGGTGAATTGGGTGAAGTAGTCGCGAATCGTGTCGCCGGCCGACGGCACGAAGTTGTCGAACAGGTACTGGGTGATCTTGTCCTGCCACTCGGCGAATGCGGGAAACGCGCTCAGAATGCCGAGTACCGCCGTGATCAGCGGCACCAGCGCGAACAGGGTCGTGTACGCGAGCGCACCCGCCGCCTGCGGGCAGCGATCCTCGAGGAAGCGCTTGAGCATGAAACGACCGAAACGCATCGCACGGCCAGGGTCGAACGAAACACGTGAAAGCATCGTTGTCATGGCACACTAGAGAACAGGTTTTCCCAAGGTTTCAGCCTACCCCATTTCCGCAATGCGAGTGAAGTTCGCCACGATGAGCGAGATTCTGATCGTCTACTACAGCCGCACCGGCAACGTCGCGCAACTTGCGCGCCTCATCGCGCGCGGCGTCGAAGAAGTGCCGGGCATGCGTGCGCGTCTGCGCAGCGTGCCGCCGGTGGCGCCCGTGACCGAAACCGCCGCACCGCCCGTGCCGCAGGACGGTGCGCCGTATGCCACGAACGCCGATCTGCGCGAATGCGCGGGTGTGATTCTCGGCAGCCCAACGCGCTTCGGCAACATGGCCGCGCCGCTCAAACACTTCATCGATTCGACCGGCGCGGAATGGGCCTCGGGCACCCTGGTCGGCAAACCGGCGGCGGCGTTCACCGCCACCGGAACCCTGCACGGCGGGCAAGAAGCGACCCTGCTCACGATGCTGCTGCCCCTGCTGCATCACGGCGCGCTGATCGTCGGCCTGCCGTTCACCGAAGCCGCACTCCACACGACGCGCGGCGGCGGCACCCCCTACGGAGCCAGCCATGTTTCCGGCCCCGAGGCCGACCGCGTCATCGACGAGGAAGCCCGCGTCCTCGCACGTGCGCTCGGTCGACGCGTCGCTACCCTCGCCGCAAAGCTCGAATCATGATCGCGAAGGCTCCGCTGCGCCTTGCCGTGGGCGCGTTGATCGCCCTCCTCGCCCTGCAACCGATTTGGCACGCCTGGCTCGCGCCGCCGAAGCCGGCCCTGCTCATTCCAACGCTGACGCTGGCGATCGCACCGTTGCTGTTCAGTCTGTGGATCGCCGCCCGCTCGCTGCACCGCGGCGTTCTCATCGGCGGCATGGTTTGTCTGTTCTACTTTTCCCATGGCGTGAGCGAGCTCTGGAGCGGCACGCCACCGCATTGGCCGGCCGCAGTCGAAACCGTCCTCGCCCTCATCGTCGTGCTCGCGCTCGGCTGGCATGTGCGCATCGCCAAGCGCGCCGGATGATATTCGCCGCGCGACGTGCAGGCGGGCCTACAGCACGCTCGCCGATGGCAGCAGGGCGTCTTGCTTGATCGCATCGCACACGGCGTAGGTGAAGCCCTTCTGGATCGCATAGGCGCCGACTTCGCCGGTGCGGCTCAAGGCGAGAAACCCCACCTGCAAGTCTTTCGCCGACTTCATGCGCTTGCGCACGATGCGCTGTACGGCGTAGCGGCACGCCTCCTGCGGGGAGTGGCCCTGACGCATCAATTCGACGACGAGAAAACTGCCGGCGGTGCGGATGACTTCTTCGCCGACGCCGGTCGAGGTCGCAGCGCCGACCTCATTGTCGACATACAAGCCGGCGCCGATGACCGGGCTGTCGCCGACGCGGCCGTGCAACTTCCACGCCATGCCGCTGGTGGTGCAGGCGCCGGCCAGGCGCCCCTGCGCATCGACCGCGAGCAAGCCGAGTGTGTCGTGGTTGCTCGCATCGCCGGGCTTGTTTTTGCCGTAGGTCTGGTTCTCGCTGTTGGCGGTGGGTTTGTATTCGCTTTTTTTCAGCCACTCGTGCCACGCCTGTTCGGATTCCGGCGTGAGCAATTCCTCTTTCGGAAAGCCCTGTTCCAGCGCGAATTGCAAGGCGCCGTCGCCCACGAGCAGCACATGCGGCGTTTTCTCCATCACGCGCCGCGCTACCGAGATCGGGTGAGCGATGTGCTCGATCGCGGCTACCGCGCCGCAATCGCCGTTGCCATCCATGATGCTCGCATCGAGCGTGAGGCGGCCGTCGCGATCGGGATAGCCGGCGCGACCGACGCTGTGGTTTTTCGGATCCGCCTCGGGCACGCGTGCGCCGGCCTCCACCGCATCGAGCACGCTGCCGCCACGGCTCAGCGTTTCCCAGGCGGCACGGTTGGCGGCGACGCCGAAATCCCAGGTCGACACCACGCGCGGTC
>JAFEFR010000362.1 GCA_018240485.1 Pseudomonadota bacterium
GAGCACCTGATCCCGCACCGCGGCGCGATGAGCCTGCTCGATGCCGTGCTCGACTGGGATGACGGGCGCATCCACATGACCGCGATCTCGCACACGCAGGTCGACAACCCGCTGCGCAGCGACGGCAGGCTGCGCGCCGTGCATCTGTGTGAATACGGCGCGCAGGCCATGGCCGTACACGGCGGCCTGCTCGCGCAGCACGAAGGCCGCATCGCCGCGCCGGGACTTCTCGTCTCGCTGCGCGGCGTGCGTCTGCATGTCGCGCGCGTCGATGACCTGCGCGGTGCGCTCGACGTGCATGCGCTCAAGCTGCTCGATGGCGGATCGGGCTGGCAATACGAATTTCGTGTCGAACACGAAGGCCGCTTGCTCGCCGAGGGTCGCGCGGCGGTGATCCACGCCGCCGTCTGACGCAATCAGGCGCTGTCGAGGTGGGCCGTGCGCGCGGCGACGAGGCGGCCGAGATAGTGCCAGGCGAGGATGGCCGCGCCGATGAAAAACGGAACCAGCGCGAATTGCCGGCCGGAAATGCCATGCCACAGCGCACTTTCGTCGAACTCGAAAAACTCCGCGATCATCCACCACGCATTCGCCGTGATCCAGAACACCACGGCGAGGTTGTGCGCCAAGTCCTCGCGCAGATGGCGCGCGCGCCAGGTGATGAAGATCGCGGCGCCCAGCGTCGGCACGATCATGATCATGCCGAGCGTGCGCCACATCAGGCACCAGCTGATGTCCTTGATCAGCCAGAACACGATATGCAGGTTTTCCTTGCGCCGGTGCGCGAGCGGGATGGAATACATCGGAACAGACATGGTAATCCTGAGCTGCGGCGCGCGGCGGTGCGCATGATGCCCGATCTTGGTCTGGCGAGGTTGGCCGAAATCAATATTCCCGTGGTTTCGATGCCGCACCCGGTAACTGCGCGATCCAGTAGATACGCACGTTCGGATCGGTGCTCGAGATTTCGAGCGCGGCGCCATTTTCCACCTGTATGCCTTGCGCTGGTGCGGCGGGACGCAAAGCCGCTTCGAGTGCGTGGCGGAAGCGATATTCGGGTGAGTTGTGATGCACCTGCCACGCGAAACCGAATACGGCGCAGAACACAATCGCGGCGCTTGCGCCAACAAGTGCGACCGCTGGCCGCCAACGTGAGCGCGATGCGTGCGCGATTTCGACTGCGTCGATCAGGCGCGCAAGGCCGCCGACAGGCGGATCAAGCATCTCGTGCCAGTCGGCAGAGTGGATTTTGTTCATGGAATTTCCTCTTTCAGTTGCGCGCGCAGTCGCGCCAGCGCCTGATGCTTGCGCGAGCCGACCGTGCCCGGCGGGATGCCGAGCACCTGCGCGATTTCGGCGATGCCGAGGCCGCCGAATTCGGATAGCAGCAACACCTGCCGCATCGCCGACGGCAGCGTCACGAGCGCTGCGCGCAAGCTCGCATCTTGCTGGCGCCGCGAAGCGGCTTCGAGCAGGTCATCCTCGGCCGTTGCCGTCGCATCACCGACAGGCTCGGCAAAACGCCACAGTGCGCGCCAGCGCAGGCGATTGCGCGCGAGATTGAGTGCGGTCATCCACACAAGATTATCGAGCTTTGTCTCGTCGACGCTCGCGCGTTTCTCCCAGATGCGCATGAACGCATCATGGACCGTGTCCTGGCAGTCCTGCGCCTGCCAGAGCCAGCGATAGAGCACATTATAGAGCGGCTTTTCCATACGCCGGTAACAGGCGTAAAGCGCTCCTTCGCTGAGGGACATTTATTTCGACGACGCTTCTTCGACGCGGATGATATTCAGACGCACGGTTTTCGTCGGTGTCTCACCGTTGGCTTTTGGCGAAGCATCCAATAGCGGAACGTCGGAAAGTACGATGGTCTGCCCGAGCGCAATGATGACTGCTGTCGAGAACTGTATCTCCGCGTATTGCGTCATACTGCTTGCAGCCTGCGGAGCCATGTCCGCGAGATGAATGTCGAGAAGTATTCCCTCCGGTTTGGGAGAAAGCGAATAGCGCAGGTTGCCCGTGTGTGCGCTGACTCCTGCGCCAGACGTATAGGTTGTGGCAACCGGCTGCCCCAAGCTTGAAACTCCGCTGGCGCGGCTGTTCAGCTGGAAGTGTACGTCGCCGAGATTCTGACGAACCTTCTGCAAAGCCTCGCCGAGCGTGGTCAGCGCGGGGTCGTCCGCACCTTTGCCGGGAATCGCGTCGACATTCCAGAAACTCAACTGCAACGGCTTTGCCGTTAATGCGTCCGGTTTTGCCTTCGCAATCGGCTTGATCGATTTCAACGTGTCGGCGATGCTGCCCTGCAGACTGGCCGGAGCCAGCACGACGATCTGGCCGGGACTCGGGCTGGTGGCGCGACCGATCGCTTTTTCTCCCGCAGCAAGCAGCTTGTTCAAGGTATCCGTCACCGCGCTCGTGTCTTCCGGCGCGACCTGGTAGACGCGCATTTCCACCGCCTTGTCGGATGCATCGGAAACACCGGTCTTGTCACTACCGCAACCGGCCAGCGTGAAGAGAGACAGCAACGCGGGCAGAAGAATTCGTTTCATGCAGGGCTCCTCGTAGCGAATGAATGGGTTCCGGTTCTAATACACCCGACCGCGCGGAATTTTCATTTTGCGCCAGAATAGCGGCCACTCCGTGTCGGAAGACCTGCCATGACGACGAATCCACGCCGCGCCCTCGTCACCGGCGCCAGCGGTGACATCGGTGCTGCGATCTGCGTTGCGCTCGCGCAGACGGGCTGTTTCGTTTACGCGCATGCCCACGCGAACCCCCCGCGCGCGCAGGCGGCGATCGACGGCATCCGCGCGTGCGGCGGCGCGGGCGAGATCGTCGTTTTCGACGTGACCGACGCGGTGGCGACGCGCACGGCGATCGAGGGGCTGCTCGAATCCGGGCCGATCGATATCCTCGTGCACAACGCCGGCATCCATGACGATGCACCGCTGGCGGGCATGGCGGATGCGCAGTGGCATCGCGTGATCGACGTGTCGTTGCATGGTTTCTTCCATGTGACGCAGCCGCTGCTCTTGTCGATGGCGCGTTCGAGGTTCGGGCGCATCGTCGCGGTGTCGTCGGTCGCGGCCCAGCTCGGCAACCGCGGCCAGGCCAACTACGCGGCGGCGAAGTCGGCGCTGCACGGTGCGGCCAAGTCGCTCGCGCGCGAGATGGCCTCGCGCGGCATCACGGTCAACGTGGTGGCGCCGGGCGTGATCGCGGGGCGCATGACGCAGGCGGCATTCGACGAGGTGCAGATCAAGCAGCTCGTGCCGGCCGGGCGCGCGGGCCGGCCCGAGGAGGTCGCCGCGTTGATCGACTTTCTGTGCTCGGAGGCGGCGGCCTACATCAACGGCCAGGTCATCGGCGTGAGCGGCGGCATGGTTTGACGGCGCGTATCGACCGCCGCCCGGCGAGGCAACGCAAATTTCGCAAGCGTTGCCGCCGCCTGCGCTATGCTGCGCGCCTCGACGCAGCGGGAGTATCGATCGTGATCGCTCGCATCTGGCGCGGAATCACCCTCAGGGAAAAGGCCGACGACTATCTCGCCTACCTCGACCACACGGGGCTGAAAGATTATGCGAAGACGCCCGGAAACCGTGGCGTCACCGTGTTGCGCCGCGAACAGGGCGAGCACTGCGAAATCATGCTGATTTCGCTCTGGGATTCGATGGGCGCCGTACGCGAATTCGCCGGCGAGAACCCCGAAAAAGCGGTTTACTATCCCGAAGACGAGCGCTATCTGCTGCAAATGGAGCCGTTGGTCCGCCACTACGAGGTGGCGCAGCAGCTTTTTCCGGATAGCCCATCACGCGTGTGAGTCGGTCGACACGGGCGCGGGGCGCGCCTTTTTACAGGGCGTCGGCGCCGGTTTCACCGGTGCGGATGCGGATCACTTGCTCCAGATCCTGCACGAAGATTTTGCCGTCGCCGATCTTGCCGCTGTTGGCTGCCGCAATGATCGTTTCGACCACGCGTTCGACGAGGTTGTCGACCACCGCGATTTCGATCTTGATCTTGGGCAGGAAGTCGACCACGTATTCCGCGCCGCGATACAGTTCGGTATGGCCTTTCTGCCGACCGAAACCCTTGACCTCGGTTACCGTGATGCCCTGCACACCCACCTCGGCGAGCGCCTGGCGCACATCGTCGAGTTTGAACGGTTTGATGATGGCCGTGACGAGTTTCATGACGGTTTGGCGTAATGAAGTGGGGATTGGAAGGACTATACCGAAAAAGACCCGGGCGCGCCGAAGCAGGATTGGGCGCGCAGCAACACTCGCCATGTAGGAAAATTCCTACAGGAAAATACGCAAATCGCCGCTGTCGAACGCAGCCCGGTTTCACCTAGGCTTTGTCCATTCGCTACACCCACCGTTTGAGAGGTATCGCCGTGATTACCGTCTCCCTTCTCGACGACCTGGCTCGCCGCTTGGTCGATCTCGTTCCACCCACCGTGCAGGATGCGCGTGAGCGCCCTGGTGCCGCGTCATACGAAGCGCACGAAGCACTGTCCGCGAACATCAAGGACACCCTGCGCTCGGGATTGCGCAAGTTCGATCTCGTCACCCGTGAGGAATTCGACGTACAACGCTGCGTGCTGTTGCGCACGCGCGAAATGGTCGAGTCGCTGGAGCTTCGCGTCGCCGAACTCGAAGCCTTGCTGGCCGGCAAGGCGACCCCGCACTGAATCCGGCGCCTCGGCGCGGAGCCGATGGCGCCCCTTTTTCCGCGAGCGGTCGTGAACCGAAGTCGGCGCTTTGTGTCGATGGTTGCGGCGATCACGGCTCGTTGCTCGGCTGGCAGTTACTGTCACCCTCCCGGCATGGACAGCAGGCAGGGCCGACACGACCGTGCGCGGAATTCATGGAGGGAAGCCCAATCCCGGATGGGCCTGTCGGACACTGCCCGGATTTGCAGCCGAACACGGACGTTCGTTGTTTTGCCCTTGTCCTCGATCATGCGGATCGGGCTGCGAGTGTGCGCAGTCGCGTGAGGAATCTTGGTTTGTCCCGCAGGAGGATGCCGCGCCAATGAGTCTTGCCACGGTTCACAGTCGCGCACAGGACGGCGTCGCCGCACCCGCCGTCACGGTCGAGGTGCACCTGTCCGGCGGCTTGCCCGGCACCTCGATCGTGGGCCTGCCCGAAACCGCGGTGAAGGAAGCGCGCGATCGCGTCCGTGTCGCCATCCAGAACGCGCAGTTCGAGTACCCTGCGCGACGGGTGACGGTCAGCCTCGCACCGGCGGATTTGCCCAAGGATGGCGGCCGCTTCGATTTGCCTATTGCGCTCGGCATTCTCGCTGCGGCGGGGCATGTGCCCAAAGAGGCGCTGACGCGCTACGAATTTCTCGGTGAACTCGCCCTGTCCGGCGAATTGCGACCGGTCACGGGCGTGTTGCCGGCGGCATTGAAAATCGCCCATGCCGGTCGCGGCTTGATCGTACCCCGCGCCAACGCGGCCGAAGCGGCGTTGGTGTCGCGCGCCGAGATTCGCGGTGCGGAAAATCTGCTCGATGTGCTCGCGTTCCTGCGCGGCGCCGGCGACCTGGATTCGCCCGCAACCCAACCCGCAGCCGAAGCGGACGAACGGCCCGCTCAGCCCGATCTCGCCGACGTGCGCGGGCAGGCGCAGGCGCGGCGCGCGCTCGAAATCGCCGCTGCCGGCGCCCATCACCTGCTGTTCGTCGGGCCGCCGGGCACGGGCAAAACCATGCTCGCCAGCCGTCTGCCAGGCATCCTGCCGCCGTTGAGCGAAGAAGAAGCGCTCGAATCCGCCGCGGTGCGTTCGGTGGCCGGTCAAAGCATCGATTTCCACATGTGGAAAATGCGACCTTTTCGCGCGCCGCATCATACGGCTTCGTCGGTCGCGCTCGTCGGCGGCGGCTCCAATCCGCGGCCCGGCGAAATTTCCCTCGCGCATCACGGCGTGTTGTTTCTCGACGAGCTCGCCGAGTTCGATCGTCACGTGCTCGAAGTCCTGCGTGAGCCGCTCGAATCCGGGCGCGTGGCGATTTCACGGGCCGCGCGCCAAGCTGAATTTCCCGCCGCGTTCCAACTGGTCGCGGCGATGAACCCCTGCCCTTGCGGTTATGCCGGCGATCCATCGGGGCGGTGCGCCTGTTCGCCCGAGGCGATTCGTCGCTACCGTGCGCGCATTTCCGGACCGCTGCTCGACCGCATCGATTTGCAAGTCGACGTGCCGCGCGTGCCTTTGGCGGAACTCGGCGAGGCCGCGCCCGCGAGCGAATCGAGCGCGATCGTGCGCGCCCGTGTCGTTGCCGCACGCGCACGCCAGATGCAGCGCGCCGGCAAACCCAACGTTGCGCTCGGCACGCGCGAGTTGCGTCGCGATTGTGCGCTGTCGGTCATCGATCGCAATCTGCTCGAACGCGCGCTCGACAAACTCGGCTTGTCGGCGCGCGCCTATCATCGCGTTCTGCGCGTGGCACGCACCATCGCCGATCTTGCCGGCGCCGACGCCATCGATACCGCACATTTGCTCGAAGCGATCCAGTATCGACGCTTGTCGAAGTGATCGCGTATCGATGCCGATGCGTTCGCGCTTGCGACGATCGATGCATCGCGTCACGTTCACTCCTCGGTACGCGTGCGCTACCATGCGAACATGACAAACAACGCAATCCCTGCGCCTGTCGGCGGCCTGCGCGGCCTGCTCGACGCGCTCTGGCGCAGCCATTCGCGCAACGATGCTGCCGTACTCGGCATCGTGGTCGCGACCGAAGGCTCGACCTACCAGAAGCCCGGCGCACTCGTGCTGCTCGACGACAAAGGCCTGCGCCACGGTGCGATCAGCGGCGGCTGCCTCGAACCCGCGCTCGAACAGGCGGCGCTCACGGTGCGCGAATCCGGGTGCGCAGCGATCGTCGCGCTCGATACGCGCAGCGACGAGGATGCGTTGTTCGGCAGCGGCATCGGTTGTCGCGGTCTGGTGCGGGTGTTGCTGCTGCCGCTGCCGCCGCATGCGCCACTCGCGCGCGCCTTGTTCACGGCGCTCGATCGCCATGACGATCT
>JAFEFR010000363.1 GCA_018240485.1 Pseudomonadota bacterium
CGCAGTCCGGCAACGGCGGTCGTGGCGATCCCGAACACGTCGAGCACGTCGTGCGCATCCTGCTCAAGCGCTACGGCCTGATCTGCTGGCGCCTGCTCGCGCGCGAAGCGGCGTGGCTGCCGCCGTGGCGGGAGATGCTGCGCGTCTGCCATCGCCTCGAAGCACGCGGCGAGATTCGCGGCGGGCGTTTCATCGCCGGCCTGACCGGCGAACAATTCGCCTTGCCTGAGGCGATTGCGCCGTTGCGCGCGATCCGCAACAAGCCGCACGACGGCACGCTCGTCGTCGTCAGCGGCGCCGATCCGCTCAACCTCGTCGGCCATCTGCTCGCTGGCGAGCGCGTGCCGAATCAGATCGGCGCGCGCGTACTGTATCGCGATGGCGCGCCCGTTGCCGCGCTGATCGCGGGTGAAATTCACGCGCTCGCAGAACTGGACGAAAGCGCGCAGTGGGCGGCAAAGAAACGGCTGCTGCAAGATGTTCGCGATGCCAGCCTCGCTGCCGTCGGCGAGCACGCAGGGTCGCCGCGCTAAAGCGCGCCTCGCCTCAGCGCAGCCGCTCGATCAGCGCGTCGGCGAACCCCTCGGTCGTGCCGCTGCCACCGAGATCCGGGGTGACGCGATCTTTTGCCGCGATCGTCGCGCGGATCGCCTGACGCAGGCGATTGGCATGCTCCTCGAAACCCAGATGGCCCAACATCTGGCCGGCGCCGAGCAGCAATGCACAGGGATTGGCGATGCCTCGCCCGGCGATATCCGGCGCTGAGCCGTGCACCGCTTCGAAAATCGCGGCATCGGCACCGATGTTCGCGCCCGGGGCAAGCCCCAAACCGCCGACGAGACCTGCGCACAGGTCGGAGAGAATGTCGCCGAACAGATTCGTGGTGACGATCACGTCGAACTGCCACGGGTTCATCACCAACTGCATGCAGGTGTTGTCCACGATCATCTCGTTGTGTTCGATGTCCGGATATTGCGCGGAGACCTCGCGTGCAATCTTGAGGAACAGGCCCGAGGTCGACTTCAGGATGTTCGCCTTGTGCACGATGGTGACCTTGCGCCGCCCCGCGCTGCGTGCCAGATCGAAGGCGTAGCGCACGATGCGCTCGGAACCCTTGTGCGTGATTTTCTGCGTCGCCGTCGCCGTCTCGCCATCGGCCGACACCTGCTGCCCCTCGCCGATGTAAGCGCCTTCGGTGTTCTCGCGCACGGTGAGGATGTCGATGTTCTCGTAGCGCGACTTGGTGCCCGGAAACGAAATCGCCGGACGCACGTTCGCGTACAAATCGAATTTCTTGCGCAAGGCGACGTTGATCGAGGTGAACCCCTCGCCAACCGGCGTCGTCAACGGACTTTTCAGCGCGACTTTGTGCCGTGCGATCACATCCAGCGTCGCTTGCGGCAGCAACTCGCCGCACTTGTCCTGCGCCGCAAGGCCCGCCTCGACGAAGTCGTAGGCGATGTCCAGACCCAGCGCGTCGATCACGCGCAACGTGGCCCGCATGATCTCCGGCCCGATGCCGTCGCCGGGAATCACTGCAATCGTGGTACTCATGAAAATGCTCGCGCCTGACTGGAAAGGGCGCGCATTATAGAGGCTGCGCGCCCCTCATCGGCATGCACAGGACGAATGTGCGTCGTTTTGTGCGTTCCAGTACGCCTGAAAGCGGGCGAACTCAGTTCGCCGCATCATCGAGCCGATCGAGAAAATCCACCGCGCGGCGCAAATGCGGAATCACGATCGAGCCGCCGACGACGAGGCCGACGCTGAACGTCTCGAGAAATTCGTCGCGACTCACGCCCGCGTCTCGGCATTGGGCGACGTGATAGCTGATGCAATCGTCGCAGCGCAGAACGAGCGAGGCGACGAGGCCGAGCAGTTCCTTGGTTTTCACATCGAGCGCGCCGCTCTTGTAGGTCTGCGTGTCGAGGGCGAAGAATCGCCGCACGACCTGATTGTCGTGTTCGAGAATGCGCGCATTCATGCGTTGGCGGAAATCGGTGAATTGCCGCACCCGGTCCTGCGCGGGCTTCGCGGCTTTCTTCGGCACCCGTTTGGCCGTCTTTTCCTTCACGCCTGCCGACTGGGTGGGCGGCTTGCGCGCGCTCATGCCGATGCGCCGAGCAATTGCGCGAGCTTGCCATTGCGCTCGGCCGCAACGAGATCGTCGTAGCCGCCGACGTGCGTTCCGTCGATGAAAATCTGCGGCACGGTGCGGCGGTTCGACGAGCGCGCGAGCATTTCCTGAAAGCGGGCGGGGTCCTGATCGATGCGGAACTCTTCGTAATCGAGCCCCTTCGCCTTTAGCAGGTTTTTCGCCGCCACGCAGTAGGCGCAATTCGCACCAGTGAAAATCTCAACCTTGATAGCCATGTCCACACCTTTTTGCGCATCTCGCGCGTCATCGTCAGTTTGGAGGCAACCTGCGCGGATTTCCAGAGCCCGCGCGCACTTGAACGCTGCCTTAGCAAAAACCCGTTCCTCGCCGGCTCAGGGTGGTCGTGAAACCGCGGGAGGAGTAAGGTTGGCCAAGCCCCGCTCGCTACCGTCGCCCGCATCCATGTTCGCAAGGCCTCTCTTCCTCGCATCGCTGACCGCCGCAATCGCCGTGCTGACCAGCCACGGCTACGCCGCCGACACCCGATTGCCCAATCTCGGCAGTTCCGCCGGACAGATCGCCTCGCCCGAGGAGCAACGCCAGTACGGCTTTTACGTGTTGCACGAATTGCGCAACCAGAATGCCGTGCTCGACGATGCCTTGCTTGCGGACTATCTGAACACGCTCGGTTATCGGCTTGTTTCCTACAGCCCGCAGCCCGATCAAGCGTTCACGTTTTTCATCATGCGCGACAACGACATCAACGCCTTCGCCCTGCCCGGCGGTTTCGTTGCCGTCAACTCGGGACTGTTGACGACGGCCGATACCGAGAGCGAACTTGCCGCCGTGCTCGCGCACGAAATCTCGCACGTCACCCAGAACCACTTGATCCGCGCAGTGGAAGCCGAGCAGAAAATGACGCCGCTGATGCTGGCTGGCATGCTCGTCGCCATCGTCGCCGCCTCGAAAGCGAGCCCGTACAGCACGAGCAACTCCGACATCGGCGCGATCGCCACGGTTCAAGGTCTCGCCGCACAGATGCAGATCAATTTCACCCGCGCCGACGAAGCCGAGGCCGATCGCGTCGGCATCGCCACGCTGGCCAAGGCCGGGTTCGATCCGGACGCGATGGCCGGCTTCTTCGAGCGCATGCAACGCGCACTGCGCCCCGGTTTCGACGAAAACGACGTGCCGGCACTATTGATGGATCATCCGGTCACGACCACGCGCATCAGCGAGGCCAAAGCACGCGCCGCGCAGATCAAGAACGAATATCGCCCCATCGTGACCGTCGGCGATGTGCAGGCCGCACCCGCAGGCGTTGCCACGACCTCGCCCGGCGCCACCGGCGATGCGAAGGGCACCGACAAAGCCGCCGCGAACGGCTCGACCAAACCCCCTGCGATGACGCCGAACGCGGTGATCGCCGCCATCAACCCCGCCACACGCACAAAGCTCGACGGTTTACACCCCCCCCAACCAAGCGCGGCGCAGCGCGCACGCGAGCAGGCTTACTACGAGCTGATGCGCGAACGCGTGCGCGTGCTTTCGAGCAATCGACCGAACGAAATTCTCACCTATTACACCGACAACCTGCGCGACCACAAAGAGTTCGACACGCCCGCCAATCACTATGGTTACGCTCTTGCCCTGATTCAGAGCGGCAAGGCGAAGCAGGCCCTCGATCCGCTGCAAAAACTCGTTGCCGCCGATCCGGACAACCTCGTTTTCCAGCTCGCGATCGGCCATGCCGAAGTGCAATCTGGCGCCCGCGATGCCGCCCTGCAACGCTACGCGCGCATGGAGAAAACTCTGCCCTATAGCCGCCCGCTTGCGCTCGCTCACGCCGATGCGTTGCTGCAATCCGGCGACGCAGTCGCCGGCAAGCAGGCGCAGGAATTGCTGCGCCCCCAATTGAGCAAAGACGACGAAGACCCCGCTCTGCAAACCCTGTTCGGCCGCGCCTGCGAGCGCGCAGGCGATCGCGTGCGCGCGGGCGAAGCCTACGCCACCGCCGCCTATCTCAACGGTCGCGCCGAAGACGCGCTCAATCAGTTGAAGGACATCGCCAAACGGGGCGATCTCGACTACTACCAACGCACGCGCGTCGAAGCGCTGATCGCCACGATGACGCCGCTCGTGCTCGACTACCGGCGCCACAAGATTCGCCCCGAAGATCAAGGCAAGCTTGCCGCAAACGGGAATTGCCTCAAGCCCAAAACCGGCTTGAGCTTCAGTGTCCACAACGACGCAACCCCTAACCAAGGCAGTTCGTTCACCGCAATGGACGGCACCTCCTCCACCAACCCGCGCCGCACCTCGCCGCCGCTTGTCGGCACGAATACGCCGCAACTTGGCGCAGCGCGACAGATCGGCGAGGATTCCAGTCTCGGCTGCGACTCACACTGATTGCACATCCGCACACCTTCGTCGAGTCGGGCTTCGTCAACGAAAAGGAGGCTTGTACATCGATAGGCTACTCCGGCTGCCGCCGCATTCTGCGGCGGAGTATTTTTTCGTCCCCGATCGAACTGATATCGACCAACCCGTTCTTGTCAGCGCAACCGCTGGTCGTACCGTGAAACTACGCACCACCATTCCGGCTGATCTGATAGTTGACCGCCAAGCTGATCCCGCCGGGCATGACGTTCCCCTGCCATCGCTTGCGCCATCTCCGCCAAGGCCGATTGACAACCGCTCAGCGCTTCGCCTCATACTTGTTGTGGCAAGCCTTGCAGGTTTGCGTGAGGTTCTTCAACTGCTCCTTGCTCTTGGTCTCGTCATTCGCTTTGCTCACGTCGACCAATAACTTGGCCTGAGTGTCGAAGTCTTTGAGCTTGGCTTGAAAGTCATCCCAATTCGCCCAGATGTCGGCTTTGGCGCGAGTGTCCCTCGCTGCATCCGAGCCTTTCGGGAAACCTTCAAGGAGCTGGTCACTAGTGTTGGCAATACGCGCCGAATGCTTGGCGAACGCCGCCGCATCGAATGGCTGATCACCTTTGGCCATCGCGCGCAGCGGACGCAAATTCCATCCGATGATGTTCATCAGGCTCTGACGATACTGTGCGGCGTCATCGGGTTTGACGGGTTCTTGCGCAGTGGCGAAAACGGATGCGCACACCGCGCACGCGACAACGATGATACGTAACTTCAACATGGCTACCTCAACAAGGGTGACGTGGGGCCGCGCGAGTCTAACGAAACTTGCGCCGCAATTGCCTTGCACTGCACCTTGCCAACGCACGATTCCACAATTTTTCCACCGACGTTAATGCGCACCAATGAACTTCATGCGGAGGAACCTCACGGAATTCTCCTCTCAGGCAACGCGGATCGAGTCACCCAATCGACGAAGCCTGGTGGTCGCTGGGTCTGCGCGGCTCGCAGCAACCATCAGGAGATCCTCACACCAGGCCTGACAGGCTCGGCGTTGCCCGAAACCAGTCACGAAGCGGGCGCGCCTTCCTCAGTGTCATATCCGCCGGCATCACCGACATCACAGCCGTATATTGACCCCAACTGCGAACGATTTGCCTGTGAATCCAGAGCTGCTCAAGAACGCATCCGTTGGACCAAGCGTTCGATACTGGCGCGGCTTGTTACCCCGGTTGGTGAGATCGGTGGCATTGAAGTAAAGCTGGACTCTCTTGGACTTTGGCAAACGGTACCTCACGCTCAGGTCCACCCGATCGTACGGCTGATCGTACGGCTGATCGTAGGAAAAGCGTGGATGACCCTTGTGCGTACAAGCCGCCTTTGAGTCGTAGACTGGCGGTGGCATCCTGCTCCGATGTCCTGCTCGGCAACCGCCCCGTCATGGCCGCGTGCGCGATTGCCGGTATAATGTGCAAGCTCATTCTAGGACTCGTGCCATGACTTCCTCTGCGTCGCCCCAGCCCACCTCCAACACCGACTCAAGCCCGATGGCGCGGTATGGCCTGTTCGCCTTGCTTGCGCTGATCATGGCGGCGACGCGCTTCCATCATTTCGCCTCCGTGCCGGATGCGTCCTGGGCGGTGTTTTTCGCCGCCGGGTTCTATCTCCATCGCGAGATTCGCTGGGTGTTTCCGGCCCTTCTCGTGGAAGCCGTGCTGGTCGATTACCTTGTCATCACGGCCAGCGGCGTGTCCTTCTTTGAACACTATTGCGTGTCGCCAGCCTATTGGTTTCTTGCCCTCGCCTACTTCGCGCTGTGGTTCGGCGGTGCATGGCTGGCACGCCACTATCGTAGCCTCGGCGCGCGCGAACTTGGTCTTGCCGCCGTCACCGCATTTGTTGCCATCAGCGCGTGCTATGTGATTTCCAACGGCAGCTTCTACTGGTTCTCTGCCAGCGTGCCGCAACCGCGCAGCTTTGGTGCCTGGATGAAAAACTTCGGTGACTGGTATCTGCCGTATGTGACCAGCCAGATGATCTACATCGGCATTGGCGCCGCGCTGCACGCGATCATCACGCTGTTGCAGCCTGCACGGGCCGTGTCGGCGCGCTGACGCGCGAACCCGAGGCTGCGGTTGTGGGCAATCGCCTCAGCAAAATCTACACGCGCACCGGCGACGACGGCACGACCGGCCTGGGCGACGGTTCGCGCGTGGCCAAGGATTCTCCACGCGTCACCAGCTACGGCACGGTCGATGAATTGAACAGCACCATCGGCGTGGTGCTCGCCCAGGATATTCCCGCAGCAGTACGCGAGACGCTCATGCAGGTGCAACACGATCTGTTCGACCTCGGCGGCGAGCTGTGCATCCCCGGCATGGCGATGATCCACGCCGCCGACATCGCACGCCTCGAAACCACGCTCGACGATTTCAACGCCGACCTGCCGATGCTCAAGGAATTCATCCTGCCCGGCGGTGGCGCGGCAGCGGCGCACTGTCATGTCGCGCGCACCGTCTGCCGGCGGGCGGAGCGCGAAGTCGTGGCGCTCGGGCGCATCGAGCCTGTGCGCGCCGAAGCGGTGGGTTATCTCAACCGTTTGTCCGATCTGCTGTTCGTGCTCGCGCGCGTGCTCGCGCGGGCGTCGAATCACGGCGAAGTGCTGTGGCAGCATGAGCGACGCAAGAAATAATCGATCGCGCATGCATCCACGGCTCTACACTCACCCCGCCTGTTTGCGTCACGCACCGGGGCCTGGCCACCCCGAATCGCCGACGCGCCTGCAAGCCGTGCTCGATGCGCTCGATCAGGATCGCTTCGCCGCGCTCGACCGCATCGAAGCGCCGCGCGCCACGCGCGCGCAACTCGAACGCGTACACACCCCGGCCTTGATCGACCGCATCCACGCCGCGACGCCGACCGAGGGGCATGTTCATCTCGACGCAGACACCGCCATGTCGCCCGATTCGCTCGAAGCCGCGCTGCGTGCGGCCGGCGCGATCTGCGCCGCAGTGGACGCCGTACTCGACGGCACGGCCACGCGCGCTTTCTGTGCCGTGCGTCCGCCCGGCCACCACGCTACGCGCGACACGGCAATGGGTTTTTGTCTGTTCAACAACGTCGCCGTTGGCGCCGCGCACGCACTCGCGCGCGGGCTGAAACGGGTCGCGATCGTCGATTTCGACGTGCATCACGGCAACGGCACGCAGGACATTTTCTGGAGCGATTCGCGCGTGCTCTACGCATCGACGCATCAGTCGCCGCTGTTCCCGGATACCGGCGCGGCAGAGGAAACCGGCGTGGGCAACATCGTCAATGCGCCGCTGCCGCCGGCGGCAAGCTCATTCGAATTCCGCGAAATTTGCCGGCATGTCGTTCTGCCGGCGGTCGAACGCTTCCGGCCACAACTCGTGCTGATCTCGGCCGGGTTCGACGCGCACTACCTCGATCCGCTCGCCAACCTCAACCTCGGCGCGCCCGACTACGACTGGATCACGCGCGAGCTCGTCGACATCGCGCACAGGCACGCTCGCGGGCGCGTAATTTCGAGTCTCGAAGGCGGCTATAGCCCAACCGCACTGCGCCAGTCGACGGCAGCGCACGTCGCAGCATTGATCGACTGAAGGCGACCCGCCACGCGCCAGCGTCACCTCTCGTCCGGTCGTCTCGACCCCACCGCCGCCAAATCGCGGCTCCTGCGCAGAACACCAGCGTAGTAGAAGACGTAGTATCCGATCACGACCCCAAAGACGGCCAAGGTCAGCGGGCTTTTCTGATATGCGCCAAACGGATTCTGGTCGGCCTGGACTGCGGCATGAATGGACGGATAGACGGCCAGGAATCGATAGGCCAAGCGCGCCAGCAACAACCCGGAAACGAACAGGCCGATATACAGGTGCGGTGTATAGAACGCATCGCGCCCGATCGCTTCGAACTTCGTCTCGCGCAGGCCGATCCAGCCAAGCCCCGCGCCGCCCGCGACCCCGGCCAGCATCGCCCCGATCAACGGCCCCTCTTGCACAACCCCCATCGAAATCAGGGCGCCGACGACGCCGAGCATTCCGATGCGAAATTTCATCCGCCCGGGTTGAACGGGTTGCCGCCCGATATTTCGGCGTATCCGTCGATAGACGACCCAAAGCACCAAAGCCGTCGTCAACAGGGGCGCCACGAATTTCGGATCCATCTTTCAGATTCCCTGCCAAATATCGCCATTCAGGCATGCGCGAGGCGCAGACTCCGACGCACCGATCGAAGAATCAATCCGCCACGTCGGGCTCGAAAAAGCTCCAGCGAATTTCCGGAAAGCGCTGTTTCATTGCCGCTTCGACGGCATTGATCGCCGCAATCAACCCGTCTGCGGACAAATCGTGGCGCATTTCCGCCTTGATCGCCACCATGACGTCGCTGCCCAGTTGGAGGGTGATCAGATTGAATACGCGCACCACTTCCGCCCTGCCGGCAAGGAAGTCGAGCATGGCCGCTTTCAGTTCGGCATCGGCGCTTTGTCCGACCAGCAGCGCCTTGACCTCGACCGCAACGAATACGGCGACGACGACCAGCAGCGCACCGATCGCGAGCGTGCCGAGCGCATCGAATACGGGGTTACCGGTCAGCATCGTCAGCAGCACGGCGAGAAGCGCAACGACGAGGCCGAGCAGTGCGGCGAGATCCTCGCCGAAAATGACGATCAACTCGCTCTGCCGGCTCTCGCGAAACCAGCGCCACAACGAGCGCGCGCTGCGCGCCTTGTTCACTTCGGCGAGGCAGCCGGCCATCGAAAAGCTTTCCGCGACGATGCCGAAGAGCAATACGCCCACCGCCAACCACGGCCACTTCAACGGCTCGGGCGCCTGCAACTTGTGCAACCCTTCGTAGATCGAAAACGCGCCGCCAACGCTGAACAGCAGCAGGGCGACGAGAAACGACCAGAAGTAGATTTCCTTGCCGTGGCCGAGCGGATAATCGGGCGACGGCGGCGCCTTGGCTTGCTTCAGCCCGAGCAACAACAGCAACTGATTGCCGCAATCGGCGAGCGAATGCACGGCTTCGGCGGTCATCGCGCCAGATCCGGTGACGACGGCGGCGCCCGCCTTGGACAGGAAAATCGCGAAATTCGCACCCAGTGCGTAGAAAATCGTTTTCAACGAATCGGCCTTGCCGGACATTCGGGGTTTCCTGTTTACGGTTTCGCGGCGACGACGTCGACCGCATCGAGTCCGGCTTGCTGGCGTTTGCTCAAACCGGCGCGCACCAATTCGTAAGAGCGGCGCACGAACTCGCCGAGCTTGGCGCGCGCAAACCGGTCGGGTTCGGCGATCGACACCCAGAACGCCCGCGCCATGTACGCGGCCGCGGCGATGCCCGGTTGCGCGGTCAATTCGAGAAAATGTTCGGCATCCACCTTGAACGATATCCGCCCGCGGTGCGGGCCGTGCAAGCTATAAACCGCGAATATCTTGCCGGCGACGGTGAACACCAGATCCTCGTCCCACTTGATCGCGTTGGCGACGCCGGGCCAATCCTTGCAAAAATTCTTGAGTTCCAAGTCGTTCATGCGAAGCCTGGCAAAACATCAATTCCCCGGGACTGCCCCCGCATGAATCCAGAGTCAGTTTGCTGAACCATTACGGCGAAATTAGGTGGGTAACTCCAAACTGGAAGCCCAAGATGCACGCCATGAGCACTTTAGCAAATTCGCGCCACCTCGCCGAGCGCCGGACCCTACCGTATCCCCCTGACGGTCTGCGCCCGCCGCCGCGTCGCGGTGGCCCACTCGCACCTCGCCGCGAGGCCGCGCGTGGCGAACGCTTGACTGCGCGCGATGGCACCCCCCTCGTCCTGCGCACGATCCGCGCCGACGATATCGAAGCGCTCAAACGCTTCTTCCATCGCCTCACGCCCGAGGAAGTGCGCCTGCGTTTTCTGCATCCGCTCAACGACCTGCCCGACGAATTCGCTCATCGGTTGTGCGAGCTCGATCCCGCGATCGCCGTCGCCTGGGTGCTGGCGACGCCAGACGATCCCGATCGCCCCGATCTGCCGGTCGACATTCATGCCGTCGCACGTGCGCATCTCGATCGCGTGCTCGAGCAGGCCGAATTCGCGATCGCGGTCGAAGGTCGCTACGCACGGCAAGGGTTCGGCATGCTGCTCATGCAGCGCGTCATCGGCTCGGCGCGCCAGCTCGGCGCCACCGAACTGTGGGGCGATATCCTGCTCGAAAACCACACGATGCTCGATCTCTGCGCGCGCCTGGGTTTCACGCGCGGCATGACGCCGCACAATCCAGGCATCGTGCGCGCAAGTCTCCTGCTGTAGCGACACCGCCGATGGCGCGAATCACCAGATGTGCACGCGCTCGGTCGGTGCGCGGTACATCGCCTGCCCCGGTTTTATGCCAAATGCTTCGTGGAATTCGGCGATGTTGGAGAGTGGCCCGTTGACGCGCCATTTCGGTGGCGCGTGGACGTCGCTGAGCAGACTCTGGCGCAACGCTTCTTCGCGCTCCTCGAAAATCCATGACAACGCGTAGCCAAGGAAGAAGCGCTGGATCGGCGTGTAACCTGCGATCTTCTCGCCGCGTTTGTACTGCTCGGTTTTCTTGAATGCGTCAAGCCCGATCAGCAAACCGCCGTAATCGGCGATGTTTTCACCGAGACTGG
>JAFEFR010000364.1 GCA_018240485.1 Pseudomonadota bacterium
ACGCCGAGCAGCAGCGTGCCCTTGGCCGCCCAGTCGCGCGAGGAGCCAGTGCCGTATTCCTTGCCGGCGAGCACGACCAGTGGCACGCCTTCCTTCTTGTATTCCATCGCGGCGTCGTAGATCGGCAGTTTCGGCGAGGCCTTGCCGTCCGGTGAATAGTGCAGCGTATTGCCGCCTTCCTCGCCGCCGAGCATCAGGTTCTTGATGCGGATGTTGGCGAAGGTGCCGCGCACCATCACGTCGTCGTTGCCACGGCGCGAACCGTAGGAATTGAAGTCGGCCTTGACCACGCCGTGCGCCTGCAGGAACTGGCCCGCCGGCGAGGTCGCCTTGATGTCGCCAGCCGGCGAGATGTGGTCGGTGGTGATCGAATCGCCGAAGATACCGAGCACGCGCGCGCCCGAGATGTCGTCGATCTTGCCGACTTGCATGCGCATGCCGTCGAAGTAGGGCGGGTTCTTGATGTAGGTCGACTTCTCGTCCCAGCCGTAGTTTTCGCCGGTCGGCGCGGCGATCGCGTTCCAGCGCGAGTCGCCTTTGAACACGTCGGCGTAGTTCTGCTTGAACAATTCCGGGCCCACGGTTGCGGCGATCACATCGCCGATTTCCTTGTTGCTCGGCCAGATGTCCTTGAGATACACGTCGTTGCCGTCGCTGCCCTTGCCGAGCGGCTGGGTGGTCAGGTCGATGTCGACCGTGCCGGCGAGCGCATAGGCGACGACCAGCGGCGGCGAGGCGAGATAGTTCATCTTCACCTCGGGATGCACGCGACCCTCGAAGTTGCGGTTGCCCGAGAGCACCGAAGCGACGACGAGGTCGCCGTCGGCAATGCCCTTGGAGATTTCCGCCGGCAGCGGACCGGAATTGCCGATGCAGGTCGTGCAGCCGTAGCCGACGACGAAGAACCCGAGCTTCTCCAGATCGCCGAGTACGCCGGCCTTCTTCAGATAGTCGGTAACGACGAGCGAACCCGGGCCGAGCGAGGTCTTCACCCACGGCTGCGCCTTGAGGCCTTTTTTCACCGCATTGCGCGCGAGCAGGCCGGCGCCGAGCATGACCGCCGGGTTCGAGGTGTTCGTGCACGAGGTGATCGCGGCGATCACCACCGCGCCGTCCTTGAGTTTGAACGTCTCGCCCTTGAACTCGACGCTCTGTTCTCCGGCCTGCATGCTGGTCTGGGCGCCGATCGCGGTACCGCCGCCGCCTTCGTTGGTCAGCCGTGCGACGTCGCCGTTCTTTGGCGCACGGTTCGCAGCAAGCGTCTTCAATGCGTCGGCGTAGCTCTTGGCGACGTCGCCGAGCAGCACGCGATCCTGCGGGCGCTTCGGGCCGGCCAGTGACGGCTTCACGTCGGCCAGGTTCAATTCCAGCGTCGAGGAGAATTCCGCGTGCGGCGAGTTCGCGTCGTGCCACAGCCCCTGCGCCTTCGCATACGCCTCGACCAGCGCGATCAGGTTCTCGTCGCGGCCCGACAGGCGCAGGTAGCTCAGCGCTTCGGCATCGACCGGGAAGATGCCGCAGGTGGCGCCATACTCGGGCGCCATGTTGGCGATCGTCGCGCGATCGGCCAGTGGCAGATGTTGCAGGCCGTCGCCGTAGAACTCGACGAATTTGCCGACCACGCCATGCTTGCGCAACATCTGGGTCACGGTCAGCACGAGGTCGGTTGCGGTTGCGCCTTCAGGCAACTTGCCGGACAGCTTGAAGCCGACGACTTGCGGGATCAGCATGGACGAGGCTTGCCCCAACATCGCCGCTTCCGCCTCGATGCCGCCGACGCCCCAGCCGAGCACGCCGATGCCGTTGATCATCGTCGTATGCGAATCGGTGCCGAACACGGTGTCGGGGAAGGCCCAGGTCGCGCCGTCTTTGTCCGTCGTGGCGACGACACGGGCCAGGTATTCGAGGTTGACCTGATGCACGATGCCGGTGCGCGGCGGCACGACCTTGAAATTGTTCAGCGCGCTCTGGCCCCAACGCAGGAAGCCGTAGCGCTCCTTGTTGCGCTCGAACTCGATCTTGACGTTGAGATCGAGCGCGTCGGCCTCGCCGAACACGTCGACCTGGACCGAGTGATCGATCACGAGTTCGGACGGGATCAGCGGGTTGATCTTCGACGCATCGCCGCCGAGCTTGACGATGGCATCGCGCATCGCTGCGAGGTCGACCACGCACGGCACGCCGGTGAAATCCTGCAACACCACGCGTGCCGGCATGAAGGCGATTTCGGTGTCCGGCTCCTTTTTCGGCTCCCACTTCGCGACTGCTTCGATTTCCTTCGCGGTGACGTTGACGCCGTCTTCGTGGCGCAACAGATTCTCGAGCAGAATCTTCATCGAGTAGGGCAGGCGCGCGATATCGAATTTCCGACCGAGCTTGGCAAGACTGGCGATGGTGTACGTCTTGTCGCCGACATCGAGCGTGTCGCGGGTGGCGAAGGAATCGGTCATGAGGGGCTCCTGGCGTGTCGATGGGCGGGAAGGGAGCTTTGTATTATCACGCAGTTTGCTGCAATGCGGAAGCGATGCGACAGGCAGGGAGCGTGTCCAGATTTTTGTGCAACAGGATTGCCGCAGCGCGATGGGCTGTGTAACGTGTGCGGGCTTTTTTGCAGGATGACGTGCATGTTCGATTGGCGTGGGTGTGTCGCGATGGTTTTGGCCGTCGCTCTGAGCGGTTGTGCCGGCGGTCCAGCGCAGAAAAAGGCGGCGAAGGACGGGCAGGAGAACCTCAGTCCGGCAGTCCGCGCGTTGTATGCGCGCCTCGCGGACGATGAGAAACGCTATTTCGCCGCACGCGATCCGGTGGCGTTCAAGAACGACGAAGCGTCGGCAACGGCGACGTATCAAAGTGCGTGGAACGATGCGCAGGATGCCGCGGTGCTGTGCGCGAAAACACGCGACTGCGACGCGACGAAGTTCGATGCGGCGTTTGCGCGCATGTCGGGCAACGCGAGCACGGAAGACAATGAAGCAATGACGCCTGAGGCGACGACGAATGCCGGCGAGGCGTCGGCGGTTGCGGCGGCCGTGCCCGAACTCGGGCGCACGGTCACTTTGCTCAAAGGGCGCGAATTGTCCGAAGTGATGACGCTCAACGGGCCGGTCAAAGTGGCGCTGGAAGAGTGGCTCACCTCGCTGCGCCCGAATTTGATGGACACCTACGAAAATTATCAGTATCTGCGCAGCTTGATGTGGCCGGAATACCAGAAGGCGAAACTGCCGGAGGCGATTCTGTTCGGCATCATGGCCAAGGAGTCGGGCGGGCGCGTGCATGCGTACTCGCGCTCCGGTGCGGCAGGGCTGTTGCAGTTCATGCCGGCGACGGGGCAGCGTTTCGGGCTGGGATTCGTCGATGGGTTCGACCAGCGCTACGACCCGCAACTTGCCGCGCGCGCCAATGCGGCCTACATCAACGAGCAGTTGGCGGTATTCAACGACAATCTGGAAATGGTGATTGCCGCCTACAACGGCGGCGAGGGGCGCATGCAACGCCTGGCCAAGGGCGCGCCCGATGCGGGCTTTTGGGACCCGCAGATTTTCGCCCAGTTGCCGGCGGAAACGCGCGACTACGTGCCGGTCGTGCTTGCCGCGGCGTGGCTGTATTTGCACCCGGAAAAGTACAACCTGCAATTTCCGAAGATCGATGGCAGGTTGGGCACCCTGGCGCTGCAGAAGCGCGCGTCCCTGGCCGAATTGGCGGTGTGTCTGGGCGATGCCGGCAACGCGCACGATGGTTGGTTTCGCACGTTGCGCAACCTCAATGCCGCGATCGATCCGCGCGATCCGTTGCCGGCGTCGACGCCGTTGCGCGTACCGCAGCAGCTTGTGGGACTGTACGAAAAAAATTGCGTGCGGGGCGCCTGGGCGGCGGTCGCGGGCGATCTGCATGAGGCGGTGTTGAATACGCCCGCGCCGGTCATCGCCAGCGCGACGCGCCGATCGCCGCCACCGCCGGTCGCGAAGACGCATGCGAAGTCGCCGACCTACGTCGTGCGGCGCGGCGAGACGCTCGGCGCCATCGCGCACAAATTCGGTTGCGACAATGCGCAGGAACTGGCCAAGGCCAACGGCATCAAGCCGAAGGACATGGGCAACGTGCATCCGGGTCGCGTGCTTCAGGTTGGCGTCTGCACGCGCTGACCGGGAGCGGCGGTTTTGGTTCAGCCCAGCGCTTGCCCGACGCGGACGACATCGCCGGCTTGGCCACGCAGCGGCGCGGCGGTGCGTGGCAGCAGCAGGATGACGGTCGAACCCATGTTGAACCGCCCCATTTCGGCGAAGCGTTCGAGGCGGATCTGCTTGTCGCGCCAGTCCTTGTGCACGATCGTGCTGGCATAGGGCGGAATTTCCAGGCCGCTCCAAACGGTTTCGACACTCGACACCAGCATGGCGCCGACCATGACCACGGCGAACGGCCCGTGCTCGCCGTCGAAGTGGCAGACCAGGCGTTCGTTGCGCGCGAACAGACGCGGCACGGCTTCGACCGTGAACGGCGCGACGCTGAACAGGCGCCCGGGGATGTGGACGCTCTCGCGCAGGGTGCCGGTCAGCGGCATGTGCGCGCGATGGTAATCGCGCGGCGACAGATAAATCGTGGCGAATTGCCCATCCGTATACTTTTGCGCCTCGAGCTCGTCGCCGAGCAGTTCGGCGACGGTGAAATCGAATCCTTTTGCCTGAAAGAGGCGGCCTTCCGCGATGGCGCCGGCCTGGCTGATCTTGCCGTCGGCAGGGCAGGCGACCGCGCGTGGATCCGCTGGCGCGACGCGCGCGCCGGGCGTGAGGGCGCGCGTGAAGAAGGCGTTGAAGCTGGCGTAGGCGCGCGCGTCGGGTTGCGCGGCTTCGCGCATGTCCACGGCGTAGTTTTTCACCACGGTGGCGATGAGAAAATTTTTCCACGGCACCCACGTCCAGCGCGTCGCCCAGTAGACGAGGCGCGACAAGGCGCGGTGCGGCAACAGGTATTGCAGGACGAGACTCGGGCGCATGCGTTCAGTGCCTGTCGATCAGTGCGCGTATGTCGTCCGCCAGATCTTTCGCGGCGAACGGCGGTCGGAACAGGCCGATGAGGCGGCCCTGCGGATCGACGATGACGATCGAGCCGGAGTGATCCACTTCGACGCTGCCATCGGCTTTTTTCGTGCGCGTGTAGACGATGCCGAGCGTGCGCGTGAGCTTGAGCAGCGCGTCGTCGGCGCCGGTGGCGGCAACGAAATCGTGGCTGAAGAAGCCGACGTATTTGCCCAGCGCGTCGAGCGTGTCGCGCTCGGGATCGATGGAGATGAAATCGATGCGCAGTTTGTCGTGGAGGCCACGCTTGCCAAGGTCGGCCCAGACCGATTTGAGTTCGGTCAGTGTGGTTGGGCAGACGTCGGGACAAGTGGTGTAGCCGAAATAAATCAGATTCCAGTGACCGCGCCAATCGGCAAGCGTCAACGGCTTGCCGTTGGCCTGCTGCAAGGTGAAATCCGGAATCGTGCGCGATGTGGGATAGAGCAAGGCGCTCGCCAGCTTCGGCTGTGCGGCAGTGTTCGCATAGCGTGCGCCCAGCCACAAACCGAGCGCGGCGACGACGGCGGCGAGCAGAATCAGTACGGTGAGGTTGGGGCGCGAGGCCGGTGCGGGCGAGGTCATGGCGGCAGTATAGCGGCTCATGGCTGCCTGCCCGGCGAACTCGCCGTGGCGGTACGGCATCTCGCAAGCCAATGAAAGGAGAGCCTTGCGCGAGTCGCCGCGGTCGGATTCGGTATACTTCGGCCATGACCACCGAACTTTCCACTCTCATCGACTTCATCCGCTACGGCGCGAGCCGCTTCGCCGGCGCGGGGCTGACCTTCGGCCACAGCTACGACAACGCGCTGGACGAGGCGACGCATCTGGTGCTGCATACGCTGCATCTGCCGCACGACCTGTCGCCGGCCTACGGCTCGGCCAAGCTGACCGCCGCCGAGAAGAAGGCCGTGCTCAAACTGATCGAGCGCCGGGTCAAGGAACACAAGCCGGTCGCTTACCTGACCGGCGAGGCCTGGTTCGCGGGCTTGAAGTTCAAGTCCGACGAGCGCGCGCTGGTGCCGCGCTCGCCCATCGCCGAGTCGATCCAGAGCGGCTTCTCGCCATGGATCGACAACATCGAAGTGCATCGCGCGCTCGACCTGTGCACCGGCTCGGGCTGCATCGGCATCGCCATGGCCGCGCACAATCCCGAATGGCGCGTCGACCTCGTCGATGTCAGCGACAAGGCGCTGGCGCTGGCGAGGGAGAACATCGAATTCCAGAACGTCGAGGGCCGCGTGCGCGCGATCAAGTCCGACCTGTTCACTGCCGTCAAGGGCGAGGTCTACGATCTGATCGTCAGCAATCCGCCCTACGTCACCAAGGACGAGTTCGACGCGCTGCCGCCCGAATACGACCATGAGCCCAAGCTGGGTTTGGTGGCCGGCGCGGATGGACTCGATTTCGCGCTGCGCATCCTCGACGAGGCGCCCGCGCATCTGGCCAAGGGCGGCATGCTGATCGTCGAAGTCGGCGAGAGCGAACGCGCGCTGGTCGAACTGCTGCCGAAACTGCCGCTCAACTGGATCGAATTCGAAGTCGGCCAGATGGGCGTGTTCGCGATCGCGCGCGAGGACATCGTCGCGCATGCAAAGGCGATCAAGGCGGTGTTGAGGAAGCGGTAGACGGCAAGCGAAAGTAATATACAAACACCGTCATTCCCGCGAAAGCGGGAATCCATTTTGATCTTGCTTTGAAAAGCGAAAGACACTGGATTCCCGCTTTCGCGGGAATGACGAACAAGAGCAGAGAAGGCACTATTTGTGTCGAGCAACTCCTTCGGAAAACTTCTAACCGTAACGACCTTCGGCGAAAGCCACGGTCCCGCGATCGGCTGTGTCGTCGACGGCTGCCCGCCGGGGTTGGAACTGTCGGCTGAGGAATTCCGCCGCGATCTCGACCGCCGCGCGACGGGCAAGTCGCGCCACACCTCGCAGCGGCGCGAAACCGACGAGGTCGAGATTCTTTCCGGCGTGTACGAGGGCAAGACGACGGGTACGCCGATCGCGCTGCTGATCCGCAATACCGACGCGCGCTCGAAGGATTACGCCGACGTCGCGCAGACGTTCCGCCCCGCGCACGCCGACTACACCTACTGGCACAAGTACGGCATCCGCGATCCGCGCGGCGGCGGGCGCTCGTCCGCGCGCGAGACGACGATGCGCGTCGCCGCGGGCGTGATCGCGAAGAAGTGGTTGAAGCAGCGTTTCGGCGTCGTCGTGCGCGGCTATCTCTCGCAGATCGGCGAAGTGAAGCCGAAAGCGTTCGACTGGAATGCGGTGGAGGAAAATCCGTTTTTCTGGCCCGACGCTTCGATGGTGTCCGAACTGGAAAAATATATGGACGCCCTGCGCAAGTCCGGCGATTCGGTCGGCGCGCGCGTCACTGTCGCCGCCGACGGCGTGCCGCCGGGTTGGGGCGAGCCGATCTACGGCAAGCTCGATCAGGACATCGCCGCCGCGCTGATGTCGATCAACGCGGTCAAGGGCGTCGAGATCGGTGATGGGTTCGGCGTGGTCGCGCAGCGCGGCTCTTCGCATCGCGACGAGATCACACCGCAGGGTTTCACCTCGAACCATTCCGGTGGCATCCTCGGTGGCATTTCCTCAGGCCAGTCGGTGGTTGCTTCGTTCGCACTCAAGCCGACTTCGAGCATCCTGATTCCGGGACAGAGCGTGAACCTCGCCGGCGACGTGATCTCGGTACGCACGATCGGCCGCCACGACCCCTGCGTCGGCATCCGCGCGACGCCGATCGGCGAGGCGATGGTCGCGCTCGTGCTGATGGACCATGCGCTGCGCCACCGCGCGCAGTGCGGCGATGTCGGGCCGGTGTCGCCGCGGATTCCGGGCTCGGCCGAAGAGAAATAGCCAGATGAGCACGCAAACGTCGCGCCCTCGCGTCTGGGTTTCGCGCCCGTTGTTCGACGACATCCTCGATCGGCTGCGCGAGTATTTCGATATCGAAGTCGAGGAACGCGATCGTGACTGGACGCGCGAGCAGATGGCGCAGAAGCTGCGCGACAAGGCCGGCGCGATCCTCGGCGTCGCCGATCCGGTCGATGCGGGCGTGATCGCGCAGACGCCGTTGCTGCGCGCGATCGCCAACCGCGGCGTCGGCTACAACAATCTCGATATCGCCGCGTTGAAGAAGGCCGGTATCGTCGCGACCAACACGCCCGGCGTGCTCGACGAGACCACGGCGGATTTCGCCTGGGCGTTGATGCTGGCCACGGCGCGGCGCGTGACCGAGGCCGAGCGCTTCTTGCGCGCGGGCCAATGGCAGGGCATGTCGTTCCACATCCTGCTCGGCGGCGATGTCTACGGCAAAACGCTGGGCATCTTCGGCATGGGCCGCATCGGCCAGGCGATCGCGCGCCGCGCCGCGGGCTTCCGCATGCCGGTGATCTATCACAATCGTTCGCGCCTGGATGTCGCAACCGAAGTCGATTGCAAGGCGGAGTACGTGGGGCGCGAAGAGCTGCTGGCGCGGGCGGATTTCCTCGTGCTCGCGTTGCCGATGACGGCGCAAACGCGGCATGCGATTGGTGCGGCGGAACTGGCATCGATGAAGCGCGATGCGTACTTGATCAACATTGCGCGTGGTGGTGTGGTCGACGATGCCGCCCTGATCGCGGCGTTGAAGGAAAAGCGCATCGCCGGCGCTGGCCTTGATGTGTTCGAGCGCGAACCGATTGTGCCGGCGGACATGCTGGCGCTCGACAACGTGGTATTGACCCCGCATATCGGCAGCGCCAGCCTGGCCACACGGCGCGCGATGGCTTCGCTCGCGGTCGATAATTTGATCGCGGCGCTGGGCTGTGGCCCGAACGCTGGCAGGCCGCCGAACATCATTTAGCCGTCCAGACGGCTGTTTGGCGCCCCCGGGGTTGCATGCTATGCTGCTACGCAACAAACAAACGCCATTCCCCGAAGCCTCGAGTTGACGTAACGATGAGCAAGAAAGAGAAGTACAAGGTTGCGATGGTCGGCGCCACCGGCGCCGTGGGCGAGACGCTGTTGAGCATCCTCGCCGAGCGCAAATTCCCGGTTTCCGAGCTCGTGCCGCTCGCCAGCGAGCGCAGCGCGGGCGGCAAGGTCGAGTTCAACGGCAAGCAGATCACCGTGCAGGACCTCGCCAAATACGACTTCAACGGTGTCGACATCGCCTTCTTCTCGGCCGGCGGCAGCGTGTCGAAGGTGCATGCGCCGCGCGCGGCGGCAGCCGGTGCGGTCGTGATCGACAATACTTCCGAGTTCCGCTATCAGGACGATATTCCGCTCGTCGTCAGCGAAGTCAATCCGCATGCGATCGCGGGCTATACGAAGCACGGCATCATCGCCAACCCGAACTGCTCGACGATGCAGATGCTGGTCGCGCTCGCGCCGATCCATCGCAAATACGGCATCACGCGCATCAACGTGGCCACGTACCAGTCCGTGTCCGGCGCGGGCCGCTCGGGCGCCGAGGAACTCGGCAAGCAGACCGCGGCGCTGCTCAATTTCCAGGAATACCCGCCGTCGAAATTCAGCAAGCAGATCGCGTTCAACGTGATCCCGCACATCGACGAATTCCAGGCCAACGGCTACACCAAGGAAGAAATGAAAATGGTCTGGGAGACGCAGAAGATCCTCGAGGACGCCTCGATTCTCGTCAACCCGACCGCGGTGCGCGTGCCGGTGTTCTACGGCCATTCCGAGGCCGTGCATATCGAGACGCGCGACAAGGTGACCGCCGCGCAAGCGCGTGCGCTGCTCGAAACCGCGCCGGGCGTGAAGGTGATCGACGAGCGCAAGGCCGGCGGCTATCCGACCCCGGTCGGCGACGCGGCGGGCAGGGACGAGACCTTCGTCGGACGCATCCGCGAGGACGTCTCCCATCCGCACGGCCTGGACCTGTGGATCGTCTCCGACAACATCCGCAAGGGCGCGGCGCTCAACGCGGTGCAGATCGGAGAGCTGCTGATCGCCTCGTATCTTTGATCCAGTAGGCATTTTTCGGTCGCCTCGATCGCCCGCGAGCCCTTGCGAAAAACGCAATGGCGTTTCATAGTTATGCCCCTAAAGTGATGTGCATTCTAAGATTTGCACGCCGGGAGTGGGTTCCCGGGATGCCGTCGTTGCGTTGTCGAAGTCCGATTTCCGGGGAAATGCCATGAAAGGGCCGATCAAATCCGCGCTGTCCGTTGCCTTGGCGATGGCCGCAAGTCAGGCGTTTGCCTTGGGCTTGGGGCAGATACAGATCAAATCCGGGCTGAATCAGCCTTTGCTCGCCGAAATTCCAGTGGTAACCGATTCCGCTGCCGAGGCGGAGGATCTAAGGGTTGCGCTGGCCTCGGCCGACGATTTTCAGCGTGTCGGACTGTCCCGAGCACGCGTTACCGTGCCGCTCGAATTCGCCGTGGTAAACAGCGCGCGTGGCCAGACGATGATCCGTCTGACGACCAAGGAAGCCGTGCGCGAACCGTTCCTGGATTTCCTGATCGAGGCGAGTTGGAGCAAGGGCAAGGTGCTGCGTGAGTACACGGTACTGCTCGATCCTCCCGTAACCGCACCGGCAGTACTCACGTCCACGCCCAAGGCAGTCGAGAAGCCGAAATCGGTCGAAGCGGCGCCGCGCGCACCGACAAGTCAGTCGCGCGTGCCGGAGCCGAAACCTGTCGTATCGAGCCCGCCACCGGCAGCGCCTGCACCACGACCGGCGCCGACGGTCGCGCCTCCCACCCCGACTTCCGCCGCAGCGCCCACGGCACGTGCGAGCGAGTACACGGTGCAGCGTGGCGATACGTTGTCGCAGATCGCGCACGAATTCAGCGACGATCAGCACGATTTCAACCGCATGCTGCTGGCTTTGTACCGGGCCAACCCGAAAGCGTTTGCCGGCAACATGAATGCGTTGAAATCCGGCTCCGTGCTGCGGATTCCGGCGCCCGAAGATGTGCGTGCGATCGGCTCATTGCGCGAAGCGGCGGCCGAGGTGAATGCACAGTATCAAACCTGGCAGAACGGTTCGGCGGCAACCCTCGTTGCCAATGCCGGCGCCACTGCGGCCACGGAAAAGCCCATCTCTCCAGGTGCGTCCGGCAAGGTGCCGTCTTCCGAGCATGTCGCCTTGGTGCCGCCATCGGATTCAGGCAATGCGGCCGCAACGAGCCACGGGGGAACGGGTAACGATACAACGACCCTGCGTGCCGATCTCGCCCGCACCAAGGAAACGCTTTCGACTCGCGAGCAGGAAGCGAGTGATCTCAAATCGCGCGTCGGCCAGCTCGAAGACATGAATGCCAAGAGCCAGCGACTGATCTCGCTCAAGGATTCCGAGATCGCCGAATTGCAGAACAAGCTCAAGCAACTGGATGCTTCCAGGAGCGGCGCGGCGCCCGCAGAAAAGACGGCGACGACGCCCGCTTCGGTCGCAGCGCCGCCCGCTGCCCCTGCGGCAACGCCGCCGTCGTCGACCGCAGCGCCGGCGGCGCCTGCTGCGCCTTCGGCCACGGCGCCAGCGCCAGTCTCGACTCCGACCGCCGCGCCATCGGCGTCGGCACCGCCGCCTGCGGTTGCGCCCGCGAATCCATCGCCCGTCGCGGCGACGCCCAAGCCCGCGGCGACAGCGGCAGCCAAACCGACCGTTCCGACCACGACGGCAAAGCCGTGGTATGCCGAATATATTGGCGACAATGCCTACCTGCTGTATGGCGGAGGCGGTTTGCTGGCGCTGATCGCGGCCTGGTTGCTGGCCCGTGCATTCGGCGGCAAAAAGGCGAATCCGCGCCCACAACGCGGCTTGGCCGTCGGCGTCGACGACGAAGACGCGCAGGCGCAGGTGGAAAGGGAGGCGGAGGACTACTACGCCAAGGTGCCGAGCGAACACGTCGCGCACGACCATGCCGACGCGTCGACGCCGGATGTGGACGACGAGTTCGAGCAATTGCACCAGCATTTCGACGATGCCGATGCGGAGGGCTTCCTCACTGTCGCGCATGCCTTGCATGAAAAATTGCCGGAAGACTCCAGCGAATGGCATGAAGTGGCGGAGCTGGGCAGAAAGTTGTTGCCGGGCAACCCGTTATTCGGGCTTTCGGCGTTCGCCCAGAGTGATCATGAACCGCATGTCGAGCATGCCGGCGATGATGTGCACGCGTTCGCGATGGATGTCCCGGCGCATGCGGAGTCGAACGATTACGACGCTCAGCTCAAGGCGCTGGCCGATCACGATGAGCCGTTGGAATTCGAACCTCATCACATGCAGGCGGACGAGAAGGATGCGGTCGCCGATCTGGAATTCGAGCGCGAATTCGACAAACACCTTGATGCCGATCCGGTCGCGGACGATGCCGTGGAAGGCAAGACCTTGCATCGCGTCAATGCGTTGGACGAAGACACGGTCGGCACACGCCTGGATCTCGCACGGGCCTACTTCGACATGGGCGACCCGGAAGGCGCACGACTGATGCTCGATGAGGTGCTCGCCGAAGGCAATGCGGAACAGCGGGAAGAGGCACGCAAACTGCTTGCCGAGATAGGCTGAGTTTTTGCGGCATCGCCTGCGCGCACCTGCGCAGGTTCGGGAAAGCGCGCTGCTACAATCGGCGCGCTTTTTCGTTTTTGGCGGAACCTACCTTGCGCATCGCACTCGGCATCGAATACGACGGCACCGATTTCCACGGCTGGCAACGCCTCACTCACACAGCGAGCGTGCAGGCGACAATCGAAGCGGCGCTGTCGAAAGTCGCCGATCATTCGGTCGACGTCATCTGCGCGGGTCGAACCGATGCCGGGGTGCATGCGCGTTGCCAGGTCGTGCATTTCGACACCAGCGCTTCACGCAGCGAGCGCGGCTGGACGCTCGGCACGAATGCCAATCTGCCGCCCAGCATTGCGGTGCGATGGGCGCAGTCGGTGGCGGACGATTTTCATGCGCGCTTTTCGGCGCGGGCACGACGTTATCGCTACACGATTCTCAATCGTCCGGTGCGTGCCGCACTCGATGCGCGCCATGTCGCTTGGGAGCGTGCGCCGCTCGATGCGGTCGCGATGCACGCAGCGGCACAAGCATTGGTTGGCGAACACGACTTCAGCGCTTTTCGCACAGTGGCCTGTCAGGCGCGTTCGCCGATGCGTTGCGTACAGGCCATTTCGGTGGTGCGCGAGGGCGATCGGGTCGTACTTGAAATTCAGGCCAATGCCTTCTTGCACCACATGGTGCGCAACATCGTCGGCAGTTTGTTGCCCATCGGGCGCGGCGAAGAGAAACCCGAATGGATCGCACAGTTGCTTGCCGGGCGCAATCGCGCGCTGGCCGGGCCGACGGCCATGTCGCAGGGTCTGGTGTTCCTGCATCCGTTCTATCCTGCGCGATTTGGATTGCCGGTTGAGTTGAATTGGCAGGGCGAGGTGGAACAATGAAGTCCGAATTTCCGAATCGGCGCACGCGTATCAAAATTTGCGGGATCACTCGGGTCGAGGATGCGCTGGCCGCCGCCGCAATTGGTGTCGATGCCGTCGGCGTGGTGCTGACCGAGAAGAGCAAGCGTTTCGCCGGGATCGCGCGTGCGTGCGAAATTCGTCGGGTATTGCCGCCGTTCGTCGATTTCATCGCGTTGTTCATGGACGACCTGCCGGGGTTCATCGCCGAAGCCGTGGCCGCGGTGCAGCCCGACATGCTGCAATTTCACGGTCGCGAATCCGCGCAGGATTGCGTGCGTTACGGCATGCCGTATCTCAAGGCGATTGCAATGGGGGGGGGGATGGATATGGAGAGCACCGTGCGTGCGCATCCAACGGCAGCCGGCTTTGTGCTCGATGGTCACGCAGCGGGAGAGCGGGGCGGCAGCGGAAGGACGTTCGATTGGTCCACTGTGGCGGGCTCGCGCACTGAACATCTCGTGCTTGCTGGCGGCTTGACGTCCGGCAACGTCGGCGCAGCCATTCGCGCTGCCCTTCCTTATGCGGTCGACGTCTCCAGCAGTGTCGAATCGATGCCGGGAATCAAAATCGCGTCGGCAATGGCGGATTTCGTCGCGGCCGTGCGTGCGGCGGATGTTGCGCGTGCGCAGGCGTGAAGTTTCCCTGCGAAGTGGCGATTCGTCGACGAAAGCGGGCGCGCGGGGCAGCGCATAGCGTCAGGATTGTGTACGCTATGACTGCACCATGAGAAATGTACCCCGTCAATTTCCGCCATCCGGTCGCTCGCTGCGCCGCTGGCGCCGCGTGCCTGCCGCCGCGATCAGGTAACGCTGTCGCACGGCGCGTCCATGCGCGTGGGCCGCCTCCGGTTCCATCACGAATTGAAGTTGTCGCTTCTGCGCGAAACATGCAGTTGCGGCGTCAACCGATTTGGAGAATTCCATGCAGGCAAAACCCTTTTCTCCGGCTGCGACCGCCGCGCCGGTCGACTACGCGAATTACCCCGACGAACACGGCCGCTTCGGCGACTACGGCGGACTTTACGTCGCCGAAACCTTGATGGAACCGCTCGCAGAGTTGCGCGACGCCTATCTGCGCCTGCGCCGCGATCCCGAGTTCATCGCCGAGCTTGATCGCGACCTTACCCATTATGTCGGCCGGCCCAGTCCGATCTACCATGCCGAACGCTTGTCGAAAAAAATCGGCGGTGCGCAGATTCTGTTCAAGCGCGAAGACTTGAACCACACCGGCGCGCACAAGATCAACAATACCGTGGGCCAGGCGCTGGTCGCCAAACGCATGGGCAAGCGCCGCATCATTGCCGAAACCGGGGCCGGCCAGCACGGCGTCGCCAGCGCCACGGTGGCGACGCGCCTGGGCCTGGAATGCGTGGTCTACATGGGCGCGGTCGACATCGAGCGGCAAAAAATCAATGTCTACCGCATGAAGTTGCTCGGTGCCGAAGTGGTACCGGTGACTTCCGGCTCAAAAACGCTGAAAGATGCACTGAATGAGGCGATGCGCGACTGGGTG
This sequence comes from Pseudomonadota bacterium, assembly GCA_018240485.1. Taxonomy (GTDB): domain Bacteria; phylum Pseudomonadota; class Gammaproteobacteria; order Xanthomonadales; family Rhodanobacteraceae; genus Rudaea. Next base: position 14,993 of record JAFEFR010000364.1, read on the forward strand.
ACCAACGTCGCCGACACGTTCTACATCATCGGCACGGTCGCCGGCCCGCATCCGTATCCGATGATGGTGCGCGACTTCAACGCCATCGTGGGGCGCGAAGCCCGCGCGCAGATGCTCCACCAGTACGGTCGCCTGCCCGACGTCATCACTGCCTGCGTGGGCGGCGGCTCGAACGCGATCGGTTTGTTCCATGCCTTCCTCAACGATCGCGAAGTAAAAATCGTCGGCGCCGAAGCCGCCGGCGACGGCATCGAAACCGGTCGTCACGCGGCCTCGCTCGCCGCGGGCCGCCCGGGCGTGTTGCACGGCAATCGCACCTACGTCATTTGCGACGACAACGGCCAGATTACCGAAACGCATTCGATTTCGGCGGGGCTGGACTACCCGGGCGTCGGCCCGGAACATGCCTGGCTCAAGGACACCGGTCGGGCGAGCTATGTCGGCATCACCGATAACGAAGCGCTGTCGGCATTCCACGAGCTCGCGCGCAGCGAAGGCATCCTCGCCGCGCTCGAATCGAGCCACGCGGTTGCTCAAGGCATCAAACTCGCGCGTGACCTGCCGAAGGACAAACTCGTGCTCGTGAACCTGTCCGGACGTGGCGACAAGGACGTGCACACCATCGCCGCGCGCGAAGGAATTGCGCTGTGAGCCGCATCGATGGAAGGAGGGCGGCATGAGCGCTGCACAAAATGGAGCAATGCCGCCGCGCTTGTTCGAGCGCGTTCGCGTGGTCACGATTCAGTTGCCGAATTACCCGCACAGCGCGGCGTTCGATGAGCTCGCCGAGTCGTTCGTGCATGCCTTTTCGGCGCTCGGCGCGCAGGCCGACAGCGCGATCAACCAGCCATTGATTGGCGAGGGCATCAATTTCGTATTCGGCGCGCATCTGCTTGCCCCGACAGTTGCATTGCCGCCGAATTCGATCATCGTCAATCTCGAACAGTTGCGTGGCGGCGTGTTCGCGCAACCGCATTATCTCGAACGGCTCAAACACCATCCCGTGTTGGACTATTCGGCACGCAACGTCGCTCGACTTCGCGCACAAATCGGCAACGTCCATGTGCATGCGTTCGAGGTCGGCACCATGCCTGCCATGTCGCGCATCGCGCCTGCGGCGCAGCAGGATGTCGACGTGCTGTTCTACGGCTCCATCAACGAACGCAGGCGCGCGATACTCGATGCGCTCAGTGCGGCCGGTCTGGTCGTGAAGGTGTTGTTCGGGGTTTACGGCGCAGAGCGGGATGCCTGGATCGCGCGCAGCAAGATCGTGCTCAACGTGCATTTTTACGAGGATCAGATTCACGAGCTCGTGCGCACCTCGTACCTGCTCGCCAATCGCAAGCTCGTCGTCAGCGAGTGCGAGGACGTCACCGAAATCGACGCGGATGTGCGTCAGGCGCTTGTGGCCGTGGCGTACAACCAACTGGTCGGCACCTGCGTTGCATTGGTACGCGACGAGCCGCGCAGACGGGCATTGGAGCACGCGGGGTTCGAGTGCATGCGTCGACGCAATCAAGCCGAATTGCTGAAACCGCTGCTCGCACCGCTGAGCTTGCCGCTGCCGCGGAGGATCAATCTCGGCAGCGGCAAGGCCTACGATCCGGAGCGACTGAACATCGACGTCGACCCGCAATGGCAGCCGGACATCCTCGGCGATATTTCCAAACCCCACGGGCTGAAGCAGATTTTCTTCAGCCCGAAGTTCGGGCTGGCTCGCCTCGATCCCGGTGAATTCGACGAAATCACGGCGATGGATGTGCTCGAACACGTACCCGATCTCGTCACGCTGATGACCCATTGCCTTGACCTGCTGCGCGTCGATGGCGTGATGCGCATTGGCGTGCCGTACGACCTTTCATGGGGGGCATGGCAGGATCCGACGCATATTCGCGCCTTCAATGAACGTAGTTGGTTGTATTACACCGACTGGCATTGGTATTTGGGCTGGGACGTGGCGCGTTTCCACCTCGCCGAAATGAACTTCGCCCTCAGCCCGGTAGGCGAAGGATTGCGGCAACGCGGGATGGCCAGCGAGGACATTTTTCGCACGCCACGTGCGGTCGACAGCATGCAGGTGCTGCTGACCAAACGCCTTCTCGACGCAACGGAGAAGCAGCGCGCCGTCGCCCATAAACTCGGGCCCGCGCGCCATGCGGCGACGCTCAGTGTCGCGCCGGCGACCGATCAAACTTTGGGGAATCGAGCATGAATCGTATTGACCGATGTTTTGCCGCGCTCCGCGCTGCGGGCCGTTGCGGCTTGATTCCATTCATTACCGCGGGCGATCCGTCGCCTGCGGATATTGTGCCGCTGATGCATGCGCTGGTCGCGGCCGGAGCGGACCTGATCGAGTTGGGAGTGCCGTTCTCCGACCCCATGGCCGACGGCCCGGTGATCCAGCATGCCAGCGAGCGTGCGTTGGCGAAGGGCGTCGGGCTCAGGCAAATCCTCGATGGGGTCGCGCAATTTCGTACATCCAACGACGCTACGCCGATTGTCTTGATGGGCTATCTCAACCCGATTGAAATCCACGGTTACGAGAAGTTCGCCGAAGAGGCCATCGTGGCAGGCGTCGATGGCGTGCTGCTCGTGGATTGCCCGCTCGAAGAATCGGCGGTCATCGCGCCGTTGGCGGACGCGGGGTTGCATCGTATTTTCCTCGCCGCACCGACGACTTCCGAGACGCGCCTGGCCGGGTTGACGCAAGCGGCGAGGGGCTTTCTGTACTACGTGTCGTTTGCCGGCGTAACCGGGGCGGATCGTCTCGATCTTGCCCCCGTGCGTGCGCGCGTGGCGGCGATCAAGGCACGCTCGCCCGCGTTGCCGGTGGCGGTCGGCTTCGGCGTGCGCGATGCGGCATCGGCGGTGGCGATCGCCGAATTCGCCGATGCGGTCGTGATCGGCAGCGCCTTGGTCGCGTACCTGGCCGATGCACCAGATGCGCGGATTGCGTGCGATCGAGCACGCGAATTTCTGTCGCCGATTCGCACGGCGCTCGATGCGCGGGCACCTCGGCATGCCGTCTGAATCGACCGACACGGGTATCCCGAAGCCGGAACAGCCGCTAGAATCGGCGGCTTCCGACTCGGCAGCGCGTGCAGCGGTGCCGGCAGCGGGCGAGATCGAGGCGCAGACGTCCGCCACCCCCGCCGCCCAGTCCATCGATGACGAGAACGACATGAGCTGGTTGCAAAAACTGATGCCTTCACGCATTCGCACCGATGGCGGCGCGAGCAAGGGCAAGGTACCCGAAGGATTGTGGGAAAAATGCGAGGGTTGCG
>JAFEFR010000365.1 GCA_018240485.1 Pseudomonadota bacterium
CCATCGCGCGGGCCGACTTCGACGATACGGACACGATTTGGCGGGCAAGTCATGGCGATTTTCTCGCGACCTTTCGTTGCAATTGCCGTTCGAATTCCCGCAAGGTCAGGCTGCTGCGCACGAGTCGGGTCGAATGCGCGCGAGCGCCTTCGCCAAACACAGGCTGGGTGCGGATGGTGTCGAGCATTTTCCCGGCGTCGCCCTGCACGAAGACGTGCAACTCGCCGGAAGTCTTGCTGACGGTGCCTTGCAACGTGCCGTCGATCACCAGTTGCGCGACGCGCTCGCTGTCGACCAGATCGAAATTCAAGGTGTCGCCATCGATACGGTAGCGCACGTACGAGTAGGTATGCGGCGGAGGCGGATCGATCGCGAATGGCGGTTTGAAGGTGAACAGGTCACGCAGTGAGGCGTCGTCGACGATGAGGTAGTCGCGGTCGTCGACGTGAGCGAATTCCACCCGCAATTCGACCCGCCGAGCCGATTTCTCCTCCGTCGCCACATCCAGCACGGACAAACGGCAGTCGCTATCGACGTACAAGGCGGTGTCACGATCGTCAGGATCCGGCCCGACCCAAAGCCCCTTCCAGCGCGGATCGCAGGGGTTCGACTGCATGCCGATCGGTGATTCGAAGCGCGTTTCGTTGCAGCCGCCGAGGAGACTGAGAAACAGGCACAGGAGAAGCGGCCTCATGATTTCGGTTTCTCGAAATGCACCAGCGCCACATCCGCTTCGACGAATTCGCCGGCTTGCGCATGGATCGATGCGATAACCGACTCCTGTGGCGCCTTCAAACTCAGCTCCATCTTCATCGCTTCCATTACCAGCAATTCCTCACCCGCTGCAACGGTGTCGCCGACCTTGGCCTTGACCACGACGATGCGTCCTGGCATTGGCGCACGCACCACATCGCTGGTGGCGTCTTGCGCTCGCGTGAACTCGAAAGGGTGCGTGTGCGCGAATTCGCGTCGACCCGAATGGCCGTGAACGACAACGCGATTCTCGCTGACGTCAGCGCCGAAGCGGCATGCAATGCCATCGAAACGCGCGCTCAGAACGCCATAGTGCAACGTGGCGCCTTTCACCTCGCAGGTTGCATCGGCGCCGGTCAGCGTGTAGTCGCCAGCATGACCGAAGGCCTGGATCGGCGCATGGTCGAGCACCACGATGCGTTTGCCGGCGTGACCAAGCCGAAACGCATCGGCGCACGCCCATGGCGAATGTGGATCGGAGGTTGCGCCCGCCGCTTCGTGCACGCGGGTCTCCTCATGCACAAGTCGCGCCGTGGCCGCCGCGAATGGGGCAAGCGGATCGGGGTGTTGCTGCGGGCCGATGAATTCCTCCAGGCTGCGATCCAGGTAGCCGGTGTCGATGCACCCTTCCATCACGGCGGGGTGACGGATCAAGCGTTCGAGAAATTCGACATTTGACTTCGGGCCGATCACATCGCATTGCGCGAGCGCCTCGCGCATGCGCAAGAGCGCGTCCGCGCGCGTGCGATCCCACACGATCAGTTTGGCGATCATGGGATCATAGAAAATTGTCACCGTATCGCCCTCGATCACGCCCGAGTCGATGCGCACATGCGCGCTGGGCGCGGGCAGGCGCAAGCGATGCAGTTTGCCGGAGCCGGGCAGAAAATTCTGCGCAGGGTCTTCCGCATACAAGCGCAGTTCGATGGCATGGCCGTCCTGCGGGATGGATTTGTTGCGAATCAGCGAGCCGGGCAACGCTTCGCCCGCGGCTACGCGCAATTGCAATTCGACCAAATCGAGGTGCAACACCATCTCAGTGACCGGGTGTTCGACCTGCAAACGCGTGTTGATTTCCATAAAATAGAAATCGCCTTGTGGGCCGACGATGAACTCGACCGTACCCGCATTCGCATAACCGAGCGCGCGACCGGCGGCGACGGCGGCATCGCCCATCTTCGCGCGCAACTCGGGCGTGAGAAAAGGCGAGGGCGTTTCCTCAAGCACTTTCTGATAGCGGCGCTGTGCGGAACACTCGCGCTCGTTCAAGTGCACGATGTTGCCGTGGCTGTCGCCGAAAATCTGGAACTCGATGTGGCGTGGCGTTTCGATGTAACGTTCGAGCAGCACGCGATCGCGACCGAAGGCGTTCTTTGCCTCGCGCTGGCACGATTCCAGATTCGCGGCGAATTCCTCGATCTTGCGGACGATGCGCATGCCCTTGCCGCCACCGCCATAAGCCGCCTTGATCAGGAGCGGAAAGCCGATGCGCTGCGCCTCGCGCGCGAGCAGCGCGGAATCCTGGTCATCGCCCGTGTAACCCGGCACGACGGGTACGCCATGTGCGGCCATCAAGTCCTTGGCGCCGGCCTTGGATCCCATCTTGCGCATCGACTCCGCGGATGGGCCGATGAAGACGATGCCGGCCTTCTCGCAGGCATCGGCAAAGTCTGCGTTTTCGGAAAGGAATCCGTAACCTGGATGGATCGCCTGTGCGCCGGACTTTTTTGCGGCTTCGATGATCGCGTCGCCGCGCAAGTAGCTGTCTTGCGGGCGCGATCCGCCGATGGGATAAGCGAAGTCCGCCTGACGCACGTGCTGGGCGTTCGCATCGGCTTCCGAATACACAGCGACACTCTGAATGCCCAGTCGCCGGCAGGTATGAATCACGCGGCAGGCGATTTCGCCGCGGTTGGCAATGAGGATGCGTTGAAACATTCTCTACTCCGGCAAATGGCAGCAGGCTTCGATGTTGTGCCCGTCCGGATCGAGCACGAAGGCGCCGTAGTAATTCGGATGATAGAGCGGACGTATCCCCGGCGCGCCATTGTCGATGCCGCCGGCGGCGATCGCCGCGGCGTAGAACGCGTCGACGGTCGCGCGATTCGGTGCGGCGAAGGCGACGTGCAGTTTTCCACGCAACGCACCGTCGCCGTTGCCGATCCAGAAATAGGGCTTGCCGGCATGGCCGTAGCCGACGTGGGCGTGTCCGCCGGTCATCTCGGCGGTCACTTCCATGATCAGTTCGATGCCGATCGGGGCGAGTGCGTGGGTGTAGAAGGCTCTGCTGCGCTCGATGTCGGTAACGGTGAAGCCGATGTGATCGAACTTGTCGTTGGCGGCCATCGGCTATTTCCCTCCGATCCAGAATGGGGCGCGTTTGTCGAGGAATGCGCTCAAACCCGCCTGCCCCTCCTCGCCGACGCGCAGGCGCGCAATCAGGGCCGCGTTGTCGCCGTCGCATGCAGAGGCGCGTGCACGTGTCATGCCGGCCATGGCGAAAGCCAGTCGTTTGGCTTCGACTTGCGCCTGGGGTGCGCCTTTGGCAAGCAGCGCGAGTTCATGTTCGACCATCGCATCGAGTCTTCCCGCTTCAACGGTACGATGCACGAGGCCGATACGTTGCGCTTCTTGCGCGTCGATCAATTCCGCGCTGAGAAACAGTCGCCGAGCCTGGCGCAAACCGATGGCGGCGATGACGTAGGGGGAGATCACCGCCGGCACAAGGCCGAGCTTGACTTCGCTCAATGCGAATTTTGCCGTATCCGCCGCGATGGCGATATCGCAACAGGCGACGAGACCGACGCCGCCGCCGATCGCGGCGCCGTTGATGCGCGCGATCGTCGGCTTCGGAAAAAAATTCAACGCGCGCATCAGGCGCGCAAGACGTTCGGAGTCGACCTGATTGTCGGCTTCGCTCGCTTGTGCCATGCGCCGCATCCAGTTGGCGTCGGCGCCGGCGGAAAATGAGGCGCCGGTGCCGGTGAGCACGAGCGCGCGCACGCTGGCGTCGCGCGCGAATTTGTCCAGAGCGGAAGTCAGCTCGGCGATCAGCACATCGTCGAACGCATTGTGCGCGGGGCGATCGAGTGCGATGCGTGCGACGGTGCCATCAAGGCCGATCTGCAAGGTCTGCGACATGCGGCTTCCGAATGCGGGGGCGAGGCCCATGATAACGGTTGCGGCCCGCGAGGAATACCGTGCCATTCATCGTGTGGCATCGGGCTTGGTAAGATTCGACCGGCTCGCGTACGCAAGCGTCACCACGGGACATCGATGTCGATTTTGAAAATCTATTTGCGCGTCATTGCCTTGCTCGCTCCGGAAAAATGGTTGGCGATGACTTTGACGCTCGCCAACCTGGCCTTGTCGGGCGTGTTCTTCCTTGAGCCGGTGTTGTTCGGCAAGGTCGTCGACGCGCTCGGCGCGAGTGGGCACAAAGAGGCATGGCACTACATACTGCTATGGGCAGGCGTCGGTCTCGGGGGCGTGGTGGCGAGCGTGTGGGTGTCGCTGTTTGCCGACCGTCTTGCGCATCGGCGTCGGCTCGCCGTGATCGCGCAGTACTTCGAGCATTCGATTGCGCTGCCGCTGGCGTTCCACGGCGAACATCATACCGGTCGTCTGCTGCGCATCATGCATGCGGGCTCGGGCAACCTGTTCGGCCTGTGGCTGGGGTTTTTTCGCGAGCATCTGGCGACCTTGATCTCGATCATCGTGATGATTCCGTGGACGTTGCAGACGAACTGGAAACTGGGCGTTTTGATGATCGGGCTGATGACGAGCTTCGCCATCTTCAACACGGTTGCGATGCAGAAAACGCACAAGGCGCAGGGGCAGGTCGAGGAATTGCATCACGAGATTTCCGAGCGGGCGGGCGATGTGTTCGGCAATGTGCTCGTGGTGCAAAGCTTCACGCGCCTTGCCGCCGAGGTGAGCGCGATCCGCGAGATGATGAAGCGCGTGCTCCAGGCGCAATATCCCGTGTTGCGCGGATGGGCCTGGTTGTCGGTCGCCAATCGCGCGGCATCGACGCTGACGATCGTGGCGATTTTCATGCTTGGTGCGCAATTGAATGCCAAGGGCGAAATCACGGTCGGCGGCATCGTCACCTTCGTCAACTTCGCCATGCTGCAAATCGGCAAACTCGAACAATTTGCCGGCTTTATCTCCGGGCTGTTTTTTCAGACCCACTCGCTGCGCGATTTTTTCGCGGTGCTCGATACCAAAGAAGTGTTGCAAGAGAAGCCGGGTGCGCCGAATTTGCCGCAGGGCTTGCGTGGCGAAGTCGAATTTCACGATGTGTCGTTCGGCTACGAGGCATCGCACCCGGCGCTCAAGCATTTGAATTTCAAAATTCCTGCCGGCGGCACGGCGGCGATCGTGGGGCCGACCGGTGCCGGCAAGACCACGGCATTGTCGCTGCTGTATCGCGCTTACGATCCGAGTGAGGGCCGAATCACGATCGACGGCATCGATATCCGGGAGGTTGGCCTGACTTCCTTGCGCGAGCACATCGCCGTGGTGTTTCAGGATCCCGGCCTGTTCTATCGCTCGATCGCCGACAATTTGCGCATCGGCAAGCCCGATGCGAGCGATGCGGAGGTCGAGGCGGCAGCGGCGGCGGCGGACGCGCACGATTTCATCGTGGTCAAACCCGCCGGCTATGCCACGCTGGTGGCCGAGCGCGGGCGTTCGCTATCGGGTGGCGAGCGCCAGCGCTTGTCGATCGCGCGCGCAATGCTCAAGGACTCGCCGATCCTGATTCTCGATGAAGCCACCAGCGCGCTCGACAACGCCACCGAAGCGCGTATCCAGCGTGCGCTCGGGGCGCTGACGAAAGGGCGAACCACGTTCGTGATCGCACATCGCCTGTCGACGGTACGCAACGCAGACGTGATTCTCGTGTTGAAGAACGGCGCTCTCGTCGAACAGGGCAAGTACGACGAACTCGTGCGTCTGGGGGGGCTGTTCGCCGAGCTCGATCGCGGCGGCAAGTTCGTGGCCGATGCCCTTGGCGAGGAAGTGGATATCGAAGCGACCGGCTGAGTCGGTCGTTGTGGCGCCGGCTTTCCCGAACGCGAGGCGAGCACATCGCCTTGGCGTTCGGGCCTGCGCGCGGTTCGACATGAAATTTAGTCGCGATCGGGGGCGTTCAACACGAGCTTCTGGCCGAGGCGTAGCGTCGCGTTGCGCGGCAGCCGGTTCCAGTGGACCAGGTCTTCCATGCGCACGCCGTAGCGCTGGGCGATATTCCACAGCGTGTCGCCGGTGCGCACCGTGCAGATGCCTTCGGCATCCTGTGCTGCGGGAGACGACGTCTCGGCAACGACGGCTCCGACCGGTCTTGATTCGGCGGTTCCGGCGCTGTTGCGGTCGGGAAGCATGAGTCGGGTGCCGGCGGGCAGGGCGTTCGTGGCGGTCGCGATATGGTTGATGCGGGACAACGCGCCGGCATCGATGTCATATGCCATGCTCAATGTGTCGATGGTCTGTGCTTGTCGTAATGGGACGTCGCGCCAATTGCGCCAGGCGTAGTGCGGTAACATGTCGAGCGTCTGCACGATCGTCTCTCGTCGAATCGCCGGCACGAGCAGGCGGAAAGGCCCGCGTTCGGGCATGCGCGCCTTGAGGTAGGCCGGGTTGTAGCTGCGCAATTTCGCGACATCCATGTCGGCCAATTTGGCGACAAGCCCCAAATCGACTGGCGCCGGCAGTTCGAGCAGGACGAGCACATCGTCCATACCCGGTTCGGGCAACTCGACGTGAAAACGCTCTGGCGATGAAACGATGCAGGATACGGCCAGCAGTTTGATCAAGTGTTCGTAATTGACCTTGTTGAGACGCAGTTTGCCGATCTCGGCCGCGGTGAGGCTATGACGTTTGCCCAGAGCGGCGCGCAGGCTGTTCTCACCGGCGTTGTAGGCCATGTTGGCGAGCCGCCAGTCGCCGAAACTTTCCTTGTACTGAGTGAGCAAAGCCAGCGCTGTGCGGCTCGATGCGGCGACGTCCAGACGGCCGTCGTACTCGCTGTCCACCTGCAAGCCGTTCGCGCGCGCGGTGAACGGCATCAACTGCCACATGCCGGCAACGCCGTTGCCGCGTGCGGGCAGCATGGTGTAGCTCGATTCAACCCATGGCAGGAAGGCAAATTCGCCCGGCATGTCGTTCTTTTCGATCTGCTCGACGACGACGAGCAAGAACGGCATGGCCGTTTTCAGTGCGTCGGTCAGATGCGCCGGGCTGCTTGCGATTTGGGCGGCGAATTGGCGAACGTCGGGGCTGTAGTCACAGCCTGGCAACTCAAAGCGTGCGCGCAGGCGCGGCCAAGGTGAAGCGAGCGCGACGGGTTCTTGTGCAACGGATTTCTCCGCGATTGCCGTGGCTTGTGGTGCCGCAACCGGAGCCATCACGACAGGGATCGCGCCGCTGGGGCGAACCACGGGTGTGCTGCATGCCGCGAGCAAAATCAAGGCGCTGCCCAGCGTCGCGCAACACGCACTGAGGGTAAGCAGGCGTTGCTTGCGACGTGGCGAATTATCGACCTTGGATGCCATGGTCGTGATTCATGTGAATAAGGGTCCAGCGTTTTGTGAGGGGCGGACTATAGCAGTGACGCGGCAAGGCGCCATTAAAAAGTCATAAAGATATAACGATAATTTAACAACGTGGTTTATCCGCATTTCAGCATCGCAAATCTGGTTTAATTCCACCTCCGCGCGCGGCAACGCAGCACCCGGTTCATGCCACTCGATTTGAATTCTTTCCATCGCCATGCCGCGATACGCCGGCATCTGCAACAAGAGATTGCCGCAATCGCACCTTTGCTTGCCGATGTCCACGGTACGACAGGGCTGTTGCTGCGCGCCCACGCTTGCGCACCCGGCGAACTGGTAACGCCAAAAATCGGCAATCGGCTTGATCTCGCGCTCGACGAAACACAGACGCTGCGCGGTAGTTTGACTTGTGTGCCTGATGCGCTTCCGTTGGTCAGCGAGAGCTGCAAACTGGTTGTGGTCCAGCATTTGTTCGAATGCATTGCCGATGAGGCGGGTTGTGCGGGCGAAGTCGCGCGCGTGCTCGCACCGGAGGGCGTGTTGATCGTGCTCGGATTCAACGCCACCAGCCTCTGGCGCCCCTGGCTGGCCAGCAAGGCTGCGCAATCGGGGTTGTCGTTGCGCTTTGGCTCGGCGCAGCGATGTGCGCAGGCGCTGGGTGCGCTGGGCATCGACACGATACAAACGCGTTACTGGGGCTCGTTGTCGCCCCGATGGCGCAATCCGGTCATGCCGACACGCGGCGCGACGGTGGATGCGCTGGCTCGACTGCGAGGAGGCTGGATGTTGCTCGCACGCAAGCGGCGGAGCGCATTGACACCATTGCGACCACGTCGCGACGCGCGTGAACCCGCCACCCACAACCCGCGCCTCGCACCGGGCACGCAACGGGAGTGCGCATGAGTGGTGTGGCGGTGGTCGAAGCGTTCACTGATGGTGCCTGCCTTGGCAACCCCGGGCCGGGCGGTTGGGCGGCGTTGTTGCGTTTCAAGGGGGCGGAGAAGTGGGTCGGCGGCAACGAAATCGAGACGACGAACAACCGCATGGAGCTGATGGCGGCGATCGGCGCACTCGAAGCATTGAAACGGCCCGCGTCGGTGCGATTGACGACCGATTCGCAATACGTGAAGCAGGGCATCGAATCCTGGGTGCCGCGCTGGCGCGCAAACGGCTGGCGCACAGCCGACAAAAAGCCGGTGAAAAACCAAGACCTGTGGGAACGTCTCGTCGCGGCAACCGCCCCGCATGAGGTGAAATGGCAATGGACCCGCGGCCACTCCGGGCACGTGGAAAACGAACGTGTCGATGAGCGCGCCCGCAGCGAAGCCCTGATCGCGCAGGAGAAAAAATTGTGAGACAAGTGGTGCTCGATACCGAGACGACCGGACTGGACGTGAACAAGGGCCATCGCATCGTCGAGATCGGTTGCGTGGAACTGCTGGAGCGCCGTCCGACCGGTCGCGAATTCCAGCGCTACGTCAATCCACAGCGCGCGATGGACGAGGGCGCGACCGCGGTCAGCGGCATCACCGACGACTTTCTCAACGACAAACCGTTCTTCGCCCATGTGGCTGCCGATTTTCTCGACTTCATCGATGGCGCCGAATTGATTGCGCACAACGCGAGCTTCGACATGGGTTTTCTCGTGTCGGAGTTCGCCCGGCTCGAGCCGCCGGTGCGTATCCTCGAACGCGTGAGCGTTCTCGATACCTTGATCCTGGCGCGGGAGAAATACCCGGGGCAGAAAAACAATCTGAATGCATTGTGCATGCGCCTCGGCGTCGACAATGGCCATCGCGACCTGCATGGCGCGCTGCTCGACGCCCAATTGCTTGCCGACGTTTATCTGGCGATGACCGCAGGACAGGGAGACCTCGGGCTGGGGATGCACGGCGAACCCGTACCCGTCGGGGTCATGGCCGCGACCGCTGCCGCGCCCGGCCCTGCGAACGCGGCGATCCGCGTCCGCCACGCGGATGTCGGCGAGCTGGCCACGCACGCGACAAGGCTGGAAACGATTCAAAAAAACAGCAAGGGCAATTGCCGCTGGCTGGGCGACTGAGAAAAATCAGTTGCGGCAGTGACGCACGAGGATCACGGTCACGTTATCCGAGCCGCCGCCATCGAGCGCGGCAAGAATCAAGTGGTCGACGCATTCCTGTGCCGACAAATCCCGACGAGAAAGAATGGCGGATATCTGCTTGTCGTCCACCTCCTCGGTCAATCCATCCGAACACAGCAGCACCTGCATGCCTGGCACCAGGTTGCCGCGCAACGTCTCCACACGCAGACTCTGCGGGTCGGTGACGCCGAGCGCTTGCGTGACGACGTTGCGGTGCGGATGCGTACGCGCTTGTTCCTGTGTGATCGCACCCTGTTTGATCAGTTCTTGCACATAGGAATGATCTTGCGAAATCTGCTTGAGGCCATCGTCCCACAGGTAAATGCGACTATCGCCGACCCAGCAGGCTTCGTACTCGGTGCCGAGGAGATGCAGTGCGACGATGGTCGTCCCCATGGGCAAGGCCTCCGAACGGCGCCCCGACAATTGCAGGATATCCGCATCCGCGCTTTGTACGGCCTGCGCCAAGCTGCCGCCCGATCCGATTTCGCGCACGACCGCATCGCGCGCCAAGGCGCTCGCAATCTCGCCGTTCGCGTGCCCACCCATGCCGTCGGCGACGAGCCAGAGGCCGATATCCGCATCGGCGTAATAGGTGTCCTCGTTATGTTCGCGGCGCAAACCGATGTGAGTGCCGTGTCCGAATTCGATCATGGAATAGTTGGGTTGTGGCTGGGCGCGATGGGTCCGTGGTGAAATTCCCCCACGCCCGCAGGGGTGGCATAGCATGAAGCGCGAAGGCAAGACCCGCAAGCAAAATAAGCAAGCGTCGACTCGCGGTTGTATGGATGTCGTCGCGCGAGCGAAAAGCCGTACGGCGCATGTTCCGACGAGCACCAGTGGAATGCGTCGCGCCACTTCCGGCTGCAGTGACGTGCCTCCGTGCGTTTTTATGCGTAATTCTGCATAATGGAGCGAATGAAGAAATTGATCTGGCTGGGTAGCAGCAAGGCGGACTGGAATATCTTTCCGGAATCTGCGCAGGACGAAGCCGGTTACCAGTTGGATAAGGTGCAGTGCGGCGATGACCCTTCGGACTGAAGCCCATGCCATATTCGGCCTCGGCGTGTGCGAGTTGCGCATTCGCGATGGCGTGGGCGCGTTTCGAGCGATCTACCTCGCCACACGACTGGAAAGCATCTATGTGTTGCACGTCTTTCAGAAAAAGACGCAGGCCACCAGCCTGCATGACATTCGCAGGGCGCAGGAACGCTACAAACTGATACCGAGGTAAGCCATGCGCAAGACCAAAGACAAAGAGCCCGTCATCGGACACATCACCAAGGGCAGCATTTTCCTCGATCCCGCATTCTTCGAGCCTGCGCGCGGCGTGGAACTGCACATGCGCGCCGAATTGCTGCGCGGCCTCGAACACTGGCTGAAGACGGCAGGCACACAAGCCGCGGCCGCGAAGGTACTCGGCGTGACCCAGGCGCGCGTCTCGGACATCAAGCGCGGCAAGATCACATCGTTCAGCCTCGATCTGCTCGTGCGCCTTGCCGCGCGCGCCGGCCTGAAACCCCAGCTCAAACTTGCGGCTTGAACAGTCACGCATTGCGCGCCGCATCCAGCTTGTCGAGGCTGACGCGCCGGTGCATCAGCGCATTGCAAGCCGGGCGGATGCCGACAGCATGAAACAAAAAAGCGCACCCGGAAACGAGTGCGCTTTATATTCGGGAAAAACTTAGGGAAACCGTCTTTACCAAGTCTCGAACTTTAGCTAAGTTCTTGTTTTAATTGGCGTCCCCAGGGGGATTCGAACCCCCGTTACCGCCGTGAAAGGGCGATGTCCTGGGCCTCTAGACGATGGGGACGCCGAGAAAACCGTGGGTTTGCGTGCAAACCCTTTGTCCAATCAAGTGGTGGAGCTAATCGGGATCGAACCGATGACCTCCACAATGCCATTGTGGCGCTCTCCCAGCTGAGCTATAGCCCCACTAGATTGGTTCGCGGAAAAGGCCAGGGATTTCCGCGATGCTGCCGCTTTACGGCAACTCCCGAATCGACATCGCTGCCGATCAGGGAGCCGCGTATTCTAGCGATAAAAATTTTTTGCGCAAAGACTTTTTTGCTTTTCCGGCTGCGGCAGGCAAGCCGCGCTTGTTTCAACTGGCTCGCGCGACGTGCATCACGCAAGCCAGTTGACGACAACGGTTACTTCAGAATCATTTCCCGCATTAGCTGGCTGCCCAGCACATCGCGCATCGGGCCGCGCTCGATGGTCGCCTTGTTCTGATCGTCACTCGAACCGAGTACCTTGGCGCTAACCGCGTCGGCTTCGTCGGTTTTATCGAGTGCCGCCATGTTGGCGAAGGTAATGGACAGGATAACGTCGGCATCGTGCGGACTGCGTGGCTCCGAGGTGAACACCTTGTATCCGAGTATCAGCCCCGCCTTCTTTTGCGCTTCCATGAGTTTTTTGTAGGGGCCATCCAAAAACTTCATGTAGTTGTCGAACTGCCCGGGGCGGGTTTTGATGAAGGTGACATCGACGACCGGGCCATCCTTGTACGGCTTGGCATCCTGCGCAAATACGCAGGGCGAGAACGCAAGGAGCAACGGGGCGAAGCACAAAAGCGAAAAGCGTTTCATGACGAACCTCCCATTACCCGACGGATTGTCGGCCGGCGCACGCTACGCTCGCACTGGGGTAGGGTCAATCAAGACTCAACGGTGGGTAACAAAACCGCTGGTATTTCATATCACTGCACGGATTTGTTCTTTGCCAGCATTAACCACGTGTCGACGACGGTATCAGGATTCAGCGACAGTGATTCGATGCCTTCGTCGAGCAGCCACTGCGCAAGATCTGGATGATCGCTCGGGCCTTGGCCGCAGATGCCGACGTATTTGCCTTTGTTCTTCGCGGCGGAAATCGCCATGGACAGCATTTTCTTTACCGCCGGATTGCGCTCGTCGAACAGGTTGGCGACGATCGAGGAATCACGATCAAGGCCGAGCGTCAACTGGGTGAGATCGTTCGAGCCGATCGAAAAGCCATCGAAAATGTCGAGAAACTCGTCGGCGAGCAATGCATTCGACGGTACTTCGCACATCATGATGATTTTCAGATCGTGCCGGCCTTGTTCGAGGCCGTGCTTTTTCAATACGTCGATGACTTTGCGGCCTTCTTCGAGCGTGCGCACGAACGGGATCATCACCCAGGCATTGGTGAGGCCCATCGTTTCGCGCACCTTTTTCATCGCGCGGCATTCGAGCGCGAAGGCTGCCTCGAAGCTCGGGTCGATGTAGCGGCTGGCACCGCGAAAACCGATCATCGGGTTTTCTTCGTGCGGCTCGTAGCGCTTGCCGCCGATCAGGTTGGCGTACTCGTTCGATTTGAAATCGGACAGGCGCACGATGACCGGATTCGGCGCAAACGCCGCCGTGATTGTGGCGATGCCTTCGGCGAGACGGTCGACGTAGAAATCCACCGGGCTTGCGTACCCGGCAATGCGCTCGTCGATCTTGCGCTGGGTTTCGGCATCTTGCGCGGCGTAGTCGAGCAGCGCTTTCGGATGCACGCCGATGTGGCTTGCGATGATCATTTCCAGGCGCGCGAGACCGACGCCGGCATTCGGCAGCATGGCGAAGTCAAACGCACGCTCGGGGTTGGCCACGTTCATCATGATCTTGAGCGGGGCAGGGGGCATGTGTTCGAGATCGGCGGTGACTTTCTCGAACTTCAGCAAGCCTTGGTAAATCGTGCCGGTATCGCCTTCGGCGCAGGACACGGTGACTTCGGCGCCATCGGGAATGCGGTCGAGCGCATCGCCCGTGCCGACCACGGCCGGCACGCCTAACTCGCGCGCGATGATCGCCGCATGGCAGGTGCGCCCGCCGCGGTTGGTGACGATGGCCGCGGCGCGCTTCATCACTGGTTCCCAATCGGGATCGGTCATGTCGGCGACGAGCACGTCGCCCGCTTCGACGCGCGCCATGTCTTTGAGCGAGCGGATTACGCGCGCCTTGCCCGCGCCGATTTTCTGGCCGATGGCGCGGCCTTCGGCGAGCACGGCAC
>JAFEFR010000366.1 GCA_018240485.1 Pseudomonadota bacterium
AACATCTCGCTCGCCAATCGCCTGCAGGAAGCGGGCGTGCAGGTCGTCTACGGCGTGGTCGGCTACAAAACCCACGCGAAACTGTTGCTGATCGTGCGCCGCGAAAAAACCGGCTTGCGCCGCTACGTGCACCTGTCGACCGGCAACTACCACACCGTGACCTCGCGCATCTACACCGACTTCGGGCTGATGACTGCTGACAAGAACATCGGCGAGGACGCGCACAAGCTGTTCCAGCAGCTCTCCGGTCTGGGGCCGGTGATCAAGCTCAAACATCTTCTGCAATCACCGTTCACGCTGCACAAGGGCGTGATGGAAAAGATCGAGCGCGAAATCGCGCATGCACAAGCGGGCAAACCTGCGCGCATCATCGCCAAGATGAATGCGTTGAACGAACCCAGCGTGATCGAATTGCTGTATCGCGCGTCGATTGCCGGCGTGTCGATCGACCTGATCGTGCGCGGCGCGTGCACGCTCAAGCCGGGCCTGCCCGGCATCTCGGAAAACATCCGCGTGCGCTCGATCGTCGGCCGCTTCCTCGAACACAGCCGCGTGTACTGGTACGCCAACGGTGGCGAGCCGGAAATCTACTGCTCGAGCGCGGACTGGATGGAACGCAACCTGTTGCGCCGCATCGAAACCGGTTTCCCCATCCTTGCCCCCGACCTCGCCGCGCGTGTGTTCGACGAAGCACTCGCCAACTACCTCGCCGACAACACGCAGGCCTGGGTACTTCAAGCGGACGGCCACTACCATCGCCTGACGCCGAACGGCGACAAGCCGCATTCGGCGCAACAGGCGTTGCTCGCGAAAATTTGCTAGATTCGCGATTTGCATTCGGGGAATGGCACCGTGTCTCCCGGCATCGCGATCATCGGGTTGTGGCTGCTGTGGCTCGTGTCGTGGCTCATCGCCGCGCTGTGGAGTCGTCCAGCGGAAAAGCATGTGGATATCGCCCGCATGCTGCGCTATCGCATTCCGATGCTGCTCGGCACGCTGCTGTTGATTCCGCAGGCGCACGGCTACGAAGGTGCGCTGCGCCTCTGGCATGTTGGCTGGAACGGCGCGTGGCTCTGCGTCGTGCTCGTCGCCGCCGGCATCGCCTTCGCATGGTGGGCGCGCATCCATCTCGGCGTGTTGTGGTCGGGTGCGGTGACGCGCAAGACCGACCATCGCATCGTCGACAGCGGCCCCTACGCAATCGTGCGTCATCCGATCTACACCGGCCTGCTGCTCTCGCTGCTGGCGACCTCCGTCGCCAAAGGCACGCTGCTCGCGGCCACCGGATTCGCGTTGCTTGCGTTCGGCATCGTGTTGAAAGCGCGCCTGGAAGAACGCTGGTTGTCCGCGGAACTCGATCCCGGCGCGTATGCGGCGTATCGGCAGCGCGTGCCGATGTTGATTCCATTCGGCCCACGCGACGACCGACAAGGTTGATCATCGAACAATGAAACCGTCGGTCGTTCGACAGCTACATGCTGCTGGCCGCCATGCAACCGCGGCCAGCAGCAGCACCAGCAGCAACAAGCCCATGCGCCCCGGCAAGGGCGCCGGCACTACGCCGCCCATGCCGGTCGCCGCATCGGCAAACCAGTTGAACAGATTGCCGCTGTCGAGCGAGCGGTAGCTCGCCGCCGTGCCCGGTGCGATTTTTGCACCGGTCGCGCCGTTGTCGCGTGCGTCGACATAGGCAATCGCCTGCGCGGCGCCTGTCGCCACGTCGAGAAACGCGCGCTGGCCTGCGCTCGAACTCGTCACCCGCAGCAGGTTGCCGGGCGCGCCTGACAAGACCAGTGTGTGCTTGATGCCTTGCGTCAGCGACGCCGGCAACACGAGGGCCTTGCCGCTCGCCGTGCTCACGATCAAATCGTAAAAATTCGTCGCGCCAGTCACCACGCTCGATCCGTTGCCGCAAGCATCGACGATGCCGATGCGGCTCGTCCCAGGCACGAATACACCCGCATCGGAAAATTTTCCACCAAGCGCGATGCTGCCCGCATCCGGCGCAAGCGTGCCGCCCGCAGCGATACCGACATTGGCAACGGAAGCAATCGTCGCCGACGTTGCGTTCGCCTGCCCGACCACGGACAGATCGCCGCAGCCGAGCGAGACCACGGCGTCGGCAAAATTCATCGTCGAGCCCGCGCCTACGCTGAGACCCGCGCCGACACACGGCCCCGCGACGGCGAGCGCACCAAGCACCAGTGCGGGAAAAGTTCCACGACGCCTCGCACTCATGGTTGCGCCGCGACGGTAACGATGGAAGGCGCCACCCGTACGCGCGGCAGCGATTCCACCACCGCCTTCAGCGCGGCGACGTCACCTTCTTGCGCTTCGAGCTGCGCTACTCGCTCGCGCAGCTTGTCATTGTCGGCATTTTGCTTTTCGAGACGCGCCACGCGCTCGCGCAACAGCGCATTTTCTGCATCGAGGCCCTGGATCGCCGCGAGCGCCACGCCGTCCGCATCTATCGTATCGATGCCCTTGTCGGTTTCGCCGAGATGGAACGCAGTGTAGAAATCCTGCGCCATCGGGCCCATGTGCCGGTACTTCGCGTCCTGAGTCTTGTAGTGCCAGGTCGCCAGCGGCATCGATGCGACTTTGGCCAACACCTCGCGCGGATCGACCGGCGTGACGGCGTCCTTGGCGTTGCGGTCGGACAGCGCCGTCCACGAACCGCTGCCGGCAGCCAGTTGGATTCCCGCGGTCGTATTCGGCGCCGACGACGTATAGAAAATCACGCCGCCGGAAGCGCGCGCCATGAATTGGTGATCGGCAGTCGAAAGTGTCGACCCGGAGCCGTCGCCGATCACGAATGAACCGGCATGACTGACCGTGTCCGCAAAAACCCCCATTGCAGTCGACGCGGCGCCGCTGGCCGTCGTGTCCTCGCCTATTGCCACGGAATTGAAGCCGCTTGCATTCGCGGCATTGCCTATCGCGGTCGAGTAGGAACCGGTCGCCGTCGAGTAGTTGCCCATCGCCGTGGACGACGCGCCGCTGGCCGTCGTGTTCAAACCCATCGCTGTTGCCGCATAAGCGGTTGCGAGAGACCCCGCTCCGAAGGCCGTGGAATTGCAACTCGGTGCGGGGTCAGAGACGTTGGCGCGATTGCGATAGGCAAATTCGCCTCCCGACTGGCAGTTCGCAACCGATTTGTAGCCCATCGCCGTGGACGTGTTGCCGCTGGCATCGGTGCGCAGACCGGATGCGAGGGAATAGTCTCCCGATGCGTTGACGTAATAACCCTCGGCAAGGGAATAATCGCCTTGCGCTTTGGCTACCGCTCCGAGCGCGGTGGAAAAATCGCCCGTCGCCTTGGTGCCCTGTCCCATGGCCGTGGCGAATCTTCCGCTCGCAAGCGTACTGCTTCCCATCGCGATGGCGACGGCACCGCTGGCGATGGCACCTCCGCCCAGAGCGATGGAATCAGTGCCGCTTGCCGTCGTTCCGCCACCCAATGCGATGGAGTTTGCGCCGACATTGGCGTCGTCCCATTCCGTGGCATCCACATAGCCCGCACGAAGCGCCCCTTTCGCCGGATACCACATCAGGCGCCGACCCGGCCCGGACGCCGGAATCACACCCGGCCCGGTCAACGCGCCGCCGGCCACCGCGGCATTGACCGCGGCATTGGTGGCGAGCACGCCACCGTCAGCGAACACCTGCAATTCGCTGTTCGCAACGAGTGCACTGCTCGCGTCGTAACGCAACGTTTGATTGACCGTGCCCGCCGGCAAGCTTCCGCCACCGCTCTCTGGCGCACACGGCCCGACAATGCCACCCGCTCCCGCACAGACCGGCGTCGCTTGCTGCGATCCGGTCGCGAGCACGGGGATCCACACAGTACCGTCTTCGTTCACGCGCAACCGGTCAGTGGCGCCGGCTGCATTCTTCACCACGAAGCCGCCGCCTGCCATGGGCGCAATCGTCACATCCGCGGCACGTACGCATTGCAAAGGCGAAAAGACAATTGCAGCAACAACCGCAGCAATTCCAATCATGGGGCATCGCATACCTGCATCTCCTCTCATTCGACGTGAAAAGCGAGTTCGCCGCGACATCACTTGGCTTTGTTGGAACCACACGCAAAAACCCGCTGCCACAGGACAGAGGCATGCTGCCGCCTTGGAAAATTCGCACACAGAAGAACGGGAAGTACGGAACCAGGTGACACGCGCGTCGCAGGCCAATCGGCTAGACTGCACGACAGCACAAGGGAGGAAGCGAATGGGTGCTGCCGACGTCACCGAACTGGTTCACGCCGCCGGCAACGGCGACGGGGCCGCGTTGCAGCAGCTGTTTGCTGCGGTGTATGAGGAGTTGAAGCGCCTCGCCAGCCGACACCTGGCCGGCCAGTCGAATCCGACGATCAACACCACCGGCCTCGTCCACGAGACCTACCTCAAGCTGATCAAGCCGGACGTGCTCAGGCTGAAAGATCGCGGTCATTTCTTCGCGACCGCAGCCAAAGCGATGCGCCAGATCGTCATCGACCACGCGCGCCGTCGCCACGCCCACAAACGCGGCGGCGCAGCGACGATGGCGACGCTGGACGAAGAACTCGACGGCGTCGGCCTCGACCCGGAATCGCTGATCCACCTCGACGCCGCACTGCTGCGTCTCGCCGCGATGGAGCCGGCGCTCGCCGAACTGGTCGAGCTGCGCTTCTTCGCCGGCCTTTCGGTCGAACAGGTCGCCGAACTGCGCGAAACGTCCACACGCACCGTGATCCGCGACTGGCGCCGCGCGCGCGCGTTCCTGTTCGAAGCGGTCACCTCGCCGGGTGCATGATCCGGCGCAATCGATCCGGCGCGGTGTCTCATGCGCTGCGGTTTTTACGTGAATGGAGCAACGAAACACGTAAACCTGCCGCGATGTTTGCGGCTCGACAAGGCCAACCACCATGCTGAATCCGGACACTCCCGACCGCTGGAACCGCCTCGCTGAATTGTTTGATGCGGCGCTCGACCTGTCGCCGCGCGAACGTGAGCATTTTCTCGCCGAGCGCTGCGGCGCGGACGCCGACCTGCGCGAGCGCCTCGCGCGCATGCTCGCCGCCGACGAGGGCGCCGGTGCCAACGCGTTTCTCGAAACCCCGGCGGCGCCCTTGCCAAGCGATGCCTGGGATCGTTGGAGCGATGACTACGCCAGCGGCTCGCGTCGGTTCGGTGCCTATCGCCTGCTGCGCCTGATCGGGCGTGGCGGCATGGGCGAGGTGCATCTGGCCGAGCGCGACGACGGCGAATTCGAGCAGCGCGTGGCGCTCAAGCTGTTGCCCTATCCGACGCCCGGGCTGTTGCCGCGCTTTCGCCGCGAGCGCCAGATACTCGCGCGACTGGAACATCCACACATCGCACGCCTGCTCGATGGCGGCGTCGGCGAATGGAATATCCCCTACTTCGCGATGGAATTTGTTGATGGCGTGCCGATCACCCAGCATGTCGCGGAAAAACGCCTGGACGTGCTCGCGACGGTGACCGTGTTTCTGGGCGTGTGCGAAGCGGTCAGCCATGCTCACCACAGCTTGGTGCTGCATCGGGACATCAAGCCCTCGAACATCCTTGTCGGCGACGACGGTCAAGCCAAGCTGCTCGACTTCGGCATCGCCAAGCTGCTCGAAACCACCCACGGCGAAAACCTCACCGGCACGCACACGCACGCCTTTACGCCGGACTATGCCGCACCCGAGCAAATTCGCGGCGATGCGGTGAGCGCGGCAACCGATGTCTATGCCTTGGGCGTCGTGCTGTACGAATTGCTCTGCGGCGCGCGCCCGTATCGGCTTGATCGCGGCATGCCGGTGCAACAGGCGATTCTTGCTGTCGATCCGCCTGCACCGAGCGTCGCCTGCGCCCATCGCGGCGATGCGCGGCGCGCGCGCACGCTGCGCGGGGATCTGGATCGCGTCGTGCTGACCGCCATCGCCAAAGAGCCGCAGCGGCGCTATGCCAGCGTGGATGCCCTCGCCGAAGATTTGCGCCGTTACCTCGACGGGCGCGCGGTGCGCGCACGCGGCAACAACGCCTGGTATCGCGCGCGCAAATTCGTGCAGCGCAATCGCATCGCCGTCGCCGCGGCGAGTATCGCCTTGCTCGCGCTGGTGGCCGCGACCGCGTTCAGTCTGCGCGCAGCCGGCATCGCCCGCGCCGAGGCGCGACGCGCCGAGCAACAGCGCGATCTGTACCGCAATGAAGCAGCACACGGGCAATCGGTGCTGCACTATCTCGCCCTCGTGTTCGGCGACATGGAAAAGGCCGGTGAACGTTCCGTGCCGCTGCGTCAGGCGCTGGCCGACAGCGCAGCGCAACTCGACCAGCGCCTTGCGGGCAATCCCGCCGAACAAGCCAGCATCGTGCGCTTCGTCGGCGAGCTATTCGCCGAACTCGATGACGACAAGGCCGCCGCACCGCTGCTGCGCCGTTTTCTTGCCTCACCGGAAGCTGCAAAGAGCCCCATCGAAGCGGCCGATGCACGCATGTATCTGGCGCAACTGGAACTGCATCAGGGCGATGCAAAGGCCGCTCGGCAAACGCTTGATCTCGCGCAGTCGCTGTGGAACGAAGATGAAACGGCCTACGGTGATCGCTTGCTGCGCAGCCGGATTTTGCAAGGCCAAATCGAAAAAGCCCAAGGCGACATGGGCGCCGCCATCCACACGTTTCGCGCGGCTGCTGCGCAGTCCGTACAACGTCTGGGGGCGCTGCACGACACCACGGTGCAACTGACCAACAGCCTTGCCCTCGCGCTGATGCAGACCGGTCAACTCGACGAGGCCGGTCGGCTGATGGATCAAGTGATCGAAAGCTACCGCACGCCGCAGCTGCGCGCTGACCAAGGGGCCGCGCTGATCGTCGAGCAGAACCGCGGCGCCATCGCCTACCGGCAAAAGGACTACGCGCGCGCCGAAGCGTTGCTGCGGCATGCCAGCGACGAGCGCCGGGCGCTGTTTGGTGAATCCGGCGCACTTGCCTCCGGCCTGCTGAGTCTGGGCAAGACCCTGCTCGCGCAGAAGCGCGCAGGCGATGCCGTGACCGTGCTTGAACAAGCGCTGCAGATGGCGCGCAAGTTCACTGGCGAGCACAGCCAGCTCACGATTGCGACGCTGCAAGCTGCGGCTGAAGCGCGCCTTGCGCAGGACGACGCCAACGCCGCCGATGCGCTCGTCACCCAGTCCGTGGAGTTACCGCGAGCGCATTTCGGCGAGCAGCATCCACTGTTCGCGACCGGCCTGTTGCTGCAAGCGCGCTTGCGCCTGATGCAAGGGCGCAAGGCCGACGCGCGCGCCGGAACCGATCACGCCATCGCCATCTTTGAAGTCAGCGGCGACGCCGCCAAGCCGTTGCTCGCCGAGGCGAAGGCCTTCAAGGCAACCTTGCCACCGGGTTGAGTGGCACGGCGTCGCGCTTGCGCGGCTGGCATGGGCCTGCGTTCGCAGCCGACAACGAGGCGACACCTGCCGTGCGACTCGCGCTACGTGAGCCGCGCGCACACGCCAGCTACATGCGGCGCGCTGCGTTTGAGCGAACGCCTCTCAACGCACGGCACTGCGCAGCGCAAACGCGTTGCCGCCCTCGCAAGCGTTCGCGTATGATCGAATTCACCCCGAGGCGATGGCGTCCCGGCCACTGCGCAGCGAGCACACCACGGCTCGGGCACCCGCTCGGAATTCCCCAAGCCCATGAGCTTTCCACTTCCTTCACTGCTGGCCGTGCTTCTGGGTGGCGCCATCGGCAGCGCGTTGCGCTGGGCGCTGGGCCTTGCCCTCAACCCCGTGCTCGCCTCGCTGCCGCTGGGCACGCTTGCAGTCAATCTCATCGGCGGCTTCATCATCGGCGGCGCGATGGGCGTGTTCGATCACTACCAAACCCTGCCGCCGGAGCTTCGCCTGTTCGTCATTACCGGCTTCTGCGGCGGCCTGACCACGTTCTCGACCTTTTCCGCCGAAACCGTCGCCCTGCTGCTGCGAGCGCAATATGCGTGGGCGTTCGCGATCGTCGCAACCCACGTCATCGGATCGCTCGCGACCACGCTCGCCGGCCTGGGTTTGGTTCGCCTGCTGGTGCGCGCGTAGCACGCGCGCGACGCCTTCGCGCGCGTGGCATCACGCTGATTTTTCTTCACTGCCGCATCATCGCCGCGCCCATCGGCGATGGCCCAGCGCGAGGCCGCCGAGGCCCATCATCAACATCGCCAATCCCCATCCACGCAGCGCGGGTGCGGGCACTGCGGCCGCGCCATTGGGATTGACCACCTGCACCAGAATCGCCGAAGTGCTGCCCGCGTTGTTCGCATCGCCGTTGTAGACGACGGTGATGTTGTGCGACCCCGCGGACAGCGGTGGCGGGAAGCAGCCGGCGGTGGAATTGAACGTATCGTCTTCCGCCACCGTTACATTGGCGCAGAGCACGGCGGCGCCATCGTAGAACGTCACCGTGCCCGTGGGCGCAGCCCCCTGCACGTTGGTGTAAAAGTTGACGGCCTGCCCCACATGCGACGGGTTAGTGGCACTGGATACCGTCGTCACCGTGACGGTGGCGCTGGTCGGGCCATACAGTTCGGCGGAGGCCAGCGCCGTGCCAATACCATCGTTGCCACCTGAAATGAGCACCTTGCCCGAGCTCAGATATAGCTGCGTCGAGGCGTGAACGATCCGCGCCGTCGTCATCGGCCCGCCCGCCGGCGACCAGTTTCCGGTCGTCATGTCGTACAACTCCGCGCTGGCCAACGCACCCATAAACGTGGTCGTGTTGCCACCAGCGACGAGGACATAGGTCTTGCCCGCCGAGGTGTAAAGCGATGCCGTGTGGTGATGCCGTTGCAAGGCCATCGAACCGGTCAACTCCCAGGTGGTCGTGGTCGGGTTGTAGATTTCTGCCACCGCCGTGACGTTGGCGAACGCCTGGCCTCCGGTCAACAGCACGCTGCCATTGCCGGGCAAAAACGTGGCGGTATGTCCGGTGCGCCCGATCGACAAGGCGCCTGACGCCGACCATGTGTTCGTCGTCGGGTTGTACCGCTCGGTCTGCACCGGAAAGCTGCCGGAGTTTCCGCCAGTAAACCCGCCCGCGGCCAGCACCGAACCGCCGAGAAGTAACGTCG
>JAFEFR010000367.1 GCA_018240485.1 Pseudomonadota bacterium
GCGTAGTCGCCATCCTGATCGAGATGCACGCCGAGGTTCTGCAGCGACACGGCGGCCTCCGCGGAATCCGGCCCGAACCGCTTCTCGCGTATCGCCAGCGCGCGGCGGTAGGCCGCTTCCGCGTCCGTGCGCCGGCCGAGGTTGTCGAGGTTGGTCGCGTAGTCGTCGAGACGGCGCGCGTGTTCGGCGGAATCCTCGCCGAAGCGCCGTCCACTCGCATCGAGCGCCTGCCGGTAGAGGCGATCGGCGCCGGCGAAGTCGCCGCGATCCTGCATCAACGCGGCGACATTGCCGAGGCTGGCGATCACGGCGGGAGCATCCGCTGCCAGTGCGTCGCGCTGCGTTTGCAGCGCCTCCCGCAGCAAGGGTTCGGCCTTGTCGTACTCGCCCTTGCTGAGGTGGATCGTGCCGAGTTCGTCGGCGCTTTCGGCACTATCGAGGCTGGCGTTTCCGCCCTGCGCGCGACGCAACGCGAGCGCCTGGCGTGCGAGCGGCAGGGCGCGATCGTAGAGCCCGAGCGCGGCGTAGGTGTGCGCGATCGTGTGCAGCAGGCGCGCGCGCACGAGCGGACCGATATCCGCCTGCGCATTCAATTTTTCGCTGCCTTGATCGAGCAGATCCTGCGCGCTCAACCTGGAGCCTCGGGTCAGTTCCGGATCGGCGCCGGCGAACAGACCGACGAGAAAATTCGTCACTTCTTGCGCGGCCTGCGCTTCGCGCGCCTTCTGCCTCTCCTGCCACAAGGCAAGTACGACGCCGGCCATCAACACCACGACGAACGCCACCGATGCCGCGACGCCGAGACGATGCCGGCCGATAAACTTGCCAACGCGATACGTCGCGCTGTCGCGACGCGCGGAAATGGGCAAGCCTTGCCGGTAGCGATGCAAATCCGCAGCAAGCGCTTCCACTGTTGCGTAGCGTCGTGCCGGGTCGCGCTGCATCGCCTTCAGAACAATGGTGTCGAGATCGCCGCGCAGCACCTTGCCCGGTACCGGCGCATCGCGCACGACGACCGCGCTCGGCGCGGGCGGCGGCGTGGTTTCGACGAGGCGACGCATTTCCTCGAGCGTCGGCGCGTCGTTGCTGCCGAATGGCCGCTTGCCCGCCAGCAGTTCGTAGAGCACCCCGCCGAGTGCGTAGACATCGGAGGCGACACTCGCCGCCTCACCGCGCAGTTGTTCCGGCGCGGCATAAGCGGGCGTGAGCGGGCTGTCGCGCCACAGTGCGGTGACGGTGTCGGCGGAACGCGCATTGGTCAGCTTGGCAATGCCGAAATCGAGCAGTTTGGCCTCGCCTTGCGCAGTAACGAGGATGTTCGTCGGCTTGATATCGCGATGGACGACAAGACGGCCATGGGCGAACTGCACGGCCGCACAAACCTGCACGAACAATTCGATGCGCGACGCCACATCGGCGGCGTGCGCATTGCAATAGTCGATCAGCGGCAACCCTTCGACGTATTCCATGACGAAGAACGGTCTGCCGTCGTCGGCGATGCCACCGTCTAGCAGGCGCGCGATATGCGGATGATCCAGGCGCGCGAGAATCTGCCTCTCGCGCAGAAATCGGGCGAGGATCGCCTCGCTGTCCATGCCGCGCTTGATCAACTTCAGCGCCGCCCGTTGCTCGTATTGGCCATCGGCGCGATCGACCAGCAGCACGACACCCATGCCGCCACGCCCCAGCTCGCGCACGACGCGCCACGCGCCAATGCCATGCCCGACGGTTTCGCCCGCCTCTTCGTCCCACGCGCGCACTGCGGCGACACGGGCCGAGTCGAAACCATGATCGAATCCGGCCGCCGCGGCATCGGCTCGAAGCAGAGACTCGATGCTCTCGCGCAACGCCGGGTCTTCTGCGCAAAGTTGGTCGAGCAGCCCATTCCGTTGCGAAGGCGGCAGATCGGCGACGCGATCGAAGATATCGCCGATCTTTTGCCAACGCTCGCTTTCGCTGCTCATTTCACGCTGTCGACAAGCCCGAGTCGATCGATCAGGAACGCACGCGCACGCCGCCAATCGCGCGACACGGTGCGTTCCGCCGTATGTTGCAAGCAAGCGATTTCGGCGACATCGAGCCCGGAAAAAATGCGCCACTCCACGAGTTGCCCGGCGCGCGGATCGAGTCGAGCGAGTTCGTCGAGCGCCGCATCGAGCGCGACCAGATCGACGACATCGTTCGCCGCAGCGATATCGTCGTGCAACCCGGTAATCAGGCAGTCGCCGCCGCGTTTCAGGCGAGAATGACGCCGCGCATGATCGACCAGCACCTGCCGCATCGCCCGCGCCGCGAGAGAAAGAAAATGCAATCGATCGTTGCGCGTCGCTGCCTCGGCGCCATGCAGCTTCAGATAGACCTCGTGGACCAATGCCGTGGTATCCAGCGTCGGCGGGTTGCCCGCGCCGCGCCGCTGGCCGCGCGCGATCCGGCGCAGTTCTTCATAGACGCGCGCAAACAAATCCGTTTCGACCGTTTGCGGCAGAATCTCGCTCTCGTCCGTCATGCCTCGCCGCGCTCCGAACGCCGATGCCCAAGGCGGCAACGCCCTCATCCTAGCAGACGTCCGCAACGCCTCCGAAACGAATGTGCCTCGTCGTCAGGCCGTGCGAGCACCAAACGCGCTTTTCATTTATCGTGACGCCCCATGCATGCTTTTTCTATTCAGCCTCGCGCGGCTTTCGCGGCACTGGCCTTGCTGCTTCTCGCGGCTTGCGCCACACCGCCGACGCCCGCCCGAAATCCGCTGGCCGAGTGGGTACCGTCGCCGAACTACAACGCGCGCAAGGCCACCTTGATTGTGATTCATTACACCGAACAGGAATCGGTGGAGCATAGCCTGCGCACCCTGCGCGATGCCGGCAGCCGCCATCCGGTCAGCGCGCACTACCTGATCGGCGGCGATGGCCACATCTATCAACTCGTCGATGATTCGGCGCGCGCTTGGCACGCCGGCGTCGGACGCTGGGGCACGATCGCCGATGTGAACTCTGCCTCGATCGGCATCGAACTCGACAACGATGGTGCCTCGCCCTTCGCTTCCGCACAGATCGACGCCCTGCTTCGGCTGCTGGCCGACCTGACCCAACGTCTGGGCATTCCGCGCACGCAAATCATCGGACACGAAGACATGGCCCCCACACGCAAGAACGACCCGGGCCCGTTGTTCCCGTGGAAGCGACTGGCCGAGGCGGGCTTCGGCCTGTGGCCGCAGGGCGAGCCTGGGCCGCCGCCGGCGAACTTCGATGCGTGGATGGCGCTGTCCAACCTCGGCTATTCGCTCGACGATCGCCAGGCCGCGCTAAAATCGTTCCACCATCATTTCCGCGGCGACACGGCAAGTGCGCTCGACGAGACCGATCGGCGCATTCTCCACGCTCTGACTCGGCACTGAGTTTTTCGGCTGTTGCAGTCGCCATGCGCGACGAGTAACGTGCGCGGATTCACTTCGCCTCAAGGAGCGGTGTATGGATTGGCAGAAAGGTCGGGAAAGCGACAATGTCGTCGAGGACGATGGCAGCAGCAGCGGCGGCGGGTTCGGCGGCGGCGGTGGCGGCGGACTCGGCTTCGGCGGCTTTCATCTCGGCATCGGCGGCATCATTCTGGTGGTCGTCGTCAGCCTTTTCTTCGGCAAAAACCCGCTCGACATCCTTGCCCTGCTTTCCGGCGGCGGCTCGACCCTGGAAAGCAGCCAGCCGAGCGCCCCCCCGCAGCGCAGTCAGGCCAGCGCCGCCAACGACCCGCAAGTGCATTTCGTCAAATCGGTGCTCGGCAGTACCGAAGACGTCTGGGGCCAGTATTTTCAGGCCAGCGGCCAGCGCTATCCGCAGCCCAAACTCGTGCTCTACCACGGGCGTACGCAAACCGCCTGCGGCGTCGGCCAGGAGGCGATGGGGCCGTTCTACTGCCCCGGTGACCAGCAGGTCTACCTCGACTTGAACTTCTTCCAGGAAATGGATACCCGCTTCCATGCACAGGGCGACTTCGCGCGCGCCTACGTGATCGCGCACGAAGTCGGTCACCATGTGCAGAACTTGATCGGCGTGATGAAAAAGACCGAACAAATGCAGCGTCAGGGCGCGCCGATGGATGGGGCATCGGGCCTGTCCGTGCGTCAGGAATTGCAAGCGGACTGTTTCGCCGGCGTCTGGGCGAATCGCTCGCAGGCGCAATTGAACTGGCTGCAGGCCGGCGACATCGATGCTGCCCTCAATGCCGCCTCCGCCGTCGGCGACGATACCTTGCAAAAACAGGCGCGCGGCTATGCCGTGCCGGACTCGTTCACGCACGGCACCTCGGCCCAGCGACAACGCTGGTTCAAAGCCGGCTTTGCCTCGGGCGACATCAACAGCTGCGATACTTTCGGCGCATCCTCGCTCTGATCGGCGATACATCGCCGCTCGAACGCGCCACGTTTATTTCGATGACGGCTCCCACGACGGGAGCCGTCCCTTTTTTTCGATCCCCCCCAGGAACTTTCCCGATGAACATCGAACCCAGCCAGTTGCAAGCATTGGCATCCGCCTATCTCGTTCCGCTGGCGTGGAAAATCCTCGGCGCCCTCGTTGTGTGGATCGTCGGTCGTTGGGCGATTCGACTGATCGGCAGCATGCTGGCGCGCGTTCTGGCCAAGCGGCAACTCGATTCCACGCTGGCGCGCTACACTATCTCGGTGGCTGGCGGTGTATTGACCCTGTTGCTCGCCATCGCTGTATTGTCGGTACTCGGTGTGGAAACGGCGTCGTTCGCCGCCTTGCTCGCCGCCGCCGGCGTGGCCATCGGCATGGCCTGGTCGGGCCTGCTCGCCAATTTTGCCGCAGGCGTATTCCTGATCACCCTGCGCCCGTTCAAGGTAGGCGACGCGATCAGCGCGGGCGGCGTCACCGGCACGGTGCGCGAAATCGGCCTGTTCGGCACGACCCTGGACATGGGCGACAACGTCAAAGCCGTGCTCGGCAACAACAAGATTTTCTCCGACAACATCATCAACTATTCGGCGAATGCCTATCGTCGCGTCGACCTGACCGCCCTGCTCGCCGGCGGCGTCGACGTCGACGATGCCAAGGCACGCTTGCGCACCGCCGTGGTCGGCATCGCAAACGTGCTCGCCACGCCAGCTCCGGACATCGAAATTCTCGAACACACCCCGCTCGGCACCGTGCTGACGGTGCGCCCGTATTGCCACAACGACCACTACTGGCAGGTGTACTTCGATACCAACAAGGCGATCAATGCCACGGCGAAGGCCGCCGGCTGGCCGGCTCCCGAAGCGCGTCACGCGGTGCGCCAAGCTTGATGCCAAGTGCCCATCGCGGCGACACGCGGGGCCTGTACGAATACTCGAAACCATCGTGATGACGACATGAAAACCGCACTTCGCTTTACCCTGCTGTGGGCTGTTCTGTTTTTGGCCGCATGCGCCACTCCGGCGCCGAAACAAGGCGGCTACTCGCCATTGATCCTGATCTCGATCGACGGCTTCCGCGCCGACTACCTCGATCGCGGTCTGACGCCGAATCTCGCCGCGCTGGCCGCCGGCGGCGTGCGCGCGCAAGCGATGCGTCCTGCGTTTCCTTCGCTGACCTTCCCGAATCACTACACCCTCGTCACCGGGCTGTATCCCGACCATCACGGCATCGTCAACAACCGTTTCACCGATCCGGTCAGCGGCAAGAAATTCGTGTACAAGGATATTCACACCACCTCGGACCCGATGTGGTGGGGCGGCGAACCGATCTGGATCGGCGCCGAGCGCCAGGGCAAACGTGCTGCGACCATGTTCTGGCCCGGTTCCGATGTCGCCATCGACGGCGTACGCCCCGACTACTGGAAACCATTCGACGGCAAAGTGAGCGCCGATGCGCGCGTCGCCCAGGTGCTGGCCTGGCTCGACTTGCCGGTCGCGCAACGCCCGGATTTCGTTACCCTGTATTTCGACGCAGTCGATCATGTCGGTCACGATCATGGTCCCGATTCGCCCGAGGTGAACGACGCGATCGCCGCTACCGACCGTGCGCTCGGCCATTTGCTCGCAGGGCTTCGGCAGCGCGGTTTGGCCGACAAAGCCAATCTCGTCGTCGTCTCCGATCACGGCATGGTCTCCACGG
>JAFEFR010000368.1 GCA_018240485.1 Pseudomonadota bacterium
CGCCGTTGCAGTAGCCGATCTCGGCCATCATTTCCAGATCGTATTGCGTGCGCTGTTGCAAGCGCTGCGCTTCGACCAGCTTGTTCGCTTTGTAGAGTTGATCGAGCCGTTCTTTCAACTCGGGCTTGATCGTCTCGATGGCATCGAGCACGCGCTTGCGCGTGGTCACGTAGTGCGTCGCCGGGTAGACCACGCAGCGCGGCAGCTTGCGCAGCACCGTGCCGGTCAGCGGATCGAAGGCAGCAATATTTTCGACTTCGCCGTCGAACAACTCGATGCGCAGCGCTTCCATTTCGCTCTCGGCCGGAAACACGTCGACCACGTCGCCGCGCACGCGGAATGCGCCGCGATGCAGCTCGAAATCACCACGTTCGTATTGCAGCTCGGTCAGATGGCGGATCAATTCGCGTTGATCGACGCGTTCGCCGCGCGCGAGGATCAGACGCATCGACAAATAATCTTCCGGATCGCCGAGGCCGTAGATCGCCGACACCGTCGCCACGATCAGCGCATCGGGCCGCGAGAGCAACGCCTTGGTCGCCGACAGGCGCATCTGCTCGATATGCTCGTTGATCGACGAATCTTTTTCGATATACGTGTCGCTGGCGACGACGTAGGCTTCGGGCTGGTAATAGTCGTAGTAGCTGACGAAATACTCGACCGCGTTATGTGGAAAAAACTCCTTGAACTCGCCGTAGAGCTGCGCGGCCAGCGTCTTGTTCGGCGCGAGCACGATCGTCGGCTTCTGCACCTGCTGCACCACGTTGGCAATGGTGAAGGTTTTGCCCGAGCCGGTGACGCCGAGCAACGTCTGATGCGCCAACCCGTCATTGAAACCGGCGACGAGCCTGGCAATCGCATCGGGCTGATCGCCCGCGGGCTGGAAGGGTGAAACGAGTTGGAAGCGGTCAGCAGCCATCGGGGCTCACGCGGCGAATTGGCAATCTGCAAGTCTAAACAAATTGCAGGGCGCGGACGAATCGCGTGCATTCGCACGGCGCGCGAGGTTGATCCGGCTGGTCACCCCGCGCGCAGTCGCAGTGCTCGACGCCAACCGCTTCGTAAATTGCGAGCGCGCACTAGGTGCGATGAAGCTCGCTGTACGCCACACCACCCTTGGATTTCGAGTCGGCAGCCGCTTCGACGATTTGCACGATGATGCCTGCAGCCGGTACCTCGAAATGTTCCGCCACTGCGTCGGTAATGGCGCGCATCAGGCGCTGTTTTTGTTGCGCTGTGCGACCTGCGAGTGCGTAGACAACGACTTCTGGCATGGGTCGATCTCCTCGTGTGGCGATGGGTTTGCGCTGCTCGTTTGCGCTGCTTCTCGCGCCTCAGCGGCGCGCTGCGGCGTCGGCGCCGTTCGCGACCGCTTCCACTTCGGCAGCGGACACCATGGCGTTGTCGCCGGGTGTGGTCATGGCGAGCGCGCCATGCGCGGCGGCAAGTTCCACTGTGCGCTGCGCATCGGCGCCATCGAGAATGCCGTGGATCAGGCCCGCGACGAAGGCATCGCCGCCGCCGACGCGATCGAGGATTTCCAGGTCGCCGCGCATTGCCGAGGCGTAGCGCGCGCTGCGGGTGTGGAGCACACCACCCCAGCCATTGCGCGACGCCGTTGTCGCCTCGCGCAGGGTGAACGCGACGGCTTTCAGATGGGGAAATTCGCGCAGGGCAAGCGCCGCCGCGGCGTCGGCCGGTGTGCTGTCGAGGCCGTGCGTACGCTGGACGCCAGTCACATCACCGAGACCAAGGCAGGCAGAAAAAGTATACTCGTCGCCGATCAACACGTCGCAGGCGGCGGCAATCGCGCGATTGACGCGGCGCGCGGCGTCAGGGTCAGGGTGGCTTTGCCACAGGCTGGCGCGATAGTTGAGGTCATGCGAGACAACGACGCCAGCGCGGCGCGCGGCTTGCACCGCAGCGAGCGCGGCCTGCGCGGACGACTGCGACAGTGCTGCAAAAATACCGCCGGTGTGCAACCAGCGTGCGCCCCTGGGCCCGAACAGCATCGCCCAATCGAATTCGTCCGCACGAATCTGGGATGCGGCTGAATTCGCGCGATCTGACACGCCCACCGCCGCACGCACACCGAAGCCGCGTTCGGTGAAATTCAGGCCCATGCGGGTGTTGCGGCCAATGCCATCGTAATCGCGCCACAGGATTTGGCTGGCATCGATACCGCCTTGCAGAATCAATTCTTCGGCAAGCAGGCCGAGCTCGTTGCGCGGCAGCGCGGTCAGTACCGCGCAGCGATGGCCGAAAGTCTTGCGCAGGCCGCGCACGACGTTGTATTCGCCGCCACCCTCGCACACGCGCAAGGTGCGCGCCGAGCGGATGCGCCCTTCGCCCGGATCGAACCGCAGCATGACTTCGCCAAGCGCGATGCAATCCCAACGTCGCGTTGGCTCCGCTGGAATGGCAAGCCCAATGACGCTCGCAGCATTCACGAAAAAAACACCCCGCCGTTGACGTCGAGATTCGCGCCGTTGATGAAGCTTGCGGCATCGGATGCGAGATACAACGCCGCGTCCGCAGCTTCCTCGGCGCGACCTTCGCGACGCAGTGGGGTCGCGCCTGCCACGGCTTTGCGCACTTCGGGTTTGGTGAAATCGTCGTGGAAGCGCGTGGCGATCATGCCGCAGCATAGCGCGTTGACGCGAATCCCGCACGGGCCGAGTTCCTTGGCCATCGCGCGGGTGAAGGCCATCACACCGGCCTTCGCGGTCGCGTAGATCGCCGAACCCGGGCCGCCGCCGTCACGCCCGGCAAGCGAGGCGAAGTTGACGATGGCGCCGCCCGCAACCATGTGCGGCGCGACCGCCCGCGTGGTCAGGTACACCGAGGTCAGATTGAGATCGATCACTTGATGGAAAAATGCTTCGTCAATGTCGGCCAGCGCTTTGCGCGCAATGAGTCCGCCTGCGACGTTGACGAGAATGTCGATGCGCTCGCCAAACGCTGCCTGCGTCGCAGCGATGAGTCCGGCGACGGCAGCGGCATGGGCCACATCGGCGCGGTGCACGATGGCCTGCCCGCCGGCTGCGAGGATGCGCTGGCGCGTGTCCTCGGCGCTTGCAGCGTCGTGCGCGTAATTGATGCAGACACGCGCGCCGGCGGCACCGAGCTTGAGAGAAACCGCGCGGCCGATATCGCGGCCACCCCCGGTGACGATCGCCACTTTGTCGCGGAAATTCATGAGTGAAACTCCTTTGCTTGCGGAAATGCGGAAACCTCGGCGACTGACACGAGCTTTTGGTAACGCCCGCCCACGCCGAAAATGGCGAGCAGCGACAGCGGTACCAGCGCGGCGACAAGAATGAAAATTGGCGCGTAAGACTGTTTCGTCATCACCGGCACGAGCCAGGTCGTGATCAGGGTGCCGACGATGCCGACCATGCCGCTGATGCCGGCGAGCGAGCCGACCGACTTGCCGTCGAACAGATCGCCGGGCAGGGTCTGGATGTTGCCGATCGCGAACTGGAAGCCGAACAGCACCGCGGCAATCGTCAACACCGCCGCGGTCGGGTCGGCGGCGAGCACGGCGCCGAGCAGCGCCGGCGCCATGATCGCAGCGCCGAGCGCGATCGCCCACTTGCGCGCGCGATCCACGCTCGCGCCGGCGGCGATCAGGCGTCCGGAAAATCCACCGCCGGCCAGGCTGCCGAGCATCGCGCCGACGTAGGGTACCCAGGCGAAGATGCCGATCTGCTTGATGTCGAAACCGAAGGTCTCGGCGAGATACAACGGCAGCCAGGCGACGAACAGCCACCAGATCGGCTCGAGGAAGAAGCGCGCGAGCACGATGCCCCAGCTCTGCCGATGCGACATCAATTCGCGCAGACTCAGCGCCTGCGCCACTGGCGGCGCGGCATCGGGCGCGTCGAGAATCAGCCGGCGTTCGGCATCGCTCAGCCACGGATGCGTATCCGGCCCGGAGCGGTAGACGAGAAGCCAGGGCACGAGCCAGAGCAGGCCGATCGCACCGACAAGAAAAAACGTCGCACGCCAGCCCAGCGAGAGGAACAGCAGCGCGATCAGCGGCGCCGACACGATCGCGCCGAGCGAGGCGCCGGCGTTGAAGATGCCTTGCGCGAACGCGCGCTCGCGCGGCGGAAACCACAGCGCGTTCGCCTTCACCGCGCCGGGCCATGCGCCGGCCTCGCTGACGCCGAGCAACACGCGAAACAGGCCGAACGAAAGCACCGAATTCGCCGCCGCATGCAGCAGGATCGAGACCGACCACACCGAAATCGACAGCGCAAAGCCGCGGCGTACGCCGATCACGTCGAGCAGACGTCCGAACGCGAATTGCCCGGTCGCGTAGGCGAGCATGAACACGGTGACCAGCCCGGCGTAGTCCGCCTTGTCCGCGCCAATCTCGCGTGCGATCGCCGGCCACATCACCGCCAACGCGTTGCGGTCGATGTAGTTGATGACGGTGGCGAGCGCAATCAGCGCGATCACCAGCCAGCGCACGCCGAGTTTCATTGTCCCGCCCCGGGTTCTTTGGCCGACGCCGCCGTGCCACGCTCCAGCCGCGCCGAGGCGCCCTGCCATTCGTACACTTCAGCGCCGGCGGCAACACGGTGGGTTTGCGTCGCTTGTGCCTCGTCAGCGATGGCGAGTGCCACCGTGCCGCCGCGGGCGAGGTGCAGCACGATCACATCCGCATCGCTGCCGCGCAGATGCTCGATAGCCCGGATGCGACTGTTGGCGCCGCTGACGTTTTCGGCGGTGCCATCGTACTTGCCGTGCGGTTCGAGCACGCCGAAAAAGCGCACGTCATGCGCGCCATCGGCGCGCACGATCAAGGCCGGTTCGTGGCGCAGGTTGAATTTCGGATCGTTCGCGCCGCTCTCGACGAGGTACGCGCGTGTCGGCACGCTCGCGCCGAATCGATAGGTGTAGAAGCGGTTGCCCAGCAACCAGCTCAGGTAGCGCGGCTCATCCGCCACATCGCTCGCTGAATCGACCCACAGATGTTGGTAGCCGTCGTGCGTGCCCATCACCGGTCGCTCGGCGAGGTAACGATGCGCGGTGAATCCTTGCGTGATGATCTGGCCGTTGAAGTGTAGCGGCAGATCGAAGCGCGCCGCCGCATCACTGCGTGCGTGGAGAAGATCGATGACGACGGGCAGATTGCCGTCGCCGAGGTCGAGCAAGGCCAGCGTGCGCTCGAATACCACGCCGGGCCAGGCGCCGACCATCGTCGCCCCGGTGAGTTGCGCGCCGTTTTCCTGCGCGAAACGCAGTCTCGTCGGCGCGAGGTTTTCGCCCTTTTTCCAGTCCGCGCCGAACTGGCTTTTCTCATCGACGACGAGCGTGTTGTGGGCGACGGTCTGCTTGGCCCAGCTCTTGTTCTCGGGCAGGTAGATGCCGCCCGATTTTGCCTCGACGTTGAGAAAGCGCGCCGAGCCGTAGTCGGCGATCACGTTGCGGCCGTTGTCGTAGAACAGCCAATTGAGCCGGTCGAAATGGCCGTGACCCATGCCTTGCATGGTGTTCTTCATGACCAGCGACTGATCGGCGGCGCCGCCCTCGCGCAGGATTGCAAGCCCGCCGCGCGTGCCATCGGGCCCGTCGCGCAGCAGCACCGAGCGAAACGCGAACGGCTGTGCCTTGCCCGCAGCCACGGCTTGCGCGACCTCGAAACCATCCGGCGTCAGCAGCACGCGATTTTGTTCGTGCGCGATGGAAAGCAGGTGCGCGTCGTGGGTACGCGCATAGGTGATGTCGATACCCGCGATGATCTCCTCGCTGTCCAAACCCTTGTCGGGCAGGGCATCGTTGATCGGGAAAAGCAGGCCTGCGTAACTCGATTGCACGACCGCGTCGACTGCCTTGAGCAGCACACCGTCCTTGTACTCGAAGATCTTGCGCTGCGGATCGTTGCGCTCGATCGCCGCGGCGAAGATCACGAACGGCTGCAGGGCATAGCGCTGGTAGTACGGGCCTTCCTCGTAGTAGCCGTCGGGCGAAAACAGCAAATCGATCTGGCGCAGGAAGCCGGCCTTGCCGTCCTTGTGCAGCCCGAGCAGCGACTTGTCGACCAGGTCGCGATCACGCAACACGTAGCCGGTCATGCCGACGCCGGCGACGGCCCAGGTCGCGTGGTTGTGGATCAGCTCGAAATTGTCCGGCGAGCCGGCGGAGAGGAACTGCGCCATGCGCCGGAACACGTCATTGTCGATGGTCTGCCGATCCTGCGCCGACAGGGTGTCGCGGATCGCGTCGTAGCCCTGAATGGCATAGACCAGCCAGACCGAGTCGTTCAGCACCTGCCAGAACAGTCGCCCGGGAATCTGCGTGCCGCTGGCCGGATGCTTGCCGAGGGTCGGGTACAGCCTGGCGTAGGCCAGCAGCATGTCGCGCACGTAGTCGGCGTAGGCGCGATCGCCGGTCAAGCGATACAGCGAACCGGCGCCCCAGATTGCGAGGTAGTTGCGCTTGTGTTGCTCGTGGGTCGCGCCGCCGCCCGGATCCTTCGGCACCGGCACATGGATGCCGGCCTGCATGGCCTTGCGCACGCTGCGCGCCGTGCGCTCGAGTTCGCTCGCGAACAGCGGCGGGCGCTGGGCTGCGTCGGCCATCCGGCGCCACTCCTCGGCGGGAACCAGTACCGGCGCGGCCTCGGCGGATGCGGCGGCAACCTCACGCGCGGGCGCAGCGGGGGCCGGCGCACTCAGCAGCGCAGCGGAAAACACAACGACGAGGGTGAGCAGCTTCATGGTGTATCTCAGTGTGACCCGGGCAGGAAGAACCAATGTTCAGTCCAATTATCAGCTACTGTGCATACCAATTACAACATAATCAAGTACCATGTTTTATAAATAGCATGAAATTACAAATACCAATTTTCCGGACATTAGTACTTACCAATATGTTGACATTGGTATGAATTGAGTGAATGCTCCACTAAGGTCGCATAGTCGTACTTGTCAACGGGAGGAGTCATGTCATATCCACACAACGTCGGGCCGGCGGTGCCGTTCGCAACCAAAACGTTGGTCTGCGCGGTGATGTGCGCTCTGGCCACGATGGCCGCACTACCCGCCGACGCGGCAGAACCAGCGCCTCAGGCCAGCGGCGCGTCCCAGCCCCCATCCACCAGCACCAGCACCAACGATACGCAAAATCTCGGCACGGTGACGGTCACCGGTATCCGCGACGCCATCCAGAGTTCGATTCAGAACAAGCGCAACGACACGGTGGTGTCCGATGTGCTCTCGGCCAAGGACATCGGCGACCTGCCGGCGCTATCCATTGGTGATGCGATTCAGACCATCACTGGCGTTAGTTCACACCAGGAAAACAACGGCGCCACCGAACTGTTCGTGCGTGGCTTGGGCCCGTTTCTGACCGCCTCCTCGTTCAACGGCCGCGAAATTTCCAACGGCAGCGGCAACCGCTCGGTCAATTTCGACAAGTTCCCGGCGGAAATGGTCAACACGGTGCGCGTGTACAAGACCCAGCGCGCCGATCTGATCGAAGGTGGCGTTGCCGGAACAGTGGAACTGGAAACCATCAAGCCGCTGGACTTCGGCAAACAGCGCTTGCAGTTCGACGGACGCGCCATCTACGCCGCATACCAAAACCGCCGCAATGACGACACGCCGTACTACGGCTCCGGCACACCGGGCTGGCGTGGCACGGCAAGCTACGTGGATCAGTTTCGGCTCGGCGATGCCGGCAATATCGGCGTCGCCCTGAGCCTGCAGAACGACGGCGAAACCAATCCGGACGATCTGATTTCGAGCAGTTCGACCTGGAATGCCTGCAATCCCACGGTCAAGTTTTCGGCGACCGCCAACTGCACGCCGGTTACCGCACAACAAGCAAACTCCGGCACGCCGTACTTTCTCGTACCCAACTCGCGCCAATATCGGCAACTCGATGACAAGCGCCATATGGGCGCGTTCACTGGCGCCGTGCAATGGCGCTTGAATGATCGCTTCGAGGCCAATCTCGACTGGCAGGTGACCCATCCGCGCACCGATGAAAGCCGTGCCGATTTGAACTTCACCGAAATGCGGCGTGGGCTGACCAATCTGCAGTACGACGCCAACGGCATACTGCGCGCGGCCAGCGGCAATTCGACGATTCAGGAAAACCCGACGTACTACACCCGCGACGAGCGCTATTCCGGTGGCGGCCTCAAACTGCGCTGGCGGCCCAGCGACTCGTTCACCATCGACAACGATTTCGCCTATTCGCGCGACTATCGCCAGGACACCACACGTTCGATCACGCTGCTGTCGAGCGCCAAGGACATCTACGGCAATCCGGTCGCCGGCGTCATCAACGGCCAGCGCGTCAACTACACCTACAACTATACCGGCGCCGATGCACCCACGATCGTCGTCGATCCGAACTTCAATCTCTCCAATGCCGACAACTTTGCCGGCCCGGCTTCCATCACCCGCACCGACAATCCGCGCCACAACATCATTCGCGCGTGGCGTCTGGACACGACTTACATACCGGCGGACGGCCCGTTCACCGCACTAAAATTCGGCGTGCGCCTGTCCAAGTCGATCTTCACCATGCAAAGCGAGAAGATCACGTTCAACTACACCGACCCTGTCGCCATCCGCAATGCCAATCTCGCCTGCCGCGAGGCATTTCGTGAAAGCGATTTCTTCGCCGGCTTCACCGGCAATGCGATCACGAGCTGGGCCACGTTCGACCCGTTGTGCCTCAACAAGGCCTTCACCGGTGTTTACGATACCGGGCGCGTGCCCAACGGCTTCGATCCGATGGCGACGACCGACGTACGTGAACGCACCAACGCCGCCTATCTGATGGGTGAATACTCTTCCTCGCTATTTGGCCTGCCACTTACCGGCAACGTCGGCGTGCGCCTGGTGCAAACCGGCGAGCGCTCGATCGGCGGTCGCACTGGCCTTACCGTCATCAACAATCCCGACGGCACGATTTCGCTGCAGCCAACCGGTCAGGTCACGCAACAAACGTTCGTCAATTCCACCACCGAGCCGTTGCCGAGTTTGAACGCGGCATTCGAGCTTGCCGAGGACAAACTCTTGCGCGTCGGCCTGTATCGCGCCATGTCGCGTACCGATTGGAGCAATCTCGGTGCGGGCCGCGTGTTCACGGTAGACCCGACCACGTCGTTCCCCTCGCTGCAGGACGCGCTCAAGAACGTCACCGCCAATGGCAATCCCGCGATCAAGCCGCTGATGTCCTGGAACGCAGACTTCTCGTTTGAGTGGTATCCCAACCCCGACTCGATGTTGAGCACGGCGCTGTACTACAAGCAGTTCAACGGCGGCTATCGATCGATGGTTGCCAACGAAAGTTACAGCATCAACGGCGTTCCGGTAACGGTGCCGGTTGTGGTCATGGCCACGACCAACAAGAAGAGCGATCTGACCGGTATCGAGCTCGCCGGCGTGCATCGCTTCTCCTACCTGCCGCATCCGTTCGACGGTCTCGCCTTCAAACTCAGCTACAACTACGCGCTGACCGATTTCAAGACCGAGGATCTGCGCCTGGGTCAGCAGGTCGACGCCGTCACCGGCGCGGTCACCCCGCGCATCGTCCAGCCCGCCAGCGTTTTCGGCTACTCGAAAAACGTCTACTCGGCGTCGCTGATCTATGCGCTCAAACGATTCGACGTGCAGGCGATCTACAACTACCGCTCGCAATACTACGAGAAGTTCGTCAGTGGTCCTTCGCAGAATCGTTACGTCGGCAACACCGGCTTGCTCTCCTTGCGCGCCACCTACCAAGTCAACGATGCGCTGTCGTTCTCACTGCAGGGCTCCAATCTCAACAACTACCTCAAGCGCTCGTACATGCCGATTCCCGGCAGCTTCTACGAAGCCGCCGCGTTCGGCCCACGCTACTATTTTGGAATAAGATACCGCTTCAAGTGATCTACCTTCGTCAACCCGCCCCAGCCGTCTACCGATGTCCGCAAGCCGTCTCTACCAGACCATAACCGCCGCGATTTCCGAACTGATCGAGTCGGGCGAATTTCCGCCCGGCACGCGTCTGCCCGGCGAGCGCGATCTCGCCGAGCGCTTCGGCGTCAGCCGGGTGACGATACGCGAGGCCGAGATCGCGCTCGAAGCGCAGGGCTGGATCACGATCAAGACCGGCTCGGGCGCCTACGTGCGCCCACGCCTCGATGCGCGCGGCGCCCTGCCCGACGTGTCGGCATTCGACGTGACCGCTGCGCGCGCGGTGATCGAGGCCGAAGCCGCGGCGATCGCCGCGCAGCGCATCAGCGATACCGAAATCGCCGAACTCGCTGCGTTGATCGGCGCGATGGCGCAGAGCGACGCCGACGATCACGAAGCCGAGGACGCCGACCAGAAATTCCATCTCGCCATCGCGCGCATCTCGGGCAATCCGGTGATCGAGCATTGTGTTCAGGTCATCTGGCGCATGCGCAACGAATTGCCGCGCGTGCGCCATGCCTACGCGCGCGTCTGCCATCACGACGCGACTCAGCGCACCAGCGAACACGACAGCATCCTCGCTGCCCTGCGCGAGCATGACCCGGCGGCCGCACGCGAGGCGATGCGCAGCCACTTCGAACGGCTGTTCGAGTCCATGCTCGAAGCCTCCGAGAACGAGGCTCTGCAGGAAGTGCGCCGGCGCACACAACAACATCGCGACAACTTTTTCGCGGCAACGCGCCTGCACGGCATCGCTGAAACCGGCAACGAGGGTACCGCCGCCGCACCTTGAGCGACCTAATTGTCCATTGCGCGCAGCGGCACTCAGGACGGCACCGACATGCAAACGTGAATGGTGGGCGGTGCAGGGATCGAACCTGCGACCCTTGCCGTGTGAAGGCAATGCTCTACCGCTGAGCTAACCGCCCATCGAAGCGTCTGGGCGACGCATCCCGGCCCGGCGCGTAGCGCACGGGGCGCGCATTATTGCCCAGCCGCCGGTTCGGCGCAAGACGCACAGCGACCTGTTTTTCGAATGCAACGGCGTTCGCATTGCATGACAGTCGCATCGCTCGATGAATCGGACATTGGTTGCCTGAGCGGAAAACGATTTGTGCCGCTACACTTCACGCATGTTCGGTCCCATGCTTGCCGTATTTTCCTTGCTCTGTGCCTTGGCGTTGTGGCAGAACGCGCTCAAGGCGCGCGATGTCGCGCGCTCGTTCGGCCATGAATTGTGCGCACGCGCAGGCGTGCAGTTGCTCGATCAAAGCGTGTCGCTGGCCGGAGTCGGCTTCGCGCGCAATGCCCACGGCCATTTGCGCGTTCGCCGCAACTATCGATTCGATGTCAGCATCGATGGGCATGATCGCCATCGCGGCAACCTGACGATGCTCGATGGCCACTTGCTTGCGTGGAGCCTGCCGACGGTCGAAACGCGACCGTCGATGAGTGCTTCGAATGTGATCGAACTGCCGCGCCGCTTGAACTGACCGCGCTATTTCACCACGCGCAGGTGCGCGCCTTTCTTGGCAGTCGAATCGACCGGCGCCGGTACCGGCGCGCCGGCGTCCGCATCGCCGGTCGCTCCGGCGACTGGAGGTGGCGAGGACGATTCGTCTTCGGCCGGAA
The DNA here is from genome assembly GCA_018240485.1 of Pseudomonadota bacterium. Taxonomy (GTDB): domain Bacteria; phylum Pseudomonadota; class Gammaproteobacteria; order Xanthomonadales; family Rhodanobacteraceae; genus Rudaea. Next base: position 11,559 of record JAFEFR010000368.1, read on the forward strand.
ACATCATGCCTTGCCCGTTTTCCTGAGCGTAGATCGCCAATACAGCCGGCATCGGCGCTTCGACAGCCTGACTGACGCCGGAAAAGCGGGCCATAAAACGCACACGGTCGGCACCGAGTTCGAGTTGGGCGACCGCGCGTGCGGCGACGTTGAGCACGACACGACCGTCCTTGATCGCCACCTTCGGCACCTTGACGCCTGGCGCATTGGCATCGACGAGGATGTACGGCGTCATGCCGTTATCCGCGATCCATTCGTACATGGCGCGCAGAAGATAGGGACGATTGGATGTCATTCCAGTAGCAGTCATGGCGTCGGTTTTTCTCCGGTCAGGCGTGCAACGCCTTCTCCTCATCGGTCAGACTGCGCGTGAACCCCGGATTGCGGAAGATGCGATCCCCGTACTCATGAATCACGCGCGCTTCGCGCGGCAGGTCGACGCCGAGACTCGGCAAGCGCCAAATGAGCGGTGCCAGCGCGCAGTCGGCCAAGCTCATCTCGGGATTGAGGAAAAACTTGGCCGCCTTGAATAACGGCAAACTCGCCAACAACGTTTCGCGCAAACGCTTGCGAGCGGCTTCGGCCGGACGACCGCCGGCACGAATCTGCTCGACGAACGGATACCAGTCACGCTCCATGCGTACCATCGCCAGACGCAGGCGCGCACGCGACAGTGGATCGATCGGCATCAGCGGTGGGTGCGGATAGCGCTCGTCGAGGTATTCGCACACGACGCCGGTTTCGTAGAGCACGAGATCGCGATCGACCAAAGTTGGTACGCTGTGATAGGGATTGAGATCGACCAGATCCTCCGGCGGCGCCGCCGGATTGACGCCGACGAAATCGTGCGTCACTCCCTTGGCTGCCAGTACGAGGCGGACGCGATGGCACTGCACGTCATCGCGCGCGGAGTACAGAGTCAGAACGGTACGCGACCGTGGATTCAAGACCATACGGCAACTTCCCTTTATTCCCGGAGGCCCTGGGGGCCGATGTCGGCAGTCAGGATTCGTTTTACTGCCAAGTGTTTGCAACAATTTACACCCGGGCGAAGGCTGCGCCTAGCCCGAAAACGGAAATCGGCACCGCGGTGCCGATTTCCGTTTCTGCCTGCCCGCGCCACCCTTTCACCAAGGGAACCCATCAACCAGGACGCGCTCCCGAGCGTGACGGATTTTCACCCTCGCAATCAAGGGTGTCCGCACAAACCAGATTTCAGTGCACGTCCTTCCAGTATTCCTTGTTGAGCAGCCAGGCAAGGAAGGTGAAGAAAGCCAGGTACAGGATCGCCCACACCCCCACCGCCTCGCGCTTGAGGGCGGCCGGCTCACCGACATACTGGAGGAAGGTGGTGATATCGCGCGCTGCCGAATCGAACTCTTCCGGCGACAGGCGGCCCTTGCTCGCCAGTTCGAGTTTTTCGACGATCGGCTCGTCGCCCGCCTTGGCCGGTGCATAGTGTGCGATCTGGGTGCCTTGCAGCTCCCACAGCACGTTCGGCATCGACGCGCCTGCGAAGAGCTTGTTGTTCCAGCCGACCGGGCGCGCGGGATCGAGGTAGAAGGATTTCAGGTAGGTGTAAATCCAGTCCGGCCCTTTCGAGCGCGCTTCGAGCGACAGATCCGGCGGTGCCTTGCCGAACCATTGCTCGGCATGGCTGGCCGGCATGTTCGACACAATCTGATCGCCGATCTTCGCTCCAGTGAAGGCGAAATTGCCCAGCACTTCGGCGGGAGACAACTTGAGATCCTCCGCCAGACGCGAGTAGCTCTGGTACTTGATCGAATGACAACCCGAGCAGTAGTTAAAATACAGGCGTGCGCCGCGTTGCAGCGAGGCGATGTTGCCAACCCTGGTATTCGCCACAAGCAACTCCGCCCCTTCTTCGGCGAAGGCGGGGGCCGCGAAGGCGAAGGCGACAAGACAAACGAGTACGGCTTTGCGCATCATGACCAGAAGAAGGTTGTTGGCAGGAGCGGTCATGGACGACCGCTTTTCGATTCTCGCCGTCGTGGACGGTGACATTGGCGTCGACATCAGTGCCCCCCGAAAATCACGCGCTCAGGAACCGGCTTCGTCTTCTCATAGCCGAAAGCCGTGTAGATCCAGAGGAAGAGGAAGTAGCTGAAATAAATCAGCACCAGCAACCAACCGAAGTGCATCTCGATACTGGTCACATCGGCACTGGCGCCGAACAGTTTCGGAATCATCTCGCCGGTGACGCCAGCACCGATGGAACCGAGCAGCAGGAAGGTCGCCGCAAACAAACCCAAGGCAAGCTTGTAGCCGAGTCCACGGTAACGGATCGACTTGACCGCGCCGCGATCGACCCATGGCAGCAAGAACAACAACACGATCGACGCGAACATCGCGAAGATACCCAGGCCCTTGCTCGGAATGACGCGCAAAATTCCGTAGAACGGCGTGAAATACCACACCGGCTTGATCTCCGGCGGCGTGACCAGCGGATTGGCCGGGATGAAGTTGTCGTGTTCGAGGAACCAGCCGCCGAGGGTGGGCTGATAGAAAATGATGAACGCGCACAAGGTCAGGAAGAACCCAATGCCAACGAGATCATGCACCGTGTAGTACGGATGAAACGGAATGCCATCGAGCGGCTTGCCCGTGGCCGGATCCTTCTTCTTCTTGATCTCGACGCCGTCCGGATTGTTCGAGCCGACTTCGTGCAGGGCGAAGATGTGCAGCACGACGAGCAGCAGCAGCACCAGCGGCAGCGCGATGACGTGCAGCGCGAAGAACCGGTTCAGCGTCGCATCGGCCGGGTTGTAGTCGCCCATGATCCACTGCACGAGCGTGTCGCCGATGAGCGGCACCGCGCCGAACAGCGAGATGATCACCTTCGCTCCCCAGAACGACATGTTGCCCCACGGCAGCACATAGCCCATGAACGCCTCGGCCATCAGCGCGAGGAAGATGAACATGCCGAGCAGCCAGACCAGCTCGCGTGGTTTCTTGTACGAGCCGTACATCAGGCCGCGGAACATGTGCAGATAGACGACGATGAAGAACATCGACGCGCCAGTGGAGTGCATGTAGCGGATCAGCCAACCCCAGTCGACGTCGCGCATGATGTATTCGACCGAGTCGAACGCGGTCGCCGCACCCGGCTTGTAGAACATGGTCAGGAAGATGCCGGTCAGAATCTGGTTGACCAGCACCACCATGGCGAGCACGCCGAAGTAGTACCAGAAGTTGAAGTTCTTCGGCGCGTAGTACTCGGTCATGTGCTTGCGGTACACCGGCATCAAGCCCGGCGCGCGCTCGTTGACCCAGTTGCCGATACTCGCGAATACGTTGGCCATTAGGCTTTGTCCTCCGGATTCACGCCGATCAAGATATGGCTATCGTCGACGAACTTGTAGGGTGGCACGACCATGTTCAGCGGCGCGGGCACGCCCTGGAATACGCGGCCGGAAATGTCGTAGCGGGACTTGTGGCAGGGGCAGAAGAAGCCGCCCTTCCAATCCGGATCGAACGGTTCGGGCTTGATCTCCGGCACGAATTCGGGCGAGCAGCCAAGATGGGTGCAGATGCCGATCATGACCAGCCATTCCGGCTTGATCGAGCGATCGACGTTTTGCGCATACTTGGGCTGGTCGCTGGCCAGCGAATCGGGATCGCGCAGGCGATCCTTCAGCCCCGGCAGGGTATCGAGCATCGCCTTGGTGCGATTGACGATCCAGACCGGCGAGCCGCGCCAGAGCACCGAAACCTTTTGCCCCGGCTCGATCTTGCTGATGTCCTGCAGGACCGGCGCACCCGCGTTCTTCGCGCGCTCGCTCGGTTCCCACGACTTGACGAAAGGAGTCGCTGCGAACACGGCTCCGATACCGCCGACGACCGCGGTCGTCCCGGTAAGGAACCTGCGGCGCCCCTTGTTCACACCCTCGTTTGCCATTCGGTACTCCGAGATATTTGAAAAATTCGCAAGCCGGACGTCCTGCTACCGCTTGCAAACAAACGGTCGCGACACGCGTCGCGCCACGTTCGTCGCACCCGGCGCTCGCGCGTCCGATGCGGCGGTACATCTTCACGTCTTGCCTGAAAATGCGCTGAGCAGCCCGCACGGGCTTCCTCGAAAATCGTGTTAGTTTAACCAAAGCCCGCCACCGCAGACAACGAAAACCGCGCTGTCCGCCACGCAACGTCGTCTCTCCATGAAAAATTTCGTTCGTTTGATCCAATTCGTCGCGCAGTTCGTCACCCTGGGCCTGGCTCTGGCCTTCATCGTCACCTTGCTCGCGCCGCAATGGATCGCTCGCCCCGGCGGCGGCGCAGAATCCGGCCCCTCACCCTCGCACGCAGCAGGGCCGGCGGCAGACGCGGCTCCGGTCGAGGCCGTTCGCCCTCCGTCGCCCACGTCGCAGGGTGGGGCGAATTTCGGCCCGACCAGTAGCAAACCTGCGACGGCAGCGGAAGGTCCGGTGGCGTTCACGGCTTCTTATTCGCATGCCGTGGAAGCCGCCGGGCCGGCCGTCGTCAGCATCTTCGTCAACAAAGTCGAGGAGCAACGTGGGCGACCGCAATTGTTCCGGACGCGCGACCCGAATCAGCCATTGGTTCTCGGCCAAGTGGTAACCAACGTGCCAGTGCAAAACCTCGGCTCGGGCGTGATCGTCAACTCCGATGGCTACGTACTGACCAACTACCATGTGATCAAAAGTGCCACGAACATCAGCGTAGTACTGTCGGACGGGCGCAGCAAGAAAGCCCAGGTCGTCGGCAGCGACGAGGAAACCGATCTCGCCGTGCTCAAGCTCGATGTCGCCAACCAGCCGTCGGTTGCGATCGCAAGCAAGCCGGCCGCTGTCGGCGATGTCGTGCTCGCGATCGGCAACCCGTTCGGCCTGGACAAGACCGTGACCATGGGCATCATCAGTGCCGTCGGTCGCATCGACCCAAAAACCGGCGAGGATTTCATCCAAACCGATGCCGCAATCAACTCCGGCAACTCCGGCGGCGCCCTGGTCAATGCTTATGGCGAATTGGTCGGCATCAATTCAAACACCTGGTCGCCGTCGGAAACCGGCGGCAACATCGGCATCGGCTTCGCCATTCCGGTGGCCATCGCCAAACGCGTGCTGGAGCAGATCATCGACCACGGGCGCGTGATTCGCGCGTGGATGGGCGTGCGCTACCGCGATGTTCCGCCCGCGGCGGACGATCCGATGCCGGTCGTCACCGGCGGGGCGCTTGTCGCTGCACTCCAGCCCGACGGCCCCGCCGCCAAGGCCGGATTGCTCACCGGCGATGTGATCACCCGCGTCGATGGCAAATGGATTCAGAATGCCTCTGCTCTGCGCAATCGCGAGACCTACTTGGCACCGGGCGCCACCGCCACCCTGACCGTCCAGCGCGACGGCAAGCAGTTGCAGTTCAAGGTCGAACTCGTAGAGCGACCGAGCGACTCGTCGCAAAGCCTGCTCTCGCCCGGCGCACCGCCGAACGAAGGGTAATACGCGCTCAACGCGCCTCGCCATACCGCTTGCGCAAAGTCGCCACGCGCTCGACATAAACCCGCGTTTCGTCGAACGGCGGCACGCCGCTGTATTTCTGCACGTTTTGCGGGCCTGCGTTGTAGGCCGCTGCGGCCAGGCGTTCGTCGCCATTGAACAACTTGAGCAGCATCGCCAGATAACGCGCACCACCGCGAATGTTTTGCGTCGGGTCGAACGGGCTGGACACGCCCATGTCATTCGCGGTCGACGGCATCAGCTGCATCAATCCCTGTGCGCCCTTGACTGAAATCGCATTCGGATTGAAAGCGGATTCGGCATGAATGACGGCACGCAACAGCGCCTGATCGATACCGAATTCGCCCGCCGCCGCGGCAATCTCCGAGCGGTACGCATCGAGGTTCAGCGCAAGGGTGGCGAAATTGATCGCCGACCGCACATCGCAGGCGTAGCACGTCGCGATGTAGGTGAACAAGGTCTGATACGCGCCGCCGGGCCTGACATTCGTGTATTCGACAACGCCATTGCTTCGCGCAACCCGGTAGACGGCGCCGCGACGCACTTCGGTTGTCTTATCGGGCCGCTCGACCGTGTTCGCATCGGATCGGGTCGGCTTGCCGCCATTCAAGCGCGACTCGCTGACGACATCGGAAAACAGCGAAGGCGCCATGGACTTGTAGGTGTTGCGCGGCGATGGCGGATTTCCCGATGGCGTCGTCGCGACCTCCGCATGCGCTTGCACCACCGTCGCGGAGTGAGGCGGCTCGGGTTTCGGCGTGGGCTTGTTCGCTCTTGCGGGAACGGGCTCGGCGTAATCGCTGTTCGGCAGTTTCGTGCAATGGACGTAGCCATCCGGTCGATTGGTGATCGCCACGCCACCATCCGTGGCCTTGCATCGGTACATGGCGCCCGCAAAGGCAATCGGCGCAAATCCGACCCAGGCCAGCACAAAACAACCCGAAATGACAAATTTGTGCGGCAAATGCTTCATCATCTGGCAGGATCGTGGCGCAAGTTTCTGTCACTGCTGGGGATTTGCCAAGTGCCGTCGCCGCCTATTCGGGCGATTTCGACCCGCCAAACAGGTGCGTGCCGCACGCTCCCGTCTTAGAATGCGCGGTTGGCGGAAAATTCCCCATTTCTCGAACGTTGTACACAGTCATGCCCGGCAAACTTTTCATCAAAACCCACGGCTGCCAGATGAACGAGTACGACTCGGCCAAGATGGTCGACGTACTCGCCGCCTCGCACGGGCTCGAATTGACCCAGAACGAAGCCGAGGCCGATGTCATTCTCGTCAACACCTGCTCGATTCGCGAGAAGGCGCAAGAGAAAGTGTTCTCGCAACTCGGCCGCTGGCGCGAGTTGAAGGCGCACAAGCCCAATCTCGTCATCGGCGTCGGCGGTTGCGTCGCCTCGCAAGAGGGCGAGGCCATCGTCAAGCGCGCGCCGTATGTCGATCTCGTGTTCGGCCCGCAAACGCTGCATCGCCTGCCGCAACTGATCGAAGCCAACAAGAGCACGCATAAGCCGCAGGTCGACATTTCCTTTCCCGAAATCGAGAAGTTCGATCACCTGCCCGCACCGCGCAAGGACGGCGTCAGCGCCTTCGTGTCGATCATGGAAGGCTGCTCGAAATACTGCTCGTACTGCGTCGTGCCGTACACGCGCGGCGAGGAAATCAGCCGCCCGTTCGACGACGTGATCGCCGAAGTCGCCCAGCTCGCCGATCAGGGCGTGCGCGAGGTGAATCTGCTCGGCCAGAACGTCAACGCCTATCGCGGCGCGATGCACGATGGCGGCAGCGCGGACCTGGCGCTGCTGATCCACGCCATCGCCGAACTCGACGGCATCGGTCGCATCCGTTTCACCACCTCGCATCCGCTCGAATTTTCCGATTCGCTGATCGAGGCCTATGCCAACGTGCCCAAGCTCGCGAACTACCTGCATCTGCCCGTGCAGTCCGGTTCCGATCGCGTACTCGGCGCGATGAAGCGCGGCTACACCGCGCTTGAGTTCAAGCAGAAGATTCGCAAGCTGCGCCGCGTGCGCCCCGGTATTTCCGTATCGAGCGATTTCATCGTCGGCTTTCCCGGCGAAACGGACGCCGAGTTCGAGCAGACGATGAAGCTGATCGACGATGTCGGCTTCGACCAGAGTTTTTCTTTCATCTTCTCCAAGCGCCCGGGCACGCCGGCGGCAAACCTTGCCGACGATACCAGCGCCACCGAAAAACACGCGCGCCTCGAACGTTTGCAAGCAACGATCAACGCCAACTCGAAGGCAATTTCACAGGCCATGATCGGCACCGTGCAAAACGTGCTCGTCGAAGGCCCAAGCCGCAAAAACCCGCACGAGATGACCGGCCGCACCGAAAACATGCGCTACGTGAACTTTCCCGCGCCCGCGAGCCTCGTCGGCCAGTTCGTCGATGTGCAGATTACTCAGGCGATGAGCAATTCGCTGCGCGGACGCATTGCGGCCAAAGCCGCCGCATAAGTTAGGGCAACGCTGATCAAGACTCTCTTGTCCGTCATTCCAGCGCAAGCTGGAATCCAGCCTTTATGCGGGTTGGACGAAGAACTGGATCCCAGCTTGCGCTGGGATGACGAATAAACCAAAGCATGCTTTGGACGCGCGAATCCTCACACTGTTCGACGCCGCAGCGAAAACGCCCGTCGTTGATGATCCTGGGGATGAAATGGAAGCCGTTGAGTCTGCGCCAGCGAGCGAGATTCTGCCGACCTTGCAAATGCCCTTTTCGGGCAGTATCGTGCCCGATATGGGCATTCATTGCGCCACCAGCGTACACCGCGTCAGCGAGGCCGCCGCGCTGTACGCGAGCGCCAATCTCTCCGATGCGTTGTTCACCGCCACGCAGCAACGCGTGCTCGCCTGCCTGTTCGCCGAACCGGGTCGCAGCTACGGCGTCAGCGAATTGATCCAGACAACGGGTGCCGGCAGTGGCGCAGTACAACGCGAGCTGGCGCGGCTCGCGGGTAGCGGCCTGCTGCTCGTCGAACAAATCGGCAACCAGAAGCGCTATCGCGCGAATCCCGCCTCACCGATTCACGACGAACTCGCCGCCATCGTGCGCAAGACGTTCGGCCTCGCCGATCCCCTGCGCAAGGCGCTGGCACCGCTGGCGCATGACATCCGTGCCGCCTTTGTGTTCGGTTCGCACGCCAAGCGCAGCGACACCGCGGCGAGCGACATCGACCTGATGCTCGTGTCCGACAGCCTTGCCTATCCCGAGGTAATGGCCGTGCTTCACCCGTTGATCGAACGCCTCGGCCGCGAGATCAATCCGACGATCTACTCGGCTGCGGAACTGCACAAGCGCATCGCGGCACGCAGTGGCTTTATCACGCGCGTCCTGCAACAACCGCGCCTCTGGCTGATCGGAGGCGAAGATGACCTCCGCGCTTGAGCGCCTCACCGGCCCCGACAAACCGCTCATCGCCGAGCCGCCGGACGAGGCAGAGATCGCAGGCCTGCTGCGCTCGGCGCGCGCGCGTCTGAGCGACGCCACGAACACCCGCCTCGCGCTTGAAAGCCGCTTCGACCTCGCCTACAACGCAGCCCACGCGCTATGTCTTGCCGCGCTGCGCCGTTGCGGCTATCGCGCACGCCATCGCTATATCGTGTTCCAGGCGCTGCCGCAGACCTTGGAGCTGGGCCCGGAAGTCTGGCGCGTGCTCGCCAAGGCGCACGACGCGCGCAACCTGGCCGAGTACGAAGGCCATATCGACGTCGAGGAACGGCTCGTGCGCGACCTTGTCGCGGCCTGTGAGACCGTTTCTGCCAAAATCGACGCATTGCCCTGAGGAACAAACAAACC
>JAFEFR010000369.1 GCA_018240485.1 Pseudomonadota bacterium
ATTCCCGACTGGCTCATGTGGCTCGTCGTCGGGCGCGATCTGGTCATTGCCGCCGGCGCGACCGCATACCATTTCCTGATCGGGCGTGTCGTACCGCAGCCGTCGGTCTTGTCGAAGATCACGACTTTCGTGCAGATCGTCTGCGCGCTGGCCTTGTTGCTCAAACTGAGCGGCGCGATGCCGTTGCCGGATTCATTCGATGTCGCACTGGTTCACCTTGCCGCGTTCGCAACCGCAGCGAGCGGCGTGCATTACGTTGCGGTCTGGTCGGCGAAGGCATGGCAGGCCAAGCGAGAGAGAATGTAGAGCATGAGTTCATCCAATCAAGTGCGCTGGCAGATGCTGGCTCTGTTCGTACTGCTTCTCGCGGCATTGTATTTCCTGGCGCCGGTACTGACGCCATTTGCGGTCGCGGCCATGTTCGCCTATCTGTTCGATCCGTTGGCGGATCGGCTCGAACGCTGGCGGCTTTCGCGCAGCGCAGCGGTGAGCGTGGTTTTTCTTGCCCTGAGCCTCGTCGTCACCCTGATCCTGCTGTTGCTGATTCCGTATCTGTCGCGCCAGGTCTCCGCATTCATCGCCGCGCTGCCGGAATGGTTCGCCTGGATGCAGAACGTCGCCGTGCCGTGGCTGCACGAGCGCTTCGAGCTCGATTTCGAAGTGCCCGACATGCAGCAGGTGTTCGCGGTACTGCAGTCGCATTGGAAGGAAGCCGGCGGCATCGCGACCACGGTCGTTGCCGGCATCTCCAAATCGGGGTTTGCCGTGATTTCATGGGTCGCGCGCCTGATCGTGATTCCGGTCGCGTTCTTCTACCTGCTGCGCGACTGGGACGTGATGATCGCGAAGATCCACGACCTGCTGCCGCGCTCGATCGAGCCGACCGTCTCGCGCCTCGCGCGCGAGTCGGACGAGACCCTGTCGGCCTTCGTGCGCGGCCAGTTGTCGGTGATGATCGCGCTCGGCCTCATCTACGCGGTCGGGCTGTGGGCGGTCGGCCTCGGCACGGGGCCGCTGATCGGCCTGATCGCCGGTCTGATCAGCTTCGTGCCGTATCTGGGCAGCATCACCGGCATCCTCATGGGTGTGATCGCCGCCCTCGTTCAGTACGGCGACGCCACCCACGTCGCGCTCGTCGTGGCCGTATTCGTGATCGGTCAATTGCTCGAAGGCTATGTGCTTGTGCCGCGGCTGGTCGGCGAGAAAATCGGGTTGCATCCGGTTGCAGTGATCTTCGCCGTGCTCGCCGGTGGCGAGCTGTTCGGTTTTCTCGGTGTGTTGCTCGCGCTGCCGGTCGCTTCTGTGCTGATGGTATTGTTGCGTTACGCGAACGAGCGCTATCGACTCAGCGCCTTGTATGCGCATGGCGTCGTCGCGCCCCCTGTCGGCGGGCATTCCGGCAATGGCGATCCGTCTGCGCAAGCGTTGGCGGCCGAGGTCGCGGCGATTCCCGCCGGACAGTCCCCCGCGGGCTCGGCATCGGGAAAAACATGAGCGTGCCTCAATTGCCGCTGGCGATGCGTTGGCCGCCGCAGCAGCGATTCGACACTTTCCATGTCGGCGACAACGGGCCCGCGCTGGATCTCGTGCGGCGTGCCGCGATCGGTGTCGATGCGGCCTGGGTTTATGTCAGCGGGGCTGCCGCCAGCGGCAAGACGCATCTGCTCATTGCCGCTTGCGCCGCGGCCAGCGCAAATGCGCGCCGCGCGCAATACCTGTCGTTGCGTCGTCTGCGCGAGGGTGGTGCGGCGTCGGTTCGCGCCCTCGGCGGCAGCGATCTGCTCGCGCTCGACGATCTCGATGCGATCGCCGGATGCGGAGACGCCGAACACGCGTTGTTCGACCTGTACAATCGCGGCAAAGTGGAGAAATGTACTTTTTTATTCGCGGCAGCGCGCCCGCCCGCGGCACTTGGTGCAGGCTTGCCCGATCTCACCTCGCGCCTGGCAGCCTGCGCTCAGGCATCGCTCAAGCCGCTGGACGACGCGGCACGCCGTACGGTATTGCGCGAACGTGCCGCAGCGCGCGGCATCGAACTGGAGGAGACGGCGCTCGACTGGTTGTTCGCGCGCACCGAGCGCGACCTCGCCAGCCTCACGGCCTTGCTCGACCGTCTGGATCGCGAATCGCTCGCCGCCAAGCGTCGCGTTACGGTTCCGTTTTTGCGCAAACTGCTGGCGTCGTGATGCGCTGGCGCCGGGTCAGTTGCGCATCCAGTTCCGCGAGTTGACGCGGGGTGCCGATGTTCGACCATGCGCCATCGTGGCGCTCCCCGGTCAGCTTGCCGGCGCGCATGGCGCGCTGAAACATCGGCAGCAATGGAAAGGCGTGGTCGGGCTGGTCGTCGAGCAGGGCGGCGCGGTAGAGACCGAGGTTGGCGAACGTGAGCCGCTCGCCGCCACCGCTCTCGGCGAGATGGCTGCCGTCGAAATGGAAATCGCCGCGCGGATGAAATGACGGGTTCGGCACCATGACCAGATGCGCCAGGGCATTCGCATCGGGCATGCCGCGCGCGACGAGTTGCGCGTAGTCGTAGTCCGACCAGATGTCGGCGCTGACTGCAACAAATGGCGCAGCGCCGAGCCATTGCAGTGCGCGACGCATGCCGCCGCCGGTTTCCAGCGGCGTTGGCCCTTCATGCGAATAGCGGATGCGCAGGTTCCAGCGTGCGCCGTCGCCGAGCGCAGCGGGAAATTGCGTCGCCAGGTGGGAAATATTGACGACGACGTCGCGGATGCCCGCGCGTGCGAGTTTGTCCAGATGAAATGCGATCAGAGGTTTGCCGCCGACTTCGAGCAGCGGCTTGGGGATGTCGTCGGTCAACGGACGCATGCGTTCGCCGCGACCGGCGGCCAGTATGAGGGCGCGTTCGATCGGCGTGGCGCTCATGCACGAGGCTCCCGCGCGCGTTCGCGCCGAATGTCGCGTTCGCCGATGGCGCGTGCGATCAATTCGGCGAATGCTTCCAGCTCGGGATACAAGCGGCACACGCTGAGCACGTAATCGAGCACCAGCGGCAGGTCGGCAAGGTATTGCGGCTTGCCGTCGCGGTAGTGGAGGCGGCAGAAAATGCCGAGCACCTTGATGTGGCGTTGCAGGCCGGTCAGATCGAACCAGCGGCGAAATTGGGCACCGCTGGCGTGAACGACGCCCGAGGCGAGGAGGCGTTGCCGATAGCGTTCCACCCACGCATCGACACGCTCGATCGGCCAGGCGATGTAGCAGTCGCGCAATAGCGAGGCAAGATCGTAGGCGATCGGGCCGAGCACGGCGCCTTGGAAGTCGATGATGCCGGGATTCGCGCGCAGACCGTGCGCTGCGTGCGCGGTCGGGTTTTCGCACGCTGCGTGGGGATCCCCGTACAGCATGAGGTTGCGGCTGTGAAAATCGCGGTGCATGAACACCTGTGGCTGCGCGCGTGCCGTCTCGATGAGAAGGCGAAATGCCGGCTCGATGACGTCCCACTCTTCGCAACCCGGAGTGTGGCCGAGATGGCGATCGAGAAACCAGGTCGGCATCAACTCGAGTTCCATCGTCAGAAAGGCGTCGTCGAATGCGGGCAAGCCCTGCGGCGAGACCTGCGTTTGCATCGTCAACAGCGCATCCAGCGCATCGGCGTAAAGCGAATCGGCGCTGGTCGTGTTCAATGCGGGCAGGTAGGCGCGATCGCCCAAATCCTCCATCAAGACGAAACCGCGATCGAGATCGACGCCGAATACCTCGGGCGCATGCAGGCCGGCGTCGCGCAGGCGCGCGCCGATGTCGAGCCACGGCGCGAGATTCTCCTTGTCGGGCGGCGCATCCATGACGATGCGCGTTGCGCCGCCGGCATCGACGCGCCAGTAACTGCGAAAGCTCGCGTCGGCCGAGGCGGGGGCGAGGGTGAAATCCTGTTGCGAAAATTGCGCGGCGACGAACGCATGCAGTTCGTCGCGGCGGGCGGAATGGGCATCGATCATGCGCGGCAGTGTAGCGGCAGTGGGGGCGGTGGGGCAGGGGCACGATCGGCGCTCGCGCAGGGTTGTGCTGGTCATGGCACAACGGAATTGTTGCGGCGCAGCGAATACGGCTCTAGGATAGCCGATTGGCTGCTCCGGATACCGATACGATGACGATGCTGCTGTACCAACTGCACGAGCTCAACCGCAGCCTGCTCAATCCGCTGATGACGTTTTCGGAAAGCGGCGCGCGCATGTTTTCCGCCAAGGACAGCTGGTTGTCGAAGCTGCCCGGTGCGACGCGCCTGGCGGCCAACTACGAGCTTCTGCATCGTCTCGGCAAGGACTATGAAAAACCCGCATTCGACATCCGCTCCGTGCAGGCGCATGGCGACACGGTGCCGATCGTCGAACAAGTGGCGCTGGCCAAACCGTTCTGCAATCTGATTCGCTTCAAGCGCTACAGCGATGAGTTGGCAACGTTGCAGGAACTCAAGAACGATCCGCCCGTGCTCGTCGTCGCGCCGCTGTCTGGGCACCATGCCACCTTGCTGCGCGATACCGTGCGCACGCTGCTGCGCGATCACAAGGTGTACATCACCGATTGGGTCGACGCGCGCATGGTGCCGCTCGAAGCGGGGCCGTTCCATCTCGACGACTACATCGCCTACATCCAGGAATTCATCCGCCACATCGGTGCGAAAGAGCTGCACGTCGTTTCCGTCTGCCAGCCGACCGTGCCGGTGCTCGCGGCGATTTCGCTGATGGCCTCGGCTGGCGAGACGACGCCGCGCACGATGACGATGATGGGCGGCCCGATCGACACGCGCTGCAGCCCGACCAAAGTCAACGATCTGGCCACCACGCAGTCGATCGAATGGTTCGAGGCGAACGTGATCAACGCCGTGCCGGCGAACTACCCGGGCAGCGGGCGCAGGGTTTATCCGGGGTTCCTGCAACATGCGGGCTTCGTCGCGATGAATCCGAGCCGACATTTTTCCTCGCACTGGGATTTCTATCGCGACCTGCTGCGCGGCGATCTCGACGACGCCGATGCGCATCGCGAGTTCTACGATGAATACAACGCCGTGCTCGACATGCCGGCGGAGTATTACCTCGATACCGTGAAAACCGTCTTTCAGGATCATGCATTGCCGTGCGGTACGTGGCAGGTGAAAGGCGAGCCGGTCAAGCCGGCGGATATCAAGCGCACCGCGTTGTTCACGATCGAGGGCGAGCTCGACGATATTTCCGGCTGTGGTCAAACACAAGCGGCGCACGATTTGTGCAAAGGCATTCGCGCGGCGGATCGCCGACATCTCACCGTGCAGGGTGCCGGTCACTACGGCATCTTCTCCGGTCGCCGTTGGCGCGAAAACGTCTACCCCGAAGTGAGCGCCTTCATCCGCAAATACGCCTGACGCTTCGTGCGCCGGATTCGAGCGACTGTGCCGTTCTTTCTACAGGGGCACGCGCCGGGCGCCGCGGTAGTGCGCATTCCAGTAGACGTTGTCGAGACGATCCAGTCGCACCGTGCCGCCTTCGTTGGGGGCGTGAACGAAGCGTCCCTGGCCGACGTAGATGCCGACATGGCTGATGTCGTGATCCGTCGTGTCGAAAAAAACCAGGTCGCCGCCCAGGAGGCGATCGCGTGGCACATCGGCAAGCTCGAATGCGTACATTTCCTGCGTCGTGCGCGGCAGTGCGACGTCGGCGATCGTGCGGAACACGTACACGACGAGGCCCGAGCAGTCGAAACCGCTCTGCGGCGTGTTGCCACCCCAATGGTATGGCGTGCCGACGAGACCGATCGCGCGAAACAGGATGTCGTTTGCCGCGGCCGCGGCATGCGGTACGGGCGATGGCACATGCTCGGGACGCGGGGGCGTTCCCGCGCAGGCGGCGAGCAGCAGGGCGAGGACGAGAGTGGCCGATCGCTGGATGCGCATCGGCGCTCACGTTCGGCGAATCGAACGATGTTGTCAATCGGGCCCGATCCGCGAAGGGCGTGACGTTCGGCGGTCTGTATAATCGGCACTCGCACACCACGATTCACCTGAGGAAAATCGATGAAGGCGGAAAAAAACAAGGTCGTGTCGTTTCACTATCATTTGACCGACGAGAGCGGCACGAAGGTCGATTCGTCGCACGATCGCAACGCGGCATTGACGATACTGTTCGGTCACGGTCAGATCATCCCGGGGCTCGAACAGGCGATGGAGGGGCACGAATCGGGCGACAAGTTCGATGTCCGCGTGCCGCCCGAGCAGGGCTATGGCGAGCGCCGCGACGATTTCACCCAGCGCGTGCCGAAGAAATATTTCCGCGATGCCGACCACCTGAAGCCGGGCGATGCGACCGTGCTCAGCGTGCAGGGCGGCGGCCACCGCCAGGTGGTTGTGCTCAAGGTTGGGTCGAGCGTGATCGACGTCGACCTGAATCACCCGATGGCCGGCAAGACCTTGACCTTCGATGTCGAAATCACCGATGTGCGCGACGCCACGCCCGAGGAAATCGAGCATGGTCATGTGCATGGCGAGGGTGGGCATCATCACTGACGCGCACGGTTTCGGCGCAGGCCGAAACCATGCGGGGCGACATCCGGGAGAACGGTCGTGCGACATGCCAAGTGGATTGCCGGTTTCGCAGCGATGCTGCTCGCTGCGTGTCAGAGTGTCCCACCCGCGCCGCCGCGATCCTCGGCGCCCGTTTACGATCTGATCGTCCGGCATGGCATGGTGTACGACGGCACGGGCGCGGCGCCGATGCGGGCAGACGTCGGCGTACGCGGCGCGCGCATCGTCGCGGTCGGCGACCTGTCGCAGGCGCGGGCCGCCCATGAAACGGACGCGCTCGGGCTGGCTGTCGCGCCGGGTTTCATCAATATGCTGTCGTGGGCGCCGGATGCACTGTTCGTCGATGGGCGCTCGATGTCGGACATCAAGCAGGGCGTGACGCTCGAAGTGTTCGGCGAAGGCGAGTCGCTCGGGCCGTTGACGCCGACGATGCGCGAAACGGACCAGAAACAGCAAGGCGATCTGAAACACGCCATCACCTGGAGCGGCTTCGGCGAAGGCATGCAGGCGCTCGTCGCGAAAGGCATCTCGCCGAATATCGCCTCGTTCGTCGGCGCGACCACGTTGCGCATCCACGAAGTCGGTTACGCCGATCGCGCACCGAACACGCAGGAACTCGCCACCATGCAGGCATTGACGCGCACGGCGATGCGCGAGGGCGCGCTCGGGGTCGGCTCTTCCCTGATTTACGCGCCGGCGTTCTATGCGAAAACCGATGAATTGATCGCGATCGCCAAGGCCGCGGGCGAATTCGGCGGCAGCTACATCTCGCACATGCGCAGCGAAGGGCCGCGTCTGCTCGAAAGCCTCGACGAGTTGATCCGCATCGCGAGCGAAGCGGGCGTGCATGGCGAGGTCTATCACTTCAAGGCCGCGGGCCGCGACAACTGGCCAAAGCAGGCGCAGGCGATCGCGAAGATCGAGCGAGCGCGCGCGCGCGGCCTCGACATTTCCGCGAACATGTACGTCTACACCGCCGGCGCGACCGGTCTCGATGCGGCGATGCCGCCGTGGGTACAGGAAGGCGGCCTCGACGCGTGGATCGCGCGCCTGAAAGACGCGAAGACGCGCCAGCGCGTGATCCGCGAAATGAACACGCCGACCGATCAGTGGGAAAACCTGCGCCTCGCCGCAGGCAAGCCGGAAAACGTGCTGCTCGTCGCGTTCAAGAATCCGAAACTGAAACCGCTGACCGGCAAAACGTTGGCCGATGTCGCGAAGCTGCGCGGCAAGTCGCCCGCCGAAACGGCGATCGATCTCGTGATCGAAGACGGCAGCCGCGTCGGTACGGTGTATTTCCTCATGTCCGAAGACAACGTGAAGCAAGCAGTTGCGCTGCCGTGGATGACGTTCGATTCGGACGAAGGGTCGTTTGCGCCGGAAGGCGCGTTTCTCGAATCACGACCGCATCCGCGTGCCTACGGCAATTTCGCGCGCGTGCTGGGCAAGTACGTGCGCGAAGAAAAAGCCGCCACGCTGGCCGATGCGATTCGCCGCCTGACCTCGCTGCCGGCGAAGAACCTGAAGCTGCGCGACCGCGGCGAACTGAAGGCCGGCGCATTCGCCGATCTCGTGATTTTCGATCCGGCGACGATTGCCGACCACGCCACCTACGACCATCCGCAGCAATACGCGACCGGCGTGCGCGACGTGTTCGTCAATGGCGTGCAGGTACTCAAGAATGGCGAGCACACCGGCGCCATGCCGGGCCAGTTCGTGCGCGGGCCGGGCTGGCAGGAGAACGCGACGTCGCCTGTCGCGGCGAACGCGTCGACGATGCAACCATGAGCGCAAAAAAAGACATCGTGATTCTCGGTGGCGGCATCATAGGCCTCGCTTGCGCCTACTACCTGCTCAAGGCCGGTCGTGGGGTGACGATCATCGAGCAGAACACCCTCGCCAGCGGCGCCTCGCACGGCAATTGCGGCACGATCACGCCGAGCCATGCGCCGCCCCTGTCGCAGCCGGGCACGATCGGCAAAGCCCTGAAATGGATGCTGACCCCCGACGCGCCGTTCCGTGTCGCACCGCGTCTGGATGCGGACATGTTCGGCTGGATGCTGCAATTCGCGCGCCGCTGCAATTGGCAGGACTACCGCCGTTTGGCGCGCGCCAAAGGGCCGCTGTTGCTGCGCTCGCGCGACCTGCTCGGCGAACTGGTCCGTCGCGAAAACCTCGATTGCCACTATGCCGAAAGCGGCACGATCTACGTGCATCGCGACGAGGCCGCCTTCGAGGCGATGAGTTTCATGCCGACGTTGCTGGCCGATTGCGGCATCGTCATGCAGCGCATCGACGCACAGCGCTGTCGTGCGATGGAGCCGACATTGAACGATTCCATCGTCGGCGGTTACTGGAATCCGGGCGATACCCGCCTGCGCCCGGATCGCTACGCGGCCGAACTTGCGCGCGTGGTCAAGGCGCTCGGCGCCGAGATTCACGAAGGCACGACGATCGCCGGGTTTCGTCGCGGCGCCGACAACATCGATGCCGTGTTGACCGATCACGGCGAATTCGCCGCCGACGACATCGTCTTTGCCCTCGGCGCGTGGTCGCCGAAACTGGGTCGACAGCTCGGCCTGCGCATTCCGATCCAGCCCGGCAAGGGGTATTCGATCACCTACACGCAGCCGACGCGCGCGCCGCGCATCCCGCTCTCGCTGCGTGAGCGCAGCGTGTGCGTATCGGTGTGGGAAGGTGGTTACCGCCTCGGTTCGACGATGGAATTCGCCGGCTACGATGCCACCCTCAATCGTGCGCGGATCGATGCGATCAAGCGCGGCGCGGCCGAGTATCTCATCGAGCCGGAAGGCCCGGTGGTGACCGAGGAATGGTTCGGCTGGCGACCGATGACGTACGACGACCTGCCGATCATCGGCCGCGCGAAGCAGTGCAAAAATCTTCTGCTCGCCACCGGCCACAGCATGCTCGGCGTGACCATGTCCGCGGCGACCGGCGAACTCGTTGCACAACTCGTCGCCGGCGGCGATACCGCGCTGGATGCGGCGACGTTCTCGCCGGCGCGATTCGGTTTGTAACCGCTGGCCGGCATGAGCGCGACGACTCCGGCGCGGGCGCTGCTCGAACGGCTTTCGGCGGCGGCGGTCGCGCAGCAGTTCGCCGGCATCGCCAGGTGCCTGCGCGCGCTTCCCGCGTTGGCGGGCGAGCGCAAACTCGCGCTCGACACGGCCTTGCGGCTCACGCAATACGGCCAGGCCATGCCGGCGTACATCGTGCTTTCGCAATTGCGCCGCGAGCTGCCGAACGATGCGGAAGTCTGCGCCCGGCACGACATCGAACGGGCCTACGGCATGGCCGGTCTGCACGATCAGCAAGGCCGCACCGAGGCCGCGCTGGCGGCGGCCGATGCGTTGCTGCGCACCGTGCCATGGCATCGCGCCACCCGCATGCTGCGCGCGAGCCTGCTCGCCGAGCGTGGTGAGGCGGCGGCGAGTGTCGAGGAATATCGGCGTATCGGCGAATTCGTTCCGGGCGATGTGATCGCCGGCAGCGCGCGATTGATCGCGATGCAGCACGATCCTGCATCGAGCGCCGACGCCATCGCCGACGCGCATCGCGACTGGGCCGCGCGACACATGCCGCAGGTCGCGCCGCGTTGGGCTGCGAGCCTGCCGCATGCGGCCCCGGATCGCCCGTTGCGCATCGGCTGGATTTCGCCGCGATTTTTCTCCGGCATCGTCGCCGATTTTTTCCTTCCCGTGCTGGAACGGTTCGATCGTCGCGAGGCGAAGCACGTGCTTTACGACGCGGGCGGCATCGACGACGCGGCCAGCGCGCGCTTTCGTGCCGCGGCTGACGAATGGCACCGCATCGACGAACTCGACGACGCGACGTTGTGCGCGCGCATCCGCGCCGACCGCATCGACGTACTCGTCGAGCTATCCGGCCACAGCCCCGGCAATCGTCTGCGTGCGCTCGCACAGCGGCCCGCACCGGTGCAAGTTAGCTGGCTCGATTATTTTCACAGTACGGGAACCGAAGCGGTCGATGTGTTGCTCAGTGATGCGACGCTCAGTCCGGTCGCATTTGCGCATCGCTACAGTGAGCGCGTATTGACGCTGCCGTCCGGGCGACTGTGCGGGTCGCCGCCGGTCGCTGCGCCGCCGGTCTCGCTGCGCGATGGCGGGCCGTTGCGTTTCGCCAGTTTCAATCGGATCAACAAACTCAACGACGACGTGCTGGCGGCGTGGTCGCGCATTCTTGCCGGCGTGCCGGGGAGTGTGCTGAGGTTGAAAGCGCGCGGATTCGACGTGGCCGACGAACGCGCGTATTTTCTCTCGCGTTGCGCGAGACACGGCATCGCCGCCGAGCGCCTCGAATTGCTCGGCTACGGTACGCACGCACAGGCATTGGCCGCCTATGCCGAAGTCGATATCGCGCTCGACCCGTTTCCGTTTTCCGGTTGCGCGACGAGCCTGGATGCGCTGTGGATGGGGCTGCCGGTCGTCGCCTGCCTCGGCGAAACGATGGTGAGCCGCCAGAGCGCCAGTTTGCTGACTGCGTTGGGTCTGGACGAACTGATCGCGCGGAATGGCGACGACTATGTGCGTTGCGCAATCGATCTGGCGAACGACGCCATGCGTCGGCATGACCTGCGAACGACTCTGAGAGTGCGTGTGCGTGAAAAGCTTTGCGATGCGGATCGTCATGCGCGCGAAGTGGAATCGGCCTTGCGCGCAGCGTGGCAATCTTGGTGTCGCGATGAACTGAAACCGGAGCATTCGCCATGACGAAAACGCATACCCTGCATCGCGGCACTGCGCCGCTGCTGGTCTCCTTGCCGCACGATGGCGCGGCGTTGCCGGGCGATATCGCCGCGCGCCTCGTGCCCGATGCGAAACGCGTGCCCGATACGGATTGGCATGTCTCGCGCTTGTATGCCTTCGCGCGTGAACTCGGCGCATCGATCATCGCGTCGACCTGTTCGCGCTATGTCGTCGATCTCAACCGCCCGCCCGACGATGTGTCGTTGTATCCCGGCCAGAACACCACGGGGCTGTGTCCGATCGTGCGGTTTTCCGGCGAGCCGGTGTATCTGCCGGGGCAGGAGCCGTCGCCCGAGGATGTCGCGCAGCGCATCGAGCGGTACTGGCGGCCGTATCACGCGGCACTCGCCGCGGAAATCGCGCGAATCCACGCCGCGCACGGTCGCGTCGTGCTCTGGGAAGGGCACTCCATTCGCGCGGTCCTGCCGTTCCTGTTCGAGGGCCGACTGCCTGATTTCAATCTCGGTACCGTCGGCGGCGCCAGTTGTTCGCCGGCTTTGCAGCGTCGTCTCGACGCCGTGCTGGCGGGGCAGGAAAAATATACATTTGTCGTCAACGGTCGCTTCAAGGGCGGCTACATCACGCGCCACTACGCCGATCCCGCCAACGGCGTGCAAGCCGTGCAGCTCGAACTCGCCCAGTGCAGCTACATGGATGAGGACGCGTGCGCGTATCGCGACGATCTTGCCGCGCCGACGCAGGCATTGATCCGTCGCCTGCTCGAACAAGCGCTCGTCGAATGACGCGACCCGACAAGGCGGACGGGAACGTGCCCGACCGGCCTCGCCTCAGCGTACGGCAGGAATCGTCAGCTTGCCCGCGCGGCACGAATTGCGCACGCGACCGCCGCAGGATTTGACCGAGAGGTTGTCTTTGTCCAGGCAGATGCGCACTTCTTCCAGCGTGCCGCCGTTCTTGCATTCCACGCTGATCATGTTGTCGTCGAGCCCGGGATTGACATCGATGAAAGCCTTGACGATGTCGTCCGCACTCAGATCGGGCGACGTCGCCGGCGTTTTCAGCGCGGGGGGAATCGTCTGCCGCGAAAACGCATCTTCGGCCAGCGCGAAATAGCCCTTCGGGTCGAGCCCGGAGCAGGCGCCATGGGTTTCCCACTCGTGCTCGATCAAGTGCCGGCTTGGCATGATCGGCAGCATCTGCGTGATCGTCGCTTCTTCGGGCTCGCGGCTCGTCGAACAATGTTGTGGCCAGCTGCCATTGCGATACTGCGGCCACAGCCCGTGCAGAACGAAGCCGTAGCCCTTGCCGCATTGCTCGGCTTCGCCGGGATGAATCGCACAGTAGCTGGGCGACCACGACAGCGAGATCACGTAGTAGTCGAAACGGCCGGGCCGTGCATTCTCGTTGCGGTTGCCTCGGCCGCGCGCGTCGGCGCCGGTCGTTGCCGCGAAGGCGAGTGCGATGCCCAGTGCGGCGACGCAAAACGAGATGAGCTTCGGCTTGCCTGACATGACGGCTCCTGGGGGCGAGACACGGGAAAACACATCGCGATGATACGAGCGGGACGCCGATACGGCAATTCGTCGAGGAATTCCACCACGCGAAATCGGCGATCGGGTTATCATGCGCGCTTGTCTTCGCCACTTGAA
>JAFEFR010000036.1 GCA_018240485.1 Pseudomonadota bacterium
GCAGTTCAAAACCTTGAGGCCGGCCTTGCGCGCGAATTCACACAGGTTGGCTTCCGTGAAGCCGAGGTTGCGATGATCGAACGGCGCAACGGCGGTGCGGTGCGCATGCTTGGCCAGGGTCGTCACCAGCAAACGCCCGCCTGGTCGGAGGACGCGTGCGGCTTCGGCGACGGCCTGTGCCGGGGTATCGCTGTAGGTGAGCGCGTGCATCGACAGCACGAGATCGAACTGCCGGGAGCCGAGACCGAGCGCATGCATGTCGCCAAGCGACACCTCGACGTTGGCGAACGGTTTCAGTCTGGCGCGGGCGGCGTGGACGACGCGTTCGCTGGAGTCGATGCAAACGAGGCTGCGTGCGTGTGGTGCCAGCAGCTCGGCCAGCGCGCCGTCGCCGGAGGCGATATCGAGAACGTCGTTGCAATCGATCAAGCCGGCGAGTGCACGCGCCAGCGTCTCCCAGGTACGGCCCGGCGAGTAGTGTCGCTCCATGTCGCCGGCAACCGAGTCGGCCCAGCCCTCGGCCTTCGCGCGCTGGGTGAGCACGGTGGGCAGACGGCGCGAATCGTTTGCAAGCAACGCATCGTCGATCGTCTCGCGCAACGCGTGCAGAAAAGCCGAAGATTTCGCGTCCAGTTCCGAATTGAAGCGATAATAGGCCGACACGCCCGCGCGGCGGTCGCGCACCAGGTCGGCCTCCTTGAGTTTGGCCAGATGCGTGGAGACGCGCGGTTGGGCAAGAAGCAGTACCTCGGACAACTCGGCCACGGTCAACTCTTCCCGTTCGAGCAGGGCGATGAGCCGCACTCGGGTCGGGTCGGAAAGCAGACGCAGCAGCGATGAGGTGGAGGCAAGATCCATCTATCTTTTCATCTTGATTGAAAGATATACGCGTAGAGTAGGCTTGCTTTGTGGCGGAGTCAAATGCTGGCGCCGTTGCCGCAGCGGCATTTTCGTGGTCGCGGTGAGAGTAGTGGGGAGTCGATGTGGCAGTGGGAAAAACGTGGTGGTCGTATTTCGTGTCGGCATGGGTCGCGCTGTGGGGCGCAGGAACGGCGCGCGCCGTCGAAAATTCGGAACTCGGAAAATTCTGGACTCAGGATGCCTTGCGCGTACCGTACCGGGCGATCGTCACGCCGGGGCGCGAGAACGGCGAACTCTTGCCTTTGGTCGTCTTTCTGCACGGCGATTGGCAAGACGGTACCGACAACGAATCGCAGCTCGGTGGTTACGGCAACGGTTCGATGGAATTGATCGATCGGGCGATCGCGAACCATATCCCATTCGTCTACCTCGCGCCGGAGACGACCGAAGGCTACTGGCCGCCGGCTCGTATCGCCGCCGCCGTGCGTGATGCGGCAAGACGCTTTCCGATCGACGCGCGACGGGTGATCCTCACCGGCATCTCCGACGGCGCGACCGGCGTGTGGGATGCGCTGAAAACCTGGCCTGCCTGCTTTGCTGCAGGGGTGCCGATGTCGGGCATGACCGAGCTTGCCGGTCTGGCCCCGATCGTCGATGTGCCGCAGTGGGCATTCCACGGTGGCAAGGACAACGACACCGACATCGAAACCGGCTATGGTGGTGCGATGGTCGGTTCGCGCGCGGTCGTGCGGGCGTTGCGTGCGATGGGGGGCGCGCCGCGTTACACGGAGTACTCAGAAGAAGAGCACGTGATCTGGCACCAGGCCTATGCCACGCCCGGATTGTTGGGCTGGATGCTCGGTCAGCGCCTGCCGGGCAAGCCTTGCGATTTCGCCGATTACACAAAGCGGTAAGATTAAAAAACCACCTCTCCCGCTGGCGGGAGAGGTCGAAGTCGCAAAGCGGCTTCGGGTGAGGGTGGTGGTCGGGGAGGAGGGACGCACGATCGTGGCGTCACCCTCATCCGGCCCCACGGGCCACCTTCTTCCGCCAGCGGGAGAAGGGATACAGCACGCAGGAATTTTTCATGGATTTCCATTTCAGCGAAGAGCAGCTTTCCATTCAGGCCATCGCCCGCGACTTCGCGCAGAAGCGCATCGTGCCGGTTGCCGCCGAACTGGACGCCAAGGGCGAGTTCCCCCTCGACAACATCCGCGAGATGGGCGCGCTCGGTTTGATGGGCATCGAGGTGCCGGCCGAGTACGGCGGCGCGGGCATGGATTCGATTTCCTACGTGCTCGCGATGATCGAAATTGCGACGGCCGATTGCGCCACCTCGACGATCATGTCGGTCAACAACACGCTGTACTGCAACGGCCTGCTCAAGTTCGGCACGCACGAGCAGAAGCTCAAGTACGTCGAGCCGATTGCATCGGGCAAGGCCATCGGCGCGTTCGCGCTGACCGAGCCGCAGTCCGGCTCCGATGCCACCGCGATGAAGTTGCGCGCGGTCAAACAGGCCGACGGCAGCTATGTCGTCAACGGCAAGAAAAGCTGGATCACCTCCGGGCCGCACGCCAAGTACATTTTGCTATTCGCCATGACCGACCCGGCGAAAGGCGCCAAAGGCATCAGCGCGCTGATGATCGACACCGAACGCGCCGGCTTCCATCGCGGCAAAACCGAACCCAAGCTCGGTATCCGCGCGTCGGCGACCTGCGAGATCGAGTTCACCGACTACCGCGTGCCCGCCGAAGACCTGATTGGCGTGGAAGGCGAGGGCTTCAAGGTTGCGATGAGCGTGCTCGATGCCGGCCGCATCGGCATCGCCTCGCAGGCGGTTGGTCTGTCGCGCGCGGCCTACGAGGCGACGCTGGTCTATGCGCGCGAGCGCAAGGCGTTTGGCCAATCCATCGGCAGCTTCCAGATGATCCAGCAGAAGATCGCCGACATGAAGTGCAAGCTCGACGCCTCGTACTGGCTGGTGCTGCGTGCCGCCTGGGCCAAGCAGCAGGCCGACAAGACCGGCGGCAAATTTTCCACCGAGGCGGCCGTGGCCAAGCTCACCGCGTCCGAAAACGCAATGTGGATCACGCATCAGGCGATCCAGATTCACGGCGGCATGGGCTATTCCAAGGAGATGCCGCTCGAGCGCTATTTCCGCGACGCCAAGATCACCGAGATCTACGAAGGCACCAGCGAAATCCAGCGCATGGTCATCGCGCGCAACGAAACCGGGCTGCGTTGATCATGCGGTTGAGTCGGCCACAAACGCTGCTGATCGTGGCCGCGTTGGCGACGATCATCGTGGCGACTCGCGTGGCGTTGGTGGCGACGTATGCCCATTCGATTCCGTGGTGGGAGGAATGGGACATATTGATCGACGGCCTTGCGCGTGGCTTCGCGAGTGGCGGGTTGGGCATCGCCGACTTGTTCGCGCCGAACAACGAGCACACGATATTTTTTACCAAGCTCGTGTTCGTGGCGGCTTTGGCGCTCAACCACGGTCAATTCGACAACGTTCCCGTCGCCCTGTTCGACGCATTTCTCGCCGCCGCCGTGTGGTGCGTCCCCGCGTGGCTGTTTTTCCGCCGCGCCCCTGCGGGCATATTCGGATTCGCCTGCCTGTTCGCCGTCATCGGGGCGATCCCGCTGGGGTGGGTGGATGCCATGCATGGATTCCAGAACCAGTTCTACTTTGTTTTGCTGGGCACCCTTTTTTGTCTGTGGTTCGCGGCCAGCCTGGAAACGACTCGCCCGAGCCGGATCGCGGCGTTCGCGATTGCGGCGGCAGTGGCGACGGCAAGCATGGGGCCGGGTTTGTTGGCGCCCGCGATTGCGGCAGGGGTCATGCTGTTGCGTCGTCGGCACAGCCACGAGCGCGCGCACCTTTTCGTCATTGGCGCCGCAGCGGGGTTGGCCATCGCCCTGATCGGCGTTTGGCTCTTCCTGCATGCGGAGCGTGCGATGACGGTGGAATCCCCCTCGGCATCGAACGGCGAGCCATTCTGGGTGATCCGTATTCTCACCTGCGCCGCGTGGCCTTATGCGAATTCGGCGAGCGTGGGATTGTTGGTCTCATTGCCTTTCTGCTTCTTCGCCTGGCGCCTGCTCCGGCGCGGCAGCCTCGAAAGCATGGATTGGTTCGTGTTCGGATTCGGCTTGTGGCTGGCTGGACAAATCGGTGCGATGGCGATCTATCGGCATATCGTCGGCGATACCCTGCCCAATCGCTATCTCGACGTGGTCGTCTTTTGGCCATTGATGAATTTGTATGCCCTGTTGCGTGAGATGGCGTCGGCGGCTCCGCGCCGGTGGTTCCAGCCCGTGCCGGTGACGGTGGCGGTCGGCATGCTGTTCGCTCTGGGTACGGCCGCGCGCGTTCCGGCAAACATCGAGGGCATCGCGCGCCGCGCCGAATGGCTGACGACCAGCTCGCAACGCGTGGCCAACTATCTGCGTGGCGATGCGGGGGCTTTCGAGGCTCCTGGATTTCCGCCGGCCCCGTATTGGGCCATCCCCCGGCTCAAGACGCTACTGGACGATCCGGCCGTCCGTGAGGTTTTGCCTGCGTCGATACGCAAGCCGTTGCCATTGCAAGTCGATTCGCCCGTTGCAGCGGCGGCCTTCGTGCCGGGTGGCTTCGCGCCGGACGTCGCCCAGCCTGTACAGCCTGCGTATGGCTCCTATATCCTGGAAGGCGAACACAATGCCGGCATTTTTCGATCGTTGCCAATGCAAACCCAGTGGCCCTATCTGATTCTCGATGTGGTCGGTGACTTGCCCGCAGCCGGCCTTGCGCTGTCAATCGGCAGCAAGTCGATTCGACCGGTTGCGGGGTCACCGCAAGAATGGCGGCAAATCGTGAAGCATGCGCCGGCACACGATTTTCGCATCGAAGCCGAAACTGCTGCCGGCGCAAAGTGGTTTGCATTCACAGCGCCGCGGGAAGCCGGTCGATTGAGTGCGCTTGCCGCCAGAACGATCGATGCGTTGCGCGAACATGCCTTGCTCGCAGCGACAGGGGTAATCTTGTTGGCAAGTTTTCTGCTGCTCGCGGCATGGCGTTGGCGCGAAGTCGACGCGGATTGACGCGAAACCCGCAGCGCATGCGTTGACCATCAAGGCGGGCGCGCGAGATTGCGGGCACATCAACCGCTTGCCGATTTGGCAATGCGATGAAGACCATCCTGCGGCAAAGTGAACTTTACCTGAGCCGGCGCCCGAGCCGGAGCGGATGAAGTGGCTCCGCCATGGCCAATCGAAGCGGCTTATAATTCGCTCACGCCCGGCATCGCGCCGGCAACCGTCAACACGCAGGGAACGATATCGTCATGAACGCGAAATCCGCTCCGATCGCCGTGGCGATCGATGCCATTCTCACCGAGCTTCAGCCGCATCTCCCTTCCGCCTCGCAGCTGCAGCAGGCGCGCACCTTCGTCGAACGGTTTTTCAGCCGCATTTCCGAAGACGATCTTGCCGTTCGCGATGCGAAGACCTGGGCTGCGCTGTTGCGCGGGCTGATGGATTTCACGCGCATACGCGCCGCGAACGTGCCCAGCGTGCGCGTGTTCAATCCGAGCATCGAAAGCGACGGATGGGAATCCAACTACACCGTCGTGCAATTGGCCACCGCCGACATGCCGTTTCTCGTCGATTCGGTCGGCCTTGCCGCCCACGAGCAGGGGCTGTCGCTGCACGGGCTGATTCATCCGGTGTATTTCGTCGCGCGCGATGCGGGCGGCAACCTGCTGAGTCTTGCTGCCGATGAATCGAACAAGGGCAAACCCGAATCGGTGATGCACATCGAGGTCGACCGACTCAGCGAGCCGGCCGAGATCGACCGTTTGCAAAAAGCGATGCTTGTCGCCTTGCACGATGTTTGCGTTGCCGTGGCCGATTGGGCTGCCATGAAGTCGAAAATGGCCGACATGGCCGACAACGTCGGCAAGTGGCAGTTGCCGCTCGATGCGGCCGGTGTCGCCGATGCGCAGGAATTCTTGCGCTGGGCCGCCGAGGATCACTTCACGTTCCTTGGGTATCGCGAATACCGCGTCACCGAACAGGCAGGAGATTCCGTGCTGGTCGCTGTGCCGCAGACGGGGCTGGGCATCCTGCGCGGCAACGAGCGCCAAGTGGCGCCGCGATCGCTCAAAAGCATGGTTTCCCACGAACTGCGCAAGGCGGGAACGGGCGACGCCATCATTCTGACCAAAACCAATGCGCGTTCGACCGTCCATCGCGGCGGCTACATGGATTACATCGGCGTGCTCGAATTCGACGGTCAAGGCATGCCGGTCGCCGAGCATCGCTTCCTCGGCCTCTATGCCTCGGGCGCGTACACGCGCCGGCCGTGGGAAATCCCGCTGGTGCGGCAAAAATACGAAGCCGTCATGAGCCGCTCCGGCTACAAGCGCGATTCGCATTCGGGCAAGACGCTGCGCAATATTCTCGAGACGTTGCCGCGCGAAGAGTTGTTCCAATCCAGCGAGAACGAATTGTTCGACACCGCGAGCGGCATCATGCACTTGCAGGGGCGCGCACGTTCACGCCTGTTCGTGCGCCGCGACAAATACGGGCGCTTTTTCTCCTGCCTCGTGTTCGTGCCGCGCGAGCGCTTCAACACGGATGTGCGCGAGCGAATCGAAGCCCTGCTCAAGCGCGCCTTCCACGGCGAGCGCGTCGATTCTTCCGTGCAGATGGGCGAATCGCCGCTCGCGCGCGTGCATCTCGTCATCCGCCCGAAAGCGGGCGACAAGCCGGACTGCGAGGTGGTCGCGTTGGAAAGTCAGATCGGCGAGATCGTGCGCAATTGGCACGACGAATTGCGCGAGACGCTGGTGCGCAAGCATGGCGAAGACAAAGGCTCGCGTCTGGCCAACCGCTACGGTCGCGCCTTGCCGGCCGGTTACATCGAAGAAGTGTCCTCTGCCGTTGCTGCGGCCGATGTCGAAGCGGCGGCAAGTCTGAAGGGCGCGGACGACATCCGCCTGAGCCTCTATCGCGCGCGTGGCGAGTCGAATCTGCGATTCAAGTTGTTCAGACATGGCACGCCGATCACGTTGACCGAAGTGTTGCCCATGCTCGAAAACATGGGCATGAAGGTCTTGTCCGAGCACCC
The DNA here is from genome assembly GCA_018240485.1 of Pseudomonadota bacterium. GTDB lineage: Bacteria > Pseudomonadota > Gammaproteobacteria > Xanthomonadales > Rhodanobacteraceae > Rudaea. Next base: position 6,983 of record JAFEFR010000036.1, read on the forward strand.
TTACGAGATGCACGTCGGCGACACGACGATCGTGATCCAGGATTTTGAAGTGCAGCCCGCCGGACGCTTCGATTTCGATCTCGACACCGTGCGTGAGACGTTCCAGCAGAGTTTCGAGCGCATCTGGCGCGGCCAGACCGAAAGCGACGGATTCAACAAACTGATTCTGGCGGCCAACCTCGATTGGCGTCAGGTGGCGATGCTGCGCGGCCTGTGCAAGTATTTGTTGCAGACCGGCGTGCCGTTCTCGCAGAGCTACATGGAGGACACACTCAATCGCTATCCGCTGTTGTCCGCGCTGCTGTATCAATCGTTCGAGACCAAGTTCGATCCGGCGCGCGACACCTGGTCGCACGGTGACATCGAGCACCAGAGAAAGCGCCTGCAGAAGGAAATCGAGACGTTGTTGCCGGAGGCGTTGAAGGATCAGCGCACGACCCTCCTCGATGCCCCGCTGGCTGCCGTTGCCGGCTCGCGCGAGGAGCAGTACAACGCCATTGTCGGTGCAATCAAACTGCTGCTCGACAATGTGGCGAGTCTCGACGAGGACCGCATCCTGCGCGCTTACCTCGGCGTGGTCGGCGCGATGTTGCGCACGAGCTATTTCCAGACGCCCGAAGGCAAGCCGCGCGAATACATTTCGTTCAAGTTCGATCCCGCGCGCGTGCCCGACCTTCCCAAGCCGCGGCCGTACCGCGAAATCTTCGTCTACGCTCCGCGCGTGGAAGCCGTGCATTTGCGTTTCGGCCCGGTAGCGCGCGGCGGCCTGCGTTGGTCGGATCGACGCGAGGATTTCCGTACCGAAGTGCTCGGCCTGGTCAAGGCGCAGATGGTGAAGAACACGGTCATCGTGCCAGTCGGCTCGAAGGGCGGTTTCTTCGTCAAACGTCCGCCCGTCGGCGGCGACCGCGACGCGCAACTCGCCGAGGGCATCGCCTGCTATCGCCTGTTCATGAACGGCATGCTCGACATCACCGACAATCTGGTCGATGGCAAGGTCGTGCATCCGCAGAATTGCGTGCGTCACGATGCGGACGATCCCTACCTCGTCGTCGCCGCCGACAAGGGCACGGCGACGTTTTCCGACATCGCCAACTCGATTTCCGCCGAACACGATTTCTGGCTCGGCGACGCATTCGCCTCGGGCGGCTCGGTCGGCTACGACCACAAGGGCATGGGCATCACCGCGAAGGGCGCGTGGGAGTCGGTCAAGCGCCATTTCCGCGCGCTCGGCCGCGATTCGCAATCGCAGGATTTCACCTGCGTCGGCATCGGCGACATGTCCGGCGACGTGTTCGGCAACGGCATGCTGTTGTCGAAACACATTCGTCTCGTCGCGGCATTCGATCATCGTCACGTTTTTCTCGATCCGAATCCGGATGCGGCAAAAACCTTCCCCGAGCGTGAGCGCATGTTCAAGGTGCCGCGTTCGTCGTGGGCGGACTACGACGCGACGCTCATCAGCAAGGGCGGCGGCATCTATCCCCTCACGGCAAAGTCGATTCCGATTTCGCCGGAAATCCGCGAAGCGCTCGGCCTGGATGCCGGTGTCGAGGCATTGGCGCCGAACGATCTCAAGCGCGCAATTCTGAAAGCGCCGGTGGATTTGCTCTGGAACGGCGGCATCGGCACCTACGTGAAGGCCGAAGTGGAAACCAATGCCGACGTGGGCGATCGCGCCAACAACGCGATCCGCATCAACGGCGGCGAGCTGCGTTGCAAACTTGTCGGCGAAGGCGGCAATTTGGGTTTCACCCAGCGCGGGCGTATCGAAGCGGCGTTGAACGGGGTGTTGCTCAACACCGACTTCATCGACAACTCCGCCGGCGTGGACACATCCGACCATGAGGTCAACATCAAGATCTTGCTCAACGATGTGGTCAAGAACGGCGAATTGACCGTCGAGGGCCGCAATCAATTGCTTGCGGCGATGACCGACGAAGTGGGGCGCCTCGTGCTTGCCGACAACTATCGGCAGAATCAGGCGATCAGCCTGATGGAACGCATGTCCGTGCAGCGGTTGGGGTCGAAGCAGCACTTCATCCGCACGCTCGAATCGCAAGGCCTGCTCGATCGCCAGATCGAATTTCTGCCGAGCGATGCCGAGTTTGCCGAGCGCAAGGCGCGCGGCCTGGGTTTGACCAGGCCCGAGCTGTCGATCCTGCTGTCCTATTCGAAGATCGTGCTGTTCCAGCAATTGCTCGATTCCGATGTGCCGGAAGATGCGTATCTGTCGAAGGAACTGCGCCGCTATTTCCCCGGGCCGTTGCAGGAAAAGTACGCCGGCCACATGGAGCGCCATCGCCTGAAGCGCGAAATCATCGCCACCGCGGTGACCAATTCGATGGTCAACCGCATGGGCGCTACCTTCGTGTTGCGCATGGGCGAGGACACCGGCAAGACGCCGGCGCAGGTGGCGCGCGCCTACAACATCGCACGCGAGGTATTCGATGCGCGCGACATGTGGGCGCAGATCGAAGCGCTCGACGGCAAGGTCAACGGCAACGCGCAGATCGACGCGCTGCTTGTGATCTGGCAGTGCCTGCGTGGCACCACGCGCTGGCTGCTCAACCACGCCGACGAAGGGCTCGACATCGCCGCCGCGGTGGCCAAGTACCACAAGGGCATGCAGGAGTTGCGCAAACAGCTCTACGATGTGTCGACGCCCAGCGAGCGTGCGGCGTACGAGAGCGAGCAGCAGCGTTGGAAGGAAGCGGGGTTCCCCGATGCGCTCGGCAATGAACTGGCTGGCTTGCGCACACCCGGCTCGGGTCTCGACATCATTCACGTCGCCAACGACCACAAGCTCAAGATCGGTGAAGCGGCAAAGGTGTATTTCGGCCTTGGCGAGTCGCTCGATTTGAATTGGCTGATGCAGAAAATCGAGGCGTTACCGGTGGAATCGCAATGGCATGCGCAAGCGCGCGGCGGCCTGCGCGACGAATTGTACGCGCAGCATCGCGCCCTCACCGCGCAGGTATTGGCGAGCGGCAAGGGGCAAGGAGGCGATCTCGTTGCCGCGTGGCTCAATCGCGACGATCCTGCGCTGAAATTTACCCTGGCGATGTTTGCCGACATGCGCTCGCAGGTCGTGACCGACTACCCGATCGTATCCGTTGCGGTGCGCCGTCTTGCGCATTTGATCCAGCAGGGCGCATAAGCATCGGGCGCCGCACGGCACGGCCATTGGCTGCGCGGCGCCAATCTATCGCGAGTTGCCGCATCGGCAGGCGTTGCGATGCAGGCGTTATTTCGTGGTCGGAAGAAACCGCACCTGCACGCGCTGGCCGACTTTCAGGGTGTTGTCGGGCAGTTCGAGGATGCATTCGACATCACGTGCATCGGTCGATTCTTGCGCGCTTTCGTTGAGTTTGCTCGGGCCGAACACTTCGCCGATGCGAATCACGCGTGCGGTTTGCGGCTTGCCCGGATCGGTTTCGCTCGATATTTCCGCGCTCATGCCGATGCCGACTTTGTTGACGAAGCCCTCGTTGAGTTCGGCGCGCACGATGCGCGGCGCCGATGGCAGCAGTTCGACGAGTTCTCCGGAAGAGGGCGAAACGACGTCGCCGATGTGGGTCGCGCGCGAAACGATGCGACCCGGTACCGGCGCACGCAGCGTTCGCGCGTCGATCTCGTATTCGGCCTGACGAACTTTCTGCTTCGCGGTTTCGATATTCGCATCGGAAACCATGATCTCGGCATGCAACTCCGCCAAGGCTTGCCTTGCGTCGTCGGCCGATTGCCCGGTGGCCGCGCCGGCTGCGGACGCTGCGCTCACGCGTTCGGCGCGCAATTTGAGGCCAGGTTGTTTGGCGCGCAGCATGGCGCCCTGCGCGGTTGTGGCGTTGAGTTCGGCTTTGGCCGCATCGAGGGCGATTCGCGCCTGCTTTGTATCGAGCACGACGAGCGCATCTCCGACCGTGACCTCGTCGCCGGCCGCTTTCGGCAATTCGGCAACGATGCCATCACGCGAGGCGGCGACATGAACCAGACCGCCCTGCACGTCGACGCGACCGCGTGCGATGGCGACGAATTTCGAAATGGACGTGGTGTTTGGCGCAGCGGATGCCGATTGTGTCGGCGATTTGCCGCATGCGGCAAGCGACAAAATCAGGGCCGTTGCGACGAAAGCCGAAATCCAGCGTCCTGGGTGCCCGCAGGCGGGCAAAGCGATGGGTTGAATTTCGGAGTGTTCCGAAAGAGCGGGTAATGCGGATTGCTGCAACGAGTTCGTCATGGCATTTCTGCGGATTTTGAACGAGAAGGTGCCGAGGCGCTGATCTGCTGCACGTCGGAGAGGATACGCCCATCGGCCATGTGCACGATGCGGTCGGCGTCGGCGGCGAGGCGCGTGTCGTGACTGACGCAGACGACGGTCGCGCCGTAGACGCGAGCGACGCGGTGCAAAGCGTCGATGACATTTTTGCCGTTGACCGAGTCGAGCGCGCTGGTTGGTTCGTCGGCGAACAAAAATTGTGGCTTCTTCGCCAGTGCTCGGGCGATGGCGATGCGTTGCTTCTCGCCACCGGACAACTCGATCGGGCGCAGATGCGCGCGCGAGGCGAGGCCGACTTCTTCGAGCGAAGCGAGCGCCATGTTGCGCACGGTGTGTCGAGGCAAGCCGAGATAGGCGAGCGGCAGCATGACTTGCTCGAGTGCGGTCAGGGCCGGAAACAGATTGAACCCCTGGAACACGAAGCCGGTGTGTTCGAGACGAAATTTTTCCAGATCGGCGCGGGACTTCTTCCACAGATCTTCGCCGAGCGCGGCGACATGGCCGCGATCCGGCTTGAGCAGGCCGGAGAGAATTGCCAGCAGCGTGCTCTTGCCGGAGCCGGAGGGGCCGAGCACCAGCGTCAATTCGCGCTCGTTCAAGGCGATCGACATGCCCTGCAGGACCGGCGTCTCGACGTGGCCGCTGGTGTAGCTTTTGGTGATGTGCTCGGCGAGAAGGGCGGTCATGGTCAGCGCAGCAGGTTTGCCGGCTCCAGATGATTGATCGCGCCGACGGCGAGGAGCCCGGAGATCAACGCGATCGTCATGACCAGAACGCCACAGGCGATTGCAGCGATGTAGTTGAATGCGATCGGCACGTCCTGACCGTGCGCGAGCAGCGCCAATGTGAGGCTGACGAGGCCACCGAAAACGATGCCGATCGCGCCGACCCAGAATGCTTGCTCAAGAATCACGCGTCGCAGCGTGCCGATGCCCGCGCCGAGCGCGTTGAGCATGGCGTATTCCCGCACCGAACTTGCCACGGCGGCGAACAGCGTCTGGCTGGTGATGACGACGCCAACGAGAAACACCACGAAAGACAGGAAAATGAAGCCAAGACCAGCGCCGGTTTCGAACATCCAGTAGGTTGCGGCATTCCAGGCAAACTCATCGTGAGTCCACACGGCGAAGCGGTGCGCGCTGGCGACAGGGGTGAGGCGACCGCGTACCGCATCCGGATTCGCGCCGGGGGCAAGGCGGGCGACATAGTAGGCGACCTTGTCGCGCTCCGCTGGGTCGCCGACGAGGGTGCGTGCCGTCGCAATCGAAGTCACGATATTGACGCCACCGAGCGTGCGCAGTCCATTGGCGGCAGCGACGATCCGGACACGATGGCCGTTGAGGAATGCCGTGCCGCCGATGCCGAGGCCGAGCTTGGACAAATCGGCACCATCAACGATCACGGCGCCCGGTTCGGACAGCATGGCCCGCTCGGCTGCGCTCAGAACGTGCGAGAACATCAACCCGTTCGGCGCCGGCTCAATCCCGGAGATGAACACCGACACGCTGCCGCGTTCGACCGGGCCGCGCCAATCGCCATCGAGCCATTGGAACGGCTCCACCTGGACGACATCGGGATCCATTTGCAGCCAGACTTCGGTGTCGCGCGGAATCGGTCGGCCCAGTTCCACGGTCTGCGTACCCGGATAGCCTGCCCAGATGTCGCCACCGGAGCGGCTGACGTAGACACCGGCGCTGGAAAAGATGCCGAACATCAATGCAGTCATCATCAATAGCAGCAATCCGGAAAACGCAACGGCAAGGGCCGCAGGAAGAAACTTGCGCCATTCATAGATCAGGGTTTTTCGAGCGAGGGCGACCACTATGGCAGCCCTTGGTGGTGGATGTCCTTGGCCAACGGAGGAATTGCGCCGCCGAAAGCCTTGTAGAGTGCGATATAGGCCAGCGAACGATCGCGTTCGGCGAGGTTGTGTCCGAGGCGCGCCTGGTTTGCGATGATTTCCGCGTTTGCGCTGTCGATGCCGTCGCCAAGTCCGATGCGCTGCAGGGTCTGCGCGGATTTTGCCGCTCTTGCACTCATTTCCAGCGATTCGCCCAGGTTTTGCACCAGCGCGCTTTTCGTGTCGAACTGTGCCAGTGCGGTCTGCGCTTCGGCCACGCCTTCGATCACGGCTTCGCGGTAGGCGAGCACAGAGGCCTGCAAGGCGTGCTCACGCGCGTTGGCCACCTGGCGCCGCGCTGCCCAGTCGACGATCGGCAGTGAGATCGTTGGGCCTGGAACAAAAACAAAGTCGTCGTTGAGATGGGTTTTGGTCAGTGCGGTAGACGAAATCAGCGTGGCAAAGACCCCGAGTTTCGGCCACAGATCGGCACGTGCGATGCCCAGTTCACCGGCGGCACGCACGACGTTTTGTTCTGCGCGACGAATGTCCGGTCGCGTGCGCACCAGGTCGGCAGGGACTTCACCGATTTCGATGGTCGGCAATACGGGCGGTTTCGCCTGCGCAAGCAAGATCGGGTCGGGCGACGTTGTGCCGAGCAGTACGGCGATGGCTTGGCGGGTCTGGGTTATGGTGAGGGCGGGTTCGGCTGCCTCATTTTGCGCCTGCAGCAACTCGGTTCGAGCACGGTCCACCTCAAGTGGAGTGCCGAGATGTGTCAGCAGGCGAGTTTGCGCAAGCGTGACTTGATGGGTGCGTGATTCGACGACTCGATCCAGGGTCTCTGCGCGCGCCTGTGCCGAGCGCAACTCGATATAGCTGCGCGCGACTTCCGCCACGACGGTGACGCGCATTGCTGCCGCATCGATGATCGCCAGGTTTTCGTCGGCGAGGTTGATACGTTTGTTGCCGGTCGCGCGGCCGAAGAAGCCGAACTCCCAGGTCGAATCGAGACCGACTTCGAGGAAGCCGGTGCTCGCATTGGGGGTCGTCTCGATGTAGGTGCGGAAGTTGAGGTTCGGCCAAAACAGGCTGCGACTCGCATGGCGTACTGCGCGCGCAGCCTGCAAGCGCTCCCTGGCCATCTGGATGTTGAGGTTCTCCTTCAAGGCGCGTTCTATCAGGTCGTTCAGTACCGGATCGCCGAAGGCGCGCCACCAATGATCGAGGTCGGGGCGAAACTCGCCCGAGGAATGTCGCGCTTGCCACGAGGCGGGCGCGTCCCTGGGCAGATCGGGGATGGCCGTGTGCCACATCGCGCATCCGCTCAGCAAGAACGCTCCAGTCATTGCGATCGCGTGCCGCCAGCGGCAGCGCAGTGCGAACTTCAGCGGTAGGGCGATAATCGGCATGAAAGGGAAGGTTGGCAGAGCCGGGTGCTCGAAATGTCCCTGTATTGTCGCTTGGATGGTGTCGATTGGCGAGATCATTTCAGAAGATGACGAATCGGTAATCTGCGGCACAAGCTGTGGCAATGCGGGTAGAATCCCGACAACTTCCGCGCGGAGTCGTCGTGCTCAAGCCTTCCATCGCCTTCGTCGCCAGCCGCTCTGAAGAGGCGCAAGCCGCGCTCGCCGAAGTCCGCGCCCGGTACGCGGATGTGCCGCTCGAAAATGCCGATGTGATCGTCGCCCTCGGCGGCGACGGATTCATGCTGCGTACGTTGCACCGTCATCTTGCGCTGAACAAGCCGGTGTATGGCATGAAACTCGGCACCGTGGGTTTTCTGATGAACCAGTTCCGCGCAGAGGGGCTCATCGATCGCCTCGCGCGTGCGCAGCCGACCGTACTCAAGCCGCTGGTCATGGAGGCGATCGGCGAGTCGGGCAGTACATCGACTTCGCTGGCGTTCAACGAAGTCTCGCTCCTGCGCCAGACCAAGCAAGCCGCGCATATTCGCGTCTCGCTCAATGGTGCGGTGAAAATCGACGAGCTGATGTGCGATGGCATTCTGGTCTCCACGACCGCGGGCTCGACGGCGTACAACCTCTCCGCACACGGGCCGATTCTGCCGCTCGGCGCCGATGTGCTCGCGTTGACGCCGATCAGCCCGTTTCGCCCACGTCGCTGGCGTGGTGCGATTCTGCGCGCGGGAACCGTGGTCAAGCTCGAAGTGCTCGACCCCTACAAGCGCCCGGTCAGCGCGACGGCGGATTCGAACGAAGTACGCGACGTGATTGAAGTCAGTATCCGCGAATCCCGCGATCGCACCGTCGACCTGCTGTTCGATCCCGAGCACAATCTCGAAGATCGCATTCTCAACGAGCAGTTCGCCTGTTGAGCGAGCGCGCTCAGCCGCAGTGGCGAAGTGCCGCGGCGATGTCTGCGTCCACCGTTTCCATCATGGCGTAGCGGCGCCGGTACTGGGCGCGCTTGTGGCTGGGGATGTCGGCCAGATCCTTGAGCACGGTGGCAGTACCGAGATCGAACATGCCGCTGGCCGTGGTGGTGGCGGCATGCTCGCGCCAGATGTCGTCGTAGCTCAGGTGGATGCGCCGTTTGGCGCGCTTGTAGCGCAAAGCGTGGTGCGCATCGGCAACGGCGAGCAGGTGCCGCGCACCGAGGCTGCGTGCCAGCGAGCGCAAAGCATGAATCAGCAACGAGAAAGGACGCAGCCCCTGCATGGCTTTCGTCGCTCGGCGAAAGGCATCCTGGCCATCGCCGCCCTGCAGGCCTTGCAGGCCACCGACGAACAGCGCCATTTCATCCGGCCGTTCCGGGGAAAAATCATGCGCCGTGCCGAGAACAAGCGTTGCCGAACCGATCAGCATGGCGTTCTCGAACAAGCCAAGCGACATTTCGCCCTCCTGCCAACAATGCGGCAGATGCAACAGACGTAGCGCATAGCGCGCGCTTGGGGTCTCGATTTCGGCGAGAGGCAGGCCGGCACCTTGATAAATCATCGCACCAAAGGCAGGCGGAACTCGATCCAGAAACGCGCGAAAATGCTCACTCGCGAGCAACAGACGATCGGCGGTACCGATGCCGCTCAGCACGTAGCTATGCTGGATTTTTGCGCGCAGCAAGGGCTGGCGCACCAGCATGGGCTGCATGGCTGGCGATTCGAGCAGCCGAAACCAAACGTCGTGCAGCCGATATCGGCTTGCGGCAAGAAGCAGAAAACGAGCGCGTTTGAACGTGCGTTTGCGTGCGCCGGCGTAAGTCAGCCGCGCATTTTCAAAGAAACTTTTTCGCCTGCCGTGCGGCGTGGTGAGCGAGGCAAGTAGTGGCCAGGCCCGGGTCGGGGAAAGCGAATCGATTTTGGTTTCGACGGTCATGGCCAAGGGCATCGTGATCGCACAGCCAGTCGGTTACCGTATGCGCATCGACTCGGCAGGCAAGCGGGAAATTCGGATTTAACTGCACGATAATATTACTGCAAATTACAAAAAAATACATTTACATAATTTTGTTGCGTTCCGACGCACTTTGTTTCTGGTGCGGACTTGCTCCGGTGATCGGAGCGGTTGACGACCGCTGGAGTAAAATCGCGGCATGTCCGAACCGGAAACTTCCGACCGTTTGATCGTTGCGATCACCTCGCGTGCCCTGTTCGACATGGCTGAGAGTCATCAGCTGTTCGAACAGGCCGGGTTGGACGCCTTTCATGCCTATCAGCGCGAACGTGAAAACGACCCGCTGACACCGGGCATCGCCTTTCCACTCGTGCGCAAGTTGCTCCGGCTCAATCCGCCTCTGCCGGCACCGCCACGGGTCGAAGTCATTCTGCTGTCGCGCAATTCGACCGATACCGGCCTGCGCATCTTCAATTCGATCGAGCATTACGGGCTCGACATCGCGCGTGCGGCGTTCACTTCGGGTGCGCCGGTATGGCCGTATGTCCGTTCGTTCGGTGCGCAATTGTTTCTCTCGGCCAACCCGGATAGCGTCAAGGCATCGCTGGCGGCGGGCATCGCCGCGGCCACGATCCTGCCGTCGAAGGCGCCGGCGGCAACCTCGGATCAATTGCGCATCGCCTTCGACGGCGATGCGGTGATCTTCAGCGACGAATCCGAACGCGTGTCGCAGGAACAAGGCGTCGAAGCCTTCCATCGCCATGAGGTCGAGCGCGTCGACCAGCCGCTCTGCGGCGGCCCGTTTCGCGATTTTCTCGCGGCATTGCATCGCTTGCAGGAGGCCTTCCCCGAAGCGGATTCGCCGATCCGCACCGCCCTCGTCACCGCACGCTCGGCCCCCGCGCACAAGCGCGTGATCCTGACGCTACGCCATTGGGGCGTGCGCCTGGACGAAGCGTTGTTCCTCGGTGGTCGCGACAAAGGCCCCTTCCTGGAAACCTTTGCAGCCGACATTTTTTTCGACGACTCCGCGCACAACGTCGAATCCGCACGCATGCACGTTGCCACCGGGCACGTACCGCATGGCGTGGCGAACGAGCAGCGCTTGCGTTGAGGCGCTGCGCCTGCGTCGGCGGATGATCGGGTGACCTGATTAGCGCTGAATCTCAGCGCGGAGCAAGCCCTCTCCCCCGAGCCCGCTCGGGGGGGGAGGGTTGGGTGAGGGGGCGTTTTCGCCGATCAGGTCTTCCGGTTTTTTGTAGTTGGCCAGCAGGCCGGTCAACAGTTCTTCGGGTACTTCATGCTTGGTCGTAGTCATTGTGTCTCCGGGTCAGGTGGCAGTTTCCTGCCTGTGACCCGTTTACACAAAATCTAGGTCACACTCCATCGGCACGAGCGGCGAGGGCACAGGCAATGACGTGATCGTCGTCGGGATCGTTCGGCACGACGCGCGGAACGGACGTGGGTGCAACGCGCAGCGCGAGTTCGCCGTACTTGGCGATGGCCTGCTCGACCGAGGATTGCTTGCGCGCCAGCGGCCCGGCGAGGTGCGGCCGGGCCAGCACTTCGCGCAGTTCGGCGAGCAGCGCCTTTGATGTGAACAGCAACACGTCGCCGGTGACGGCCGCGTGCAGCAATTGCAGCGGCGTGCCGCCGAAGGCCAGCGCCGAGACGACGACGTTGGTGTCGAGAACCAGACGCACGATCAGGACGGACGGGCGCGGCGTTCGGCGCGAACCGCCTTCACCTCGGCAACGATCTCGTCCTCGCTCATCGGCGCAATGCCCGCCGCGCGAATGTCCTCGGCCAGCTTGAGCAGCTCGCGTCCGGCCTCGCGACGCATGGCGTCCTCGAGCAGTTGCCGAATGGCGACATCGGACAGCAGGCCGGCGTTGCGTGTGCGCTGCGCGAGTTCGTCTGGAATCGAAACCGTCACTTGAGTCATGGCGTTCTCCTTAGCGGCGGGCAAGCTTGGCGAGCAAGGCGGGGTTGGTGACGAGCTGTGCCTTGTCGCTGCGTGCGGCGTCCAGCAGTCTGCTTCTTGGTCAGTGTACTCGCTTGCGCACGGCCCCCCAAGTAAGGTAACTGTGGCACCACCCGGCGGAGCACCAAGATCACGCGAATGGCCGTATACCGAATCCCTCTCATGCCAGCGCCAAGGCCCGCAGGCCGGCGCTCGCGCACCCGCGCGCATGCGCACGTGGGGATGCGATGGCATGGCGCTCATCGCGTCGGCCAGCCGGTGAGCGAAAAACGCGGCGGCAGCAC
>JAFEFR010000370.1 GCA_018240485.1 Pseudomonadota bacterium
GCAGCAGCACCGACGTCGGCGCGGCGCGCTTGACCGCCTCGGCGTTGGCGTCCGGTTCGGATTCGCTCAAGCGCACGTCGTTGCGCTCGAAGCGCAGCAGACGATAGTTGTCCGCACCGACAATGCCCTCGACCCGGAAGCCGTCATTGAGGCGCAGGTAACGCTCGCTGCCATTGACGTCGTGATAGAGCTCGCCATCGGCCGCCGTGATGACATTGATGCGCACCGGCGGCGGCGCGGTCGGCGCGCCCGGCGTCGCCGTACCCACTGCCGGCTTGTCGAAATGTTCGGTGCGCTCGCTGGCGACGAACATTTTCTTGAATTTGACGCCATCCGCACTCATCGCCTCGACGTACATCACGCCGTCGTTGTTCGGCAATTCGACGAACCGGCCCGGTTCCAGCCCGGCGATGATGAGCGAACGATTGGCCTGCAACACGAGATTTTGCGACAGGCGCACGGCCGCCGGCGCCAACCAGAACGAAATCAGCGCCATCGCCATCACCAGCGGCACCGCGAGCAACAGCAACGGCCGCAACAGGCCGGTCATCGGCAGCCCCGAAGCGGCGAACACGGCCATTTCGCTTTCCCGATACAACCGCCCGTAGGCGAGTTGCACGCCGATGAACACGGCGAGCGGCGCAAGCAGGGTCAACGCATCGACCGTGCGCAGCCCGATCAACGTGAACAGCAACTCCGCCGGTATGCGCCCGCGCGCGATCTTGTTGAGCAGATCGGCCACCGTGCCGCCGACGCTGACCAGCAGCAGAATCGCGGTCGCCGCGATGAAGCTGATCAGAATCTCGCGCGCGAGGTAGCGATCGATGATGCGCAGAGTGGGAAATCGCATGATGCAGTAAACTTGTTCTCTTTTTGTTTCGTGCGTCGCGGGCGGGTATGACTGTCGCGATTGCACACGTACCCGCGTTTACGTCGCCTTAATTGTAGCCGAGCCGGGAACCGCTTCCGCCCATCGACGCGGCGCGACGGCCATCGGCGGGCCGTAACATTGCGACTTCGTCACCCCGACAATGGAGCCGTCGGGATTCACCCGGCACGATGCCCACCATCGGAATTCGATCATGTCCCTGCAATTCACTTTCATCGAACACGCTGCGGAAACCTGCACCGCCGCCTGCCTCGTCGTCGGCCTGTTCGCCGATGGCACGCTTTCCCCCGCCGCCCAGCGCGTCGATGCCGCCGCGAATGGCGCGATCGCACGTCTGGTGGCTTCCGGCGATCTTTCCGGCAAACTCGGCTCGACCCACACCTTGTTCGGCCTTGCCGGCGTCCACGCCGCGCGCGTGCTCGTCGTCGGCCTGGGCGAAGCGGCCAAGTTCGACGCCGCGCGCTACGCCAAAGCCTGTGGCGATGCCGTGCGCGCACTGCGCGCCCTGCCGGTCGACAATGCCGCGCTGTATTTGAGCGAACTGGAGGTTCTCGGCAAGGACAGCGCGTGGAAACTGCGCGCCGCCATCCTCGCCGCCGACGCACAAGCTTACCAGTACGCGGCCACCTTCAAGCCGCGCGACAAGGCGAAAACGCCCGAACTCGCCACGCTCGCCCTCGCCGCACCGAAAGCCCTCGACGACAGCGCGCTCACGCAAGCCGCCGCCATCGCCCGCGGCGTGCGCTTCGCGCGCGAACTCGGCAATCTGCCGCCGAACATCTGCACGCCGGCCTATCTGGGCGAGCAGGCGCGCAAGCTGGCGGCGGAGCATCCCGGCGTCCACTGCGAGGTGCTGGAGGAAGCCGACCTGCGGCGCCTCGGCATGGGCGCCTTGCTCGGCGTCGCCCAAGGCTCGGCGAACGCGCCACGCCTGATCGCGCTGGAATGGAAAGGCGGCAGCGCCGACGACAAACCCTACGCCCTCGTCGGCAAAGGCGTCACTTTCGATTCCGGCGGCATTTCGATCAAACCCTCTGCCGGCATGGAGGAAATGAAGTTCGACATGTGCGGTGCGGCCGGCGTACTTGGCGCGTTCCTCGCCGCGGTCGAATTGAAACTCCCGCTCAACCTCGTGTGTGTGGTGCCGGCGGTGGAAAACATGCCCGGCAGCAACGCCCAGCGGCCCAGCGATGTGGTCACGACCATGTCCGGCCTCACCGTCGAAGTGCTCAACACCGACGCCGAAGGCCGTCTGATTCTCTGCGACGCACTCACCTACGTGCAGAAGTACCAGCCGCAGGTCATCATCGATGTGGCCACGTTGACCGGCGCCTGCGTCGTCGCCCTCGGCAAGCATGCCAGCGGCCTGATGACCCAGGACGACACACTCGCCGACGAACTCCTCGCCGCCGGCAACGCCACGCTGGATCGCGCCTGGCGCCTGCCGTTGTGGGAGGACTACCACAGCCAGCTCGAAACCGGCTACGCCGACCTTGCCAACCTCGGCGGCAAATACGCCGGCGCGATCACCGCCGGCTGTTTCCTGTCGCGCTTCACCGAAGGTTTTCGCTGGGCCCACCTCGACATCGCCGGCAGCGCCTGGGACGAAGGCCGCAAAGGCTCGGCGACAGGGCGGCCGGTGCCGCTGTTGGTGCAATATCTGCTGGATCGCGCCGGGAATTGAGAATCGGGAATGGAGATTCGGATGGTCAGGTTTGCATTTGTGCTTTCCCCCCTTGCCCAGTGTCGGTCTGAACGATGTCCCGCGCCGACTTCTACTTGATCGACAAACCGCGTTTTCGCGACGATCCGCTGTTGCTCGTCTGCGCGCTGGCCAAGCGCGCGTTCGAGTCGGGCCAGCCGGCGCTGATCCTCGCGCGCTCGGTCGAGCAAGCCGATGCGCTCGACGAAAAATTGTGGGCGTTCGAGGATGACGCGCACATCCCCCATCAACTCGCCGGCGACGACGACGATGCGATTACCCCCGTATTGATCGTCGCCCCCGGCGTGCGCACGGCGGATCGCGCCCTGGTGATAAACCTGCGAGAGGAGTGCGCGCCCGGTTTGTTCGAGCGCGTGCTCGAAGTCGTGCCCGCCGACGAGGCGCAACGCGCGGGCTCGCGCGCGCGCTGGAAAACCTACAAGGCGGCGGGCTTTGAGGTGAACAAGCACGACATGTAGGCGAGACTCGAATTTCTCACGGCGCGCGCCCAGCTCGGTACGCAGGGCGTCGCCCTTGAAACATCGCCACGGCGGCCCATATCCCTCGGCACGGCCACACGTTTACAGCAGGTAGGCTCCGCCGCTAAACTTGGCACTCAGCACTCCGGAGTGCTAACAATCCGGACAAATTTTCCATCTTTTCAACCCGTTGAGGAAACACCCATGAAGCTTCGCCCACTGCATGATCGCGTGATCATCAAGCGCCTGGAGGCCGAAACCAAGTCGGCCGGCGGCATCGTCATTCCCGACTCCGCAACCGAAAAACCGATCAAGGGCGAAGTCGTCGCCGTCGGCGCCGGCAAAATTCTCGACGATGGCAAGGTCCGCGCGCTCGCGGTCAAGACCGGCGACAAAGTGCTGTTCGGCAAGTACTCGGGCACCGAGGTCAAGGTCGACGGCGAAGAGTTGCTCGTCATGCGCGAGGAAGACCTCGTCGCCATCATCGAGGGTTGATCGGCCGCCGCCGATCCCCGACAGACAAATCCAGATTTCTTGAGGAAATAGACAATGGCAGCTAAAGAGATTCGTTTCGGTGAAGACGCCCGCGCCAAAATCCTGCGCGGCGTGAACACCTTGGCCAACGCGGTCAAGGCCACCCTGGGCCCGAAGGGCCGCAATGTCGTGCTCGACAAGAGCTTCGGTGCGCCAACGATCACCAAGGACGGCGTGTCCGTCGCCAAGGAGATCGAACTGGCCGACAAGTTCGAGAACATGGGCGCGCAGATGGTCAAGGAAGTCGCCTCCAAGACCTCCGACGTCGCCGGTGACGGCACCACGACCGCGACCGTGCTCGCGCAGGCGCTGATCCGCGAAGGCTTGAAGGCCGTCGCCGCGGGCATGAACCCGATGGACCTGAAGCGCGGCATCGACAAGGCCGTCGTCGGCGCGGTTGCTGAGCTGAAGAACCTGTCCAAGCCGTCGGCCGACAACAAGTCGATCGCCCAGGTCGGCACGATCTCGGCCAACGGCGACACCCACATCGGCGACATCATCGCCGAGGCGATGAACAAGGTCGGCAAGGAAGGCGTGATCACCGTGGAAGAAGGCTCGGGCCTCGAAAACGAGCTCGACGTCGTCGAAGGCATGCAGTTCGACCGCGGCTACCTGTCGCCGTACTTCATCAACAACCAGCAGTCGCAGCAGGTGGAACTGGAAGACCCGTACATCCTCCTGCACGACAAGAAAGTCTCGAACGTGCGCGAGCTGCTGCCCGTGCTCGAAGGCGTGGCCAAGGCCGGCAAGCCGCTGCTCATCGTGGCCGAAGAAGTCGAAGGCGAAGCGCTCGCGACCCTCGTCGTCAACACCATTCGCGGCATCGTCAAGGTTGCCGCCGTCAAGGCGCCGGGCTTCGGCGATCGTCGCAAGGCGATGCTCGAAGACATGGCCATCCTGACCGGCGGTCAGGTGATTTCCGAAGAAGTCGGCCTGTCGCTCGAAAAGGCAACGCTGAAGGATCTCGGCCGCGCGAAGAAGGTCGTCATCTCCAAGGAAAACTCGACCCTGATCGACGGCGCAGGCGACGGCAAGGCCATCGAATCGCGCATCGCGCAGATCAAGGCGCAGATCGAGGAAACCTCCTCCGACTACGACCGCGAGAAGCTGCAAGAGCGCGTGGCCAAGCTGGCCGGCGGCGTTGCCGTCATCAAGGTTGGCGCGGCGACCGAAGTCGAAATGAAAGAGAAGAAGGCGCGCGTCGAAGACGCCCTGCACGCCACGCGTGCGGCGGTGGAAGAAGGTGTGGTGCCGGGCGGCGGCGTGGCCCTCGTGCGCGCGCTCGATGCGATCAAGAAGCTCAAGGGCGACAACGAAGACCAGACCCACGGCATCCTCATCGCCAAGCGGGCGATGGAAGCGCCACTGCGCGAGATCGTCACCAACGCCGGTGAAGAAGCCTCGGTCATCCTCAACAAGGTCGCCGCGGGCAAGGGCAACTACGGCTACAACGCCGCCAACGGCGAATACGGCGACATGGTCGAGTTCGGCATTCTCGATCCGACCAAGGTCACCCGTACCGCGCTGCAAAACGCAGCCTCGATTGCCGGCCTCGTCATCACGACGGAAGCCATGGTCGCCGAAGCACCGAAGAAGGAAGAAGCCCACAGCCACGGCGCCCCGGGCGGCGGCGGCATGGGCGGCATGGGTGGCATGGATTTCTGATCCAACGCCCCACCGCTTCACGCAAGACAAAAAGCCCCGCAGCGATGCGGGGCTTTTTTGTATCCAGCACGACGCGACACATTGCCACAGCGGCGGTTCGGCTCACATTTCTTTACAGTCATTTGTTTGACAGAAAAATAAAGAAATCGTTATCGTGCGGGCTCGGGGTTCGGGCCGCTGCCGTGGGGAGACGGTGGCGCTTGCAAGATTCGAATCGAGACAGCATCCGATGAGCTGTGGCCATGTGCGTTCCAGGCAATCCCCCGTCGCTGCGCGACGGCGTTGCGCGTCGCATTCGTTCGCCTGCCCAACCCTCAACGTTACGCACTGAACTGGCAATCGGCCAACGAAGCCGAAGGTCGACCGCTACCCGAAATACACAGAACCCTTGATGGAGAGGATCATGAAACAACGCGTGTTGGTGTCGTCCATACTCATGGGGCTCGTGGCGAGTTTTGCCGCCACCCCCTTGCTCGCCCAAAGCTCGAATCAGGCCGATCAGGATCAGGCCCAGAAGCAAGACAAGAAAAAGGAGACCACCGAGCTGAAGAGCGTGGTCGTCACCGGCTCGCTGATTCCGCGCGCGCAGATCGAAACGGCATCGCCGACGGTCACGATCACCGCCGCAGATATCCAGAAGCAGGCGTTCGCCACCGTCTACGACGCGCTGAAGGCGCTGCCGATGGCCAATGGCGGCGTGCAGGGCAATCAGTATTCGGGTGGCTTTACTCAAGGCGCCCAGACGATCAGTCTGTTCGGCCTGCCGGCGAACTTCACCCTGATTCTGCTCAACGGCAAGCCGATGTCGCAGTATCCGCTGGCCTACAACGGCACGGGTTCGATCACCGACTTGTCCAATATCCCGGCGGCGATGATTGATCACATCGACATCGTCCCCGGCGGCAACTCCGCGATCTACGGCTCGTCGGCCATCGCCGGCGTGGTCAACATTGTGCTCAAAGAAAAGATGGAAGGCGTCGACATGAGTTTCCGCGTCGGCGGCTACACCGACGGCGGTGGCCAAAGCCAGCGCTTGCAGCTCAGCGGTGGCGGCAGTTGGGGCAATCTGGATTATCTCTGGTCGCTGGAACTGCTCAACCAGCAGCCGATTTTCGCCGGCCAGCGCGATTGGACGAAGTCGCTGTATTCCAACCCCAGCTTGAACGGCGCACCGGTGGTGCCGTCGCGGTCGTTCCTGATTGCCTACATCAACAGTGCCGGACGTGCCGTGTACCAGGATCCGGGGTCTGCAACCTGCGCACCCTTGAGCTATCTCTACAACAACACGACTTCTTATGCCTACCGTCCGGGACGCGGCTATTACTGCGGCACGACGGGGCAATACCAGGCAACGTCGCTGCTCAATGAGAATAAATCAGGCAGCGCGTACACCAATCTCGTCTACCATATCAACGAGAACACCGACGCCTACGCACAAATCCTGTTCAACAGCGCGGCACCGAAATACAACATCGGTGGCGCCTTCCAGTTTTGGGAATCCAACGAGAACGCGCTGGCCCCCAACAACGGCTACTTCTGGAATGCCAAGACCAACCAGATCGAGTTGTGGCAGCACCTGGTCGCTCCGGAAGAATACGGCGGCGGCACGGCCGGCGGTGCGGAAACGGATTACTCGCGCAGCTACAACGTGGCCGCCGGTTTCCGTGGCGCGCTCGGCACCAACTGGACCTACGACGCCTACTACACGCGCTCGCAGCAGAACGTCACCGCCAGCTACATGCACTTCAAGAAATCGGCGATCGACAAGTACTATCTGGGCCCGCAAATGGGCACCTATTACGGCTACCCGGTCTACAGCCCGGACAAATCCAAGCTCTACACCCCGCTGACACCAGCCACGTTCAATCAATTGGCCGCCCGCGTCGACAACTCGCAAGAACAGTGGACGCAGAGCTTGAACCTCATCGTCACCAACAACTCACTGTTCACGCTCCCTGCGGGCGATGTCGGCGTCGCCGGCACGGTTCAGGCCGGCAGCGAGGCACTGCATCAGAACGTTGCCGACCTTATCGCCAGCGGCGACGCACTCGGCCTGACTGGCTCGCACGCCAACGGCACCCGCAACTTCTACGGCGTGGGTGGGGAAATGCGCGTGCCAGTGACGAGCTGGCTGACCGGCGATCTGTCCGGTCGCTACGACAGCTACCGCTTCAGCGGGAACAGCGCGAGCAAGTTCACCTACAAACTGGGCATCGAAATCCGCCCAATGGACAACCTGCTGCTGCGCGCCAACTACGCCACAGCCTTCCGCGCACCCGACATGCGTGACCTGTACAACGCGACCGGTTACTACACCTCGGTCACCGACTACTGGCAGTGTCGACTTGCCGGCTTCGGGCCGACCACGTACCAGAAATGCCCGGATTATTCGGATCAGATCTTCGGCAATTCCGGCAACAACGGCAAACTCGACAACATCACCGCGAAAACGCTGACCTACGGTTTCGTCTACACGCCAGTCGATCGCCTGACGTTGAAGGTCGATTACCAGCGTGTTTCGATCAAGAACGAGGTTCAGCAGATCAGCCTCGACACCGTACTTCAGAGCGAAGCAGACTGCCGCATCGGCAAGACCGTTGGCGGTGCCACGATCGACCCGAACTCCGCGATCTGCAAATACTATGAAAGCCTGATTGCACGCGCGCCCGCCGATGCCAAAGCGAACCCGTACCACCTGCTCACGGTCAGCTCGTACCCGATCAATGCCGCTACCGAGTCCGAGTCGGGCATCGCCGCAAGTCTCGATTACGTGTGGGATATGGATCGCTACGGCAGCCTGACCTTCAACGCGAATTACTACGTCGAATTCAAGCATTTGATCCAGCAGTTCCCGACCGATCCCGTCATCAATGTCTACCACGACATGCGCTACTCCGACTGGAAGAGCACCTTTACCGGTGCGGTCACCTGGAACATCGGCAACTGGAGCACGACGCTGTACAACCAGCGTTACGGTTCGATCCCCAACGCCGCACAGAACGGCAAACTGCCGCCATGGATTCTCTACAACGGCAGCGTGACCTACCACTTCAGCGACGATGCGGCCTTGTCGCTGCGTGTAAACAACATCTTCAGCACCAAGCCGCCGCTGGACAAGACGCAATCGAGCTTCCCGTACTTCAACACGTATAACTACAACGTGTACGGCCGTGCGGTGTGGGCGGAATTCGGCTTCCATTTCGGCCCGGGCGGCAAGAAAAACTGAAGCTCGCGCGACGTTTGCTCTGAAACCAAAAAGGCTGGCCGCAATGGCCAGCCTTTTTTCATGCGCGTCGCAAAACGACCTTGGCATCCGTTCCGGGTCGGCTCGTCCGCTAGCCCCTTCGTTCGCTACCTGTCAAAAGCCGCCAGCTTGCTGCGCATCCACGCCAGCTGCTTTTCGTAGCGCCGCCACTCACCGATCGAGCGATCGCTGATCTTGTCGCGCGTTTGCGCACTGCTCATGGTCGCCACCGGCGTGCGATTGCGCGACAGATCCACGCAGCCCGCTTCGTAGGGCAATTTGCAAAAATCCAGAATCGCACGCGTACCGGCTTCCGCATCGCGCACAAGCTCGTTGTAGGACACATCGAAGATGTGGCCGGGCATCGCCCGATGCCAGTGATCCATCAAGCGCCGATAGCGCGTGTAGTGGGTTACGAGATTCTTCTGCTCGTAACTGTACGCGTACGAGCCACCGAACATGGCCTTGTAGTTGGAGAAGCACGCATCCATCGGATCGCGCACCATGTGCAGGATCGGCGCATGCGGCAACGCGCGGCGGATGAAGCCGGCGAGGAGGAAATTCGGCGGCAGTTTGTCGACGTAGAATGCCTTGCCGTTGGCGCGCCATTGCGTGTGTTCGAGGTAGCGCTTGCCGATCTCGGCGTAGTCGAGCCCGTCGGCACGCGCGAGGATGACCGGATCGATCGGCGGGAACGCATAGCGATTGGCCTGCCACTGCAACTGACGCGGGAAATCGCTGAGCTCGCCAACCGATTCGACCATCGAGTGATTGCCGAGAATGCGTTCGAGCAAGGTCGTGCCGCTGCGCGGCAACCCGAGAACAAAAATCGGTTGCGGGCCTTCGTGCCGCGCCTCGGCGGGCCGCAGGAAATCGGCGCCGGTGCGCTCGATCAACTGGTCGAACAGTTCGCCTTCCTCGGCGGGATCGTGGCCCAGGCGCCGATGCATGATCGCGTTGCCGCGCTCCAGCGCCGCCCAGGCGTTGTCGACATCGCCGAGATCCTCGTATTCCTTGAACAGGGCGAATTCGAACGAAGCGTGATCTTCCGTGTCGGGCTCGACCCGCTTCAACTGCTCGTGGATGTAGGCGAGGTGATTGCTTTCGGGCGTCTGCTTGCGCAGGCGCGCGAGCGTGTACGACGCGCGGCCGAACGTCGGCCCCATCTTCAGACAGGATTCCATCGCCTCGCCGGCTTCGGCAAGACGGCCATTGAACTGCAATTGCACGCCACGGAAATAGCGGAAATCCGGGTTGTCGTAGCCTTGGGCCTTGGCCCGGTCCATGAACGCGAGCGACTTGGCGTGCTCGCCCAGCAGTTGGTGTACGTGCGCCAGACTCATCAGGTTTTCCGGCGACGTCGTGCGCGCGACATCGGCGTTTTCCAGGCAGCTGCGCGCACCGAGAATGTTGCCGATACGGAACATGGCGAGCGCGACCATCGCCGCCTTGTCGGCGTCGTCCGGCAGCGCGTGCGCGGCGGCTTCGAGTTGAGCATTGCATTCACGCACGAGGCCATCGCCCGACAGGATCGCTCCGCCGAGCATGACGTGCGCTTCGATATCGCCCGGAGCACGCGCGACGAGGGATTGAAGGCTGATGCGGGCGGCGGTTTCCTGCCCGCTTTCGAGATAACGGCGGATTTTCGCCCAGAGGCGGTCTTCGGCAAGGCTCATGGGAATGGGCGTGGTCGGGGGGCGTAGGGGTGGAAAAAAACAAAACCCGCCGAGGCGGGTTTTGTTCGTGTCGCAGACAACACGCTCGTCATCACGCACGCACCGGCGCCAGCGCGTAGCCGCGCAGGCGCGCCGCGAACGCGGCGAGCGTGGCAATGCCGGTGGCTTCGGCCTCGCGGCACCACTCCTGCAAACCGCTCATCATCGCCTCGGCGCCGCCGTGGTTGCGTTCGAGCACGGTGGCGAGACGCGCACGAAAATCGCACACCGTGCGCAGCGTCGGACGATTCTCGATCAACCCCTGCATCTTCTGCCGCGAATGCTCGTCGAGCCAGCGGCCGCCGTTGCCGAGGGCGCGGCGCAGCCTGCGTGGAATCGCTTTCAGCCCGGCGCCCGCATAGGCCGCGTCTTCACGCAAGGTCGGCGCGATCACGCCGCGGAAGTAGTCGCTCATGACCTCGAATTTGTGCGACAGCAGCGCTTTGATCGTTTCCGTATCGGGCAATGGCACGTTCGCGCGCACGTCGAGCGTCGGCGCAACGCGCAGCACCTTGGCGAGGCCGACCGCGCGCAGCGCGCAAATCGCCGCCCAGCCGATATCGAACTCGAACTTGCGCAGGGCGAACTTCGCCGAACTCGGGAAAGCATGATGGTTGTTGTGCAGCTCCTCGCCGCCGATCCACACGCCCCATGGCGACAGGTTCGTGGCCATGTCCGAGGTCTCGAAATTGCGATACCCCCACCAATGGCCAATGCCGTTGACGACACCGGCGGCCCAGAAGGGAATCCAGATCATCTGCAGCGCGGAAATCGCCACACCCCAGATGCCGAACAGCAGGATATTGACGGTAAAGGTCAGCACCGGGCCCCAGTACGGATGGCCGGAATACAGGTGGCGTTCGATCCAGTCGTCCGGGCAACCCTTGCCGTATTTTTCCAGGGTTTCCTGATTCATCGATTCGACGCGATACAGGTCAACGCCCTGCCACAGCACCGTGTTGATGCCGAAGAATTTCGGGCTGTGTGGATCGTCCGCAGTCTCGCACTTGGCGTGATGCTTGCGATGCACCGCGACCCACTCGCGCGTGACCATGCCGGTCGACACCCACGACCAGAAGCGCAGCATGTGCGTGACGACGGGATGGAAATCGACGCCGCGATGGCAGGCGCTGCGGTGCAGGTACAAGGTCACCGCGAAGATCGTCAGCTGGGTGACGATGAGAAAGTAAACCAGCTTGAACAGCCAGCCCGCATGCAGCAGGCCGCCATTGAGAAAATCCAGAATATAATCAACCATGTGACTCTCGAAAATCGCCCCTGCGGTGACCTCCCATCATACCGGAGGCATGGGGTTTCGCGCCAGCGCGCGGGCGGTACGCACGGACGGCCAACCCTCTCGCCGGGCGCGCGACAGTCGAGCGGCCCGCGATTTTCCCCTGCGCTGGTCGCCATCGCCGCGCTTTCTGGGACGAACGACTCCGCCATGCAACCCGGCGGCGCGATGGCTCGACAAAACGCATGCCATGCCGTACGGACGATGTTATCGTTTCTGCCGTAGGCCGATAAGGACGCCCCCGTGCCGCAGCGGAAACCCAAGACGGAACAGCGATTGTTCGCCCAGATCGAAGGCGGGATGGATCGGTTCACCGAATCCGAACGGTTGATCGCCCATTTTCTTGCCACCAACCGGCAGTCGATTCCGTTCGAGACCGCCCATTCCCTCGCCGGCAAGCTTGCGATCAGTGCGGTGACGGTGGGCCGGTTTTGTCGCCGACTTGGCTACCGCAATTTTCGCGAACTCAAGAGCGCATTTCAATTTGACGCCGCCATCGCGCCATGGCCGGTCGGCGCGGAACTCGGCTCGATGCTCAAGGCGAGCACGGCCAAGTCGGCGCTGCGCCGCGATCTCGACCTCAATGTCGCCGGGCTGATCGAAGTCTACCGCCTGGCGGAAACGCGCGACTGGCAGGCGATCGTCGAACGACTCGCGCGTGCGTCGCGCGTACACGTCGTCGGCTTCCAGACCGAACGCGGCCTGGCCGACCACTTCGCGCACGTTCTGCGCTACGTGCGTGGCGGCGTGCACTTGACCGAACTGGGCGACGGCCATTTTGCCGATATCCTCATCGACGGCGCACGAAGCGACTGCGTGATTCTGGTCGAAACGCGCCGCTATTCGCGGCAGGCGCAAAACCTCGCACGCCGCTGCCACGCACGCGGCATACCGCTGGTGATCGTCACCGACAAATACTGCCACTGGGCGCGGGAATATACCGCCCAGGTATTGGCTCTGCCCACCGAAAGCGGCTTGTTCTGGGACACGATGGTGCCGCTGTTCGCGGCCTTGAGTCTGCTCGCCAACGGCGTCGTGCTCGCTCTGGGCAGCGGCGTGGAGAAACGGCTTGGCCAGGTGTCGGATCTGTACCAGGATTTTGTCGGGCACGTCGGCCAAAGCGCGCGTCCGCGTTCCGTCCGATGATGGCGGCGGAGTGTGTCGCCGCGACTCAACCGTTCGCAACCCGATCCGGGTCGGCGACGACAGCGCAAGCGGAGAAGTCCATCAGCAGCGCGTCGACCACTGCGGCGGCGCCAGTGGCGATGGGGTCGAATGCCACGAGACCGGTTTCGCCATACGCCATCGCGAGTGCGGCGTGTCGCTCGGCTTCGCTCATGCCCTGCGTGTTCAATGCAATCGCAACCACGCGCGCAGCGGGATTGGTCAGCCGAGCCGCCTGTTCGTTGGCCGCGATGCAGGCGGCCAGGGTGGGCAACGGGTAATCCGGATAGCCATCGATGTGCGTGCGCCGTGGATCGTGGCAAACCACGAGGGCATCGGGTTGCGAGCCGTGCAGCAGGGCGAGACTGACGCCGGCATAGGCCGGATGGAACAGTGAGCCCTGTCCTTCGATCACATCCCAGTGATCGGGCGCGTTGTCCGGCGACAACGACTCGGCGGCGCCCGCGGTGAAATCGCAAATCGTCGCATCGATGGCGACGCCGCCGCCGGCAATGAAAATACCGGTCTGCCCGGTCGCGCGGAAGTCGGCGGCGATGCCGCGCCGAACCAGTTCACGATGAATCGCCAATGCCGCATATTTCTTGCCGACCGCACAATCCACGCCGACAGTGAGCAGGCGACACCCCATGCGCTTGCGGCCCGAGGCTATGTCGAAACCGCCCGTACCGTGGCGCACGTCGAGGAGGCGCACGCCCGCTTCGTGCGCCGCGGCGGCAATGACGGGAACGTCGACGAGGCGCGAATGCATGCCGCTGGCGATATCGAGCCCGGCACGGATCGCGGCAAGGATGGCCTCGATCCATTGTGGCGCGATCGCACCGCCAAATGGCGCAACCCCGATCACCATCGTGCGCATGCCTGCGGCCGCCGCTTCGGACGGCGTGAAATCGGGCAGGCCGAGATCGACCGCGTCGGCGGCGAGGCGACATTGCCCGGAACACAAGTCGGGACGCCAATCGAGGATGCCGCTCGCGGTTTTGGCGTCGAGCGCGTGCGTGGTGTCGCCGAGAAACAATAGATACGGAGCTTCGATTTGCATGACATCAGTGCCTTGATTCACGTCGCAGAACGCGACCCGGATGCGCTCCGGTCGACTTGCCGTCGCGATAGACGAGATTGCCGTTGACCCACACCCGGGCAATCCCCGCAGACAGCGCACTCGGATCGCTCGTGGTGGCGCGATCGGCGACCGTGGCCGGATCGAACAGCACCAGATCGGCATACGCCCCCGGACGGATTTCGCCGCGCTGCGAAATGCCCATGTGCCGGGCCGACAGACCCGTCATTTTGTGCACGGCTTGTTCGAGCGTCAGCAGCTTTCGTTCGCGCACATACACGCGCAGCACGCGCGTGAACGCGCCGGCACCGCGCGGGTGCAGGTTGCTGAGCATGCCGTCGGAAGAAATATTGGCCTGCGGCCAGGCGATGAATCGGGCGATGTCGCGTTCGTCCATGCTGGTGGCGATCACGTTCACCGAGCCCTTCGCAGCTTCGGCTTCGTGGATCAGCGCCATCGCGGTGGCAGGTGCATCGAGGCCGCGCCGACGCGCGACCTCGGCCACGGTTTTGCCGACCAACGTCGGGTCGGGAGTGAACTTCGCCAGCAGCAGGCCGTCGGCCGGAGCGAGATGCTCGAGCACGAACTCGGCCGTCTGGCGATCGTCGAAATCGCGCTTGGGCCACATCACGGTCAACGTGCTGTGCCAGTAGGCGTAGGGGTAGACATCCAGCGTCGCGTCGATTCCCTCGGCGCGGGCCTTGTCGAGCACGCCGAGGAAACGGTCGGCCTGCCCCCACCAGTCCGTCATCGCCAGTTTGGCATGGCTGACCTGCACGGGAATGTTCGCCTCGCGACCGACGGCGATGATTTCGTCGAGCGCAGCCCAGACCTCGCGATCCTCACTGCGCATGTGGCTGATGTAGCGTCCGCCATGCCGGGCCGCCACGCGCGCGAGCGCGACCACCTCGGATTTGTCCGAATAAATGCCCGGGTCGTATTCGAGCCCGGTCGAAAGGCCCAGCGCCCCCGCCTGCATGTCGGCGTCGAGCAGACGCTCCATTTTCGCGACTTCCGCCGGCGTCGCGCGACGCTTGTAATCGTCACCAAGCACCTTGTCGCGCAAGCTGTTGTGTCCCGAATACGATGCGATATTCAGCGCCGCCGGCGTGGCTTCCATCTTGCGGAAGTAATCTGCAAGCGGACTCTCCGAACCGCCATCCTGACCGACGATGATCGTGGTAATGCCCTGGCTCACCGCCGCCAGCGCGTCCGGATGCGTTTCCAGTCCATCGTTGTGATGACTGTGCGTGTCGATGAATCCCGGAGCAAGCGCGAGACCCTGCGCATCGATCACCGTCTCCCCCGTCGTGCGCGTGAGCCGGCCGATCGCCACCACTTTGTCGCCCACCACGCGCACGTCGGCTCGCCGCGCCGGCGCGCCCGTGCCATCGACGAGCGTGGCATCACGAATCAGCAAACTCGCCGCCCACACCGGCGCGGCGAGCAGCGAAAGGGCCAGTGCGAATGCCCATTTTCCAGTCGTGACGCGCATTTTCTTCATGTTATGTAAGTAACATTAAAAACACGATGTTATAAAGCTTTCGTAAACCGCTCAACCCCACAACGCGACGGATGGCGGTGCGACGATGCCGCGCTCGTAGCTCAGACCATGCTCGCGGTCGCGGCCGATCAGCAACGGGCCGTCGAGATCGACGAAACGCGCGAATCCGGCGATCAACATGGCCGGCGCCATCGCCAGCGAGGTGCCTTCCATGCAGCCCACCATCAAGTCGAAGCCGAGCTCGCGTGCGCGCACCGCCATGCGCAGCGCCTCGGTCAATCCACCGGTCTTGTCGAGCTTGACGTTGATCAGATCGTAGCGCCCGCGCAGCGCGTCGAGATCGGCGCCGACATGGGCCGATTCGTCGGCACAGACCGGTACCAGACGCTCGATTGCGGCCAGCGCGGCGTCGGCTCCCGCAGGCAACGGCTGCTCGATCATCGCCACGTTCGCCGCACGCAATGCCGGCATCAATGCGGCAAGCAAGGCCGCATCCCAGGATGCGTTGGCATCGACGATCAACGTCGCCCCCGGCGCGGCTGCGCGTACCGCGGCAACGCGCGTCGCAACGTCCTCGGCATCCAGCTTGAGTTTGATCAGCGGCGTGCCGTGCGCCTCGATCGCCATCGCCTGCGCCTGCGCGGCTTGATGCTGCGCGTCGCCGACGCTGATCGTCGTCGCCGTGCGCACCGCGCGCGGCGCCGGGATTCCGGCCAGTTCCCACGCGCGCTTGCCCGCACGCTTGGCGCGCAAGTCCCACACGGCGCAATCGACCGCATTGCGCGCCGCGCCCGCCGGCGTGTCGTCGTGGATGCACTCCCACGCCTCCCCGGCCGCCCATCGCGCCACCAAATCGCGCGCGGCGGCCAACGTGCTCTCGATCGTCTCGCCATAGAATTCGGTCGGCGTGCATTCGCCGCGCCCGACTCTGTTGCCTTGCCTCAACGTCGCCACTACCACATCGGCATTCAGGTAAGTTTCGTGCGCAATCACGAACGGCTGCGCGAGTTTCCATCGCTCGTGGCGCACCTCACCCTGCATGGCGTTTCGATCCCGTGGACAAGATTGATATAAAAATGTCATAACGTGCGTAATGAAAGATAAATATCATATTTCGCCGGATTTCGACACCGTGGACGAAGGCCTCGCGCGCAGCCTCGGCCCGCTCCAACTCACCCTGATCGGCGTCGGCTCGGTGATCGGCGCCGGCATCTTCGTGATGACCGGATCGGCCGCCGCGCACCATGCCGGCCCCGCCGTGGTGCTGTCCTTCGTCGCCGCGGCGATCGCCTGTGGATTCTCTGCGCTGTGTTATGCCGAACTCGCCGCGACGATGCCGTTGTCCGGATCGAGTTATTCCTATGCCCTGCTCACTTTCGGCCGCTTCGCGGCCTGGTGCGCAGGCTGGATGCTGCTGCTCGAATACGGCATCGCCGCCGCCACCGTGGCGGTCGGCTTCGCCAGTTATGCCGCCGCCCTGCTCGATCAGCTCGGCTTGCATCTGCCCACCGCCCTGACGACACCGTTGTTCGACGTGCAGGGCGCCGGCGACACGGCGAAGATGCGGGTCAGCGGCGGCGTCAACCTGCTCGCTGCGGGCGCGATTCTGGCAATGACGGCGGTGTTGATGCGCGGTCTTTCGCAATCGGTGATGTTCAACACCGTCGTCGTGCTGCTCAAGATCGGCGCGCTCATCGCTTTTGCCGTCATCGGCGTTGCTCTCATCGACCCGGCCAACATCACCCCGTTCGTGCCTCCCGCCGAGGCGCATTTCGAATTCGGCTGGGCCGGCGTACTGCGTGGCGCCTCGGCCATTTTCTTCGCCTATGTCGGTTTCGAGACGGTGTCGACCAGCGCCGCCGAAGCGCGCAATCCGCAACGTGACTTGCCGCTCGGCATCTTCGCGACGCTGGCCATTTGCACGCTGCTGTACATGGCGGTCGCCGCCGTGATGACCGGACTTGTGCCTTATCGTCAACTCGATGTCGCCGATCCACTCGCGGTCGCGGTCGATGCGATGCGCTTGCCCGTGCTCGGACTGGCGATCAAAGCGGCCGCCGTAATCGGCTTGTTGTCGGTACTGCTCACTTCGATCTACGGGCAAAGCCGCATTTTCTATGCCATGGCACGCGATGGCATGCTGCCCAAGGTGTTCGGGCGCATCGATCCGCGCACGCGCACGCCACGCCGAGGCACGCTCTATCTCGGCCTGGTGATGGCGCCGATCGCCGCGTTGCTGCCGATCGATGTGCTCGGCGACCTGATCAGCCTCGGCACCACGCTGGCCTTTGCCATCGTCTGCGCGGCCGTCATGCGGCTGCGCGCGCTCGAACCTGCGCGCATGCGTCCGTTCCGCGTACCACTGGGTGGCGTGTTTCTTGGCGGTTGGTGGATCGGCATCGTGCCCCTGCTCGGCATCGTCTTCGCAGCGCTGATGGCGTTGCCGATCATCATCGACATGATCCTGCGCGCGCTGCGCGGCGACTATTTCCCGGCGACGGTGATCGGCGGCTACTTCGCGATCGGGCTGGTCGTCTACGCCGCCTATGGCGCCCGCCATCGCACCCCATGACAGGACCTGATTAGCCCCGACCCTCAGCCATGATAATTCGTCCTGATTCGCATCAATTCTCAGCGGAAGCAAACAAACTCCCTCTCCCCCAACAGCTCTATCGTTGGGGGAGAGGGCTGGGGTGAGGGGGGATTTTGATCTTCGGCAATGCAAGAGCGAAAAAACGCCCCCTCACCCAACCCTCTCCCCCGAGCAGGCTCGGGGGAGAGGGCTTGCTCCGCGCTGAGATTCAGCGCTAATCAGGTGACAGGAAGCCTTCCCCGCGCGCGCGGCGTTCGCGGCTGGCACAATGACGCATGCCCGAATTGCCCGAAGTCGAAACCACGCGCCGTGGCATCGCCCCTTGTTTGCTGGGACACCGCGTCGAGCGCCTGATCGTGCGCCAAGCGCAGTTGCGCTGGCCGATCGCGCCGGGCCTGCGCAAGCATCTCCCCGGTCAACGCATCGACGCCGTCGAACGGCGTGCGAAGTACCTGCTCGTGCACGCAAAGGCCGGCAGCGCGCTGCTGCATTTGGGCATGTCCGGCTCGTTGCGCGTGCTGGCCGGCGACACCGAAGCGGGCGCGCACGACCACGTCGACTGGCAGCTCGATGATGGTCGCATCCTGCGTTACACCGATCCACGTCGCTTCGGCTCACAGCTCTGGCAGGCGCCCGGCACGATCCACCCCCTGCTCGCCGGCCTCGGCCCCGAACCGCTCGGCGACGATTTCGACGGTGCGCATTTGTGGCGCCGATCGCGCGGTCGCCGCGCGCCGGTGAAAGCCTACTTGATGGATCAGAAAATCGTCGTCGGTGTCGGCAACATCTACGCGGCGGAAGCGCTGTTCGCCGCGGGTATCCATCCGAACCGCGCGGCAGGATCGGTGTCGCTGGCGCGTTATCAACGACTCGTCGATGAGGTCAAGCGGATTCTCGACCGCGCCATCGCGCACGGCGGCACCACGCTGCGCGATTTCATTTCACCCGATGGCACGCCGGGCTACTTCGAACAGGAATTGTTCGTTTATGGCCGCGCGGGCGAGGCGTGCAAGGTGTGCGGCACGCCCATCCGTGCCGTCGTGCTCGGCCAGCGCTCGACATTTTATTGTCCGCACTGCCAACGCTAGGCGGTAGCGAGCATACGCGCGCGGCGCCAGCCGCCGTAGCGGTAATACAGCGCGGACAACACCATCGATACCGCCGAACCCAGTGGAAAACTCCACCAGACCGCATCCGCTCCCCAGCGATGCACGAACGCGTAAGCGAACGGGATGCGCACCACCCACAATGCGATCACGAGGATGATCAGCGGCGGAATCACGGCACCTGTCGAGCGCACCACGCCGGCCAGAACGAAGGAAATGCCGAACAGAATGAACGACCAGACGACGATGTGATTGATGTGCTGGGCGATCTCGATCGCACCGCCTGCCGCCGGCAAGAACAGATTCAAGGCGCCGCGATTGAACAGGTAGACGATCACGGCGAGGCTGCCGGTCAGCAGGAAATTGAATCCGATGCCGGTCATCGCGACCTTGTCCACGCGCGCCCACAGCTTTGCGCCGACATTCTGCGCAGCCATGCTCGATGCGGCCATGCCGACCGAGATCGACGGCATCTGGATGTAATTCCACAATTGAAAACAGGCGCCATAGGCCGCCGTGGTGTGCGCCCCGAAGCCGTTGACCAGCGAGATCATCGCGACCATCGAGGCCGACATCACGACCATCTGCAACCCCATCGGCAAGCCTTTGACGATGAGCGATTTGAGAATGACGGGATCGACGCGCAAGTGATGCAGCTCATCGCGCCGCAGACAAAGAAAATGCCGCGTGCGATACAGATACACGATCAGCAGAATCGTGGTCGTCGCCGTTGCGATGAGCGAAGCCGTTGCCGATCCGGCAATGCCCATTTCCGGAATCAGCGGCATGCCGACCAGGCGGCGTGTGCCGAAAATGAACAGCGGATTGAGCGCGATGTCGAGCACGACGTTGAGCGCCAGAAAAAGAAACGGCGTGCGCGCATCGCCCGCACCGCGCAGGGCCATGCTCATGAACGCCTGCAAATAGATGAACGGGATGCCGAGCAGGATCACGCGCAGATAGGCAACGGCCAGCGGCAGGGATTCGACCGGCGTATGCATTGCCACCATCAACGGCTCGGCAAAGGCGAGGCCGAGTGCGGCAATTGCGAACGACAGCAGCGCGAAAAACACCAGGCTGGTGCCGACCACACGCTTGGCCTGGGCCACATCGTTCGCGCCGATGCTCTGACCGACGAGGATCGTGGCCGCCATGCCGATGCCCAACACGGCACCGATCAAGAGGAACAGTATCGTGTTGACGTTCGACCCGGCCGCCAACGCCGCTTCGCCCAAACCATGCCCGATCCAGATGGCGTTGACCGAACCGTTCAACGACTGCAACACGTTGCCGGCAAGAATCGGCAAGGTGAACATGAGCAAGGTTTTGCCGATGGCACCTTGGGTCAAAGCGTGACTGGGACGTTGCAGCGTGGCGGACATGGTGTCGTCGGGCGAGCGCGGGTGCGTATCCTGACCCAATCCAAGCGGTAGTGGAAGCGATGCGTGTCGGACACGCGGCCAACACCTGACCGTCGCCCTGCCGACCGCCCACGCAGATCCCCGACAGGCCGTCGGGGGCGACCATCGCGACGACCGCGTGCTATTTCAGGTTCGTCTCGAACAGGTGGTAGATGCGCTTGTACTCGTCGAGCCACGAATCGGCGTTGGTGAACCCGTGGCGGTCGAGCGCGTAGGGCGAAATCGTGAAATTGTTCTTGTGCAGTTCGATCAGTCGCTGGTACAGGCGCATGGAATCCTCGAACAGCACGTTGTCGTCAATCACGCCGTGGCAGATCAAGAGCGGGTCGCGCAAGCCACTGGCGAACTCGATCGGCGAAGAACGCTGGTACGCGATCGGATCGTCCTGCGGCGTGTTGAGGATGTTCGAGGTGTATTCGTGGTTGTACTGCATCCAGTCGGTGACCGGACGCAACGCGGCGCCCGCGGCGAACTCGCCGGGCGCGCGGAACAGCGCCATCAGGGTCATGAAGCCGCCGTAGGAGCCGCCGTAGATGCCGACGCGCTTGGGATCGACGTTGTAGCGATCGACCAGATATTTCTTGCCGTCGAGCAGATCTTCCAGCTCGGGGTGGCCCATGTCGCGATAGATCGCCGTGCGCCAGTCGCGACCGTAGCCTTCGGAGCCGCGATAGTCCATGTCGATCACGACATAGCCTTTGCGCACCAGCAGATTGTGGAACATCTGCTCGCGGAAATACGCGGGATACTGCAAGTGCACGTTTTGCAGATAGCCGGCGCCGTGAACGAACACGACCGCCGGATGTTTTGCTCCCGCATCGAGGTTGGCCGGCTTGTACAGTTTTGCGTAAACGACGCCCTTGAAGTGCGTCGATGGCACTTCGACGATTTCCGGATCGAGCCACGTCATCGCCGCAAACGCCGGCGTGCGCGTGTCGCCCAATTCGCGCACCGCACCCGAACCGTCGGCACTCGCGATCGCAAGCCGGGCCGGCACGTAACTCGACGAATGGGCGACGAGCAGGCGTTTGTCGTCGTGGCTCAACGCGAAATCCTGCATGCCTTTGTAGTGCGTGATGCGTTCGAGTTTTCCGCCACTCGTCGCCACGCGGTACACATCGTAGACATACGGTGCTTCTTCGTTCGCGCGCACGTAGAACCAATGCCCGTCCGCCGACAAGACCGGTCGCGAGACCTCGAACTTGCCGCGCGTGAGCGCCATCGCCTTTCCGCCCAGCGCTTTGGTATACAAATGCGCATAGCCGCTTTCCTCGGATTCGAACCAGAGCGTGCGGTTGTCGTTGAGAAAGCCGAATTCGTTGAAGTTCCAGTTGATCCAGGCCGGATCGCTCAGCCGATGCTGCGGTACGAGCGCATGCCCGGCCAGATCCACCGTCGCGATCCAGCGATCCTTGTTGTCGATCGCGCGCATCTGGATCGCCAACGACTGCCCGTCGCGGCTCCAGACGATGCCGCCACCACCGCCATCCTCGGCCCGCGACACGATGCGCACGCCGCGCTGCTCGGGTTTGGCCGTGGCCTTGTCCGCCTTCCCCGCATTCGCTTTTTCCGTGGCGGCGGGTTTGGCCGCCGTGGCGCGCGCGTTTTCCTCGCGCACGCTCTTGAGCGGATCGTCGTGAATGCCGGGCAGCGCATCGAGCGCCAACGGATAGGCCTTGTGCGCGACGAGGTCGAGCAATTGCAACGACTGTGGCGCCGGCGCGTTGCGACCGACGCGCACGCGCTCCTTCTCGAACTCCTCGTAACCCGAATCGGTGACGTAACGGGTCAGTTCTCCGTGTTTGCCCTCGTCGTGTTTCTTCGCCATCGTGACGACGAGCAAGTAATGGCCGTCGGGCGAGAGTTCGGTGTCGAGAACGTTCGCCTCCTCACCCAGCCAGAACGGTTCGGCAGCGCGCGTCGGATCTGCGCGGCGCAATTGTTCGGCGTGGTCGCGACGGGCTTCCTTGTCGTCCTTGAGTTTTTTCAGCGTCGCGAACGTGCGCAACTGGAAATCCCGAAGGGCCTCTTTTTCGGGAACGGCATCGGGATCCTTTTCCATCTTCAGCACCGCCGCCGGCGCGGTGACATGGCTGCTCAAGTCGTGTATGAACCATTGGTTGCCGACGCGAAAACTCAAGGAATGCCCGTCCGCGGAAAACTGCGGCGACGATTCGCGCTCTGGTGTGCGCGTGACTTGCGTCAGCGCGCCATTGCGCAGATCGCGCACGAAAATGTCGCCGTTGCGCGCAAATGCGGCGCGCGTACCGGCGGCGTCATAAACCGCATTGGCGCCGTCGGCGTTCGCCATCGCCGCGCCGTCGACGAGACTGTCCTTGCCATCGGCGAGATCGATGCGATGCAAGTCGACGATGGCGGAATCCTTGCGCTGCGCCGAGTAGTACACCTGCTTGCCGTCGGCCGACCAGTACGGGTTCAACGGCGGTGCGCCGATCCAGCCCGGATCGGCCATGATCGTCTCCAGCGTCAGCGATGCAGGCGCCGGATCGGCATGCGCCGAACCGAGAACGAAAACCAGCGAAGCGGACAACGCGGCGAGCGGACGACAAATCATGCGACGACTCCCAAAAAGCGCATAAAGCGTGCAGCATAGCGGAGCCGGTCGGCGCCGCAAGCCGCCGGAAGTCACGCTTGATGCCACGCGACCCCACGCAGGCCACCGCCATGCCCTTCACTCCGCCGCCGAAAAGCGTCACCATGCGCCCTGCTCTCGCCCGGATGACCGCATGCCTTTGCCCAGCGTCGAAATCGAAACCGCACCGAATCCGAAACATGCGGTGATCTGGCTGCACGGTCTCGGTGCCGACGGGCACGATTTCGAGCCGATCGTGCCGGAGCTGGTGGATCGATCCTGGCCGGCGCTGCGCTTCGTGTTCCCGCACGCGCCGGTGCGCCCGGTCACGGTCAACGGCGGCATGCCGATGCGCGCGTGGTACGACATCGCCGGCATGCAGATCGCGCAGAAGCAGGACGAAGCCGGCATCCGTGCCTCGATCGCCCACCTCGATGAATTGATCGCGCGCGAAGGCGTGCGCGGCGTCGCGAGCGAGAACATCGTCCTCGCCGGCTTCTCCCAGGGCGGCGCGATCGTGCTCGCCGGCGGCCTGCGCCACGCCGCGAAGCTCGGTGGCATCGTCGCCTTGTCGACCTACCTGCCATTGGCCGAGAAAACCGCCGCCGAAGCCAGCGCGGCCAACCGCGCGATCGCGATCTTCCAGGCGCACGGTTCGGTCGATCCGGTCGTGCCGCAGGCGCTCGGCGCAATGAGCCGCGATCATCTGCAGGGCTTGGGCTACGCCGTGCAATGGCACAGCTATCCGATGGCGCACCAGGTCTGCGCGCAGGAGATCGCCGACTTGCGCCAATGGCTCGGCGCCCGTCTGCGCTGACGGCATCTTCGCGCGATGAGCGACACGCCAACGCCATTCGCCGCGAAACATGCGCCCGCACCCGCCGGCGCGCCCTGGTTGCCGGACTTCTGCTCGCTGCCAGTACTGCTCTCCGCGATGCTCGTGGTCGAGCTGCTCGTCGTCGCCGTCTTGCTTGCGCCGAGCGATGAGACGCGACCGTTGCTGCCGCGCCTGGGCACGGCCACCGTGTTTGCGCAATGGCTGACGCTGCTATGCATCGTTTGTCTGTGCATGCTGCGCGCCACGTTCTCGCGCCTGCCGTCGTGGGCGAGCGTGGCCGCTGCCCATGCCATCCTCGTCGCCGCCGTTGCCGCCGGCAGCGCCGTCGTGTTCTCCATCGATCAGCAACTCGGCCTGGGACTTACCTTGCCCGCCGCGCTCGGCGCGCGCTTCGTGCTGCGCAACGCCCTGCTCGCCGCGCTCGTTGGTGCCGCGCTGCTGCGTTACTTCTATGTCATCGAGCAATGGCGCGCCCGCGTTCGTGCCGAAACGCAGGCACGACTCGACGGGTTGCAGGCGCGCATTCGGCCGCACTTCCTGTTCAACAGCATGAATACGATCGCGAGCCTGATCCGCGCGCAACCGCTGGCCGCCGAGCACGCGGTCATGGATCTCTCCGATCTGTTCCGCGCAGCGCTGGGCGCCAACAACAAACCGTCCACGCTTGCCGCCGAGCTGGAACTCGCACAGCGCTACCTGGCTATCGAGCGGCTGCGTCTGGGTGAGCGCTTGCAGGTGGATTTCGATCTTGCCGCCGACCTGCCGCGCGATCTGCCCGTGCCGGCCCTGTTGCTGCAACCGCTGGTCGAAAACGCCATCCACCATGGCATCCAGCCTCTGGCCGAAGGCGGCACGGTCCGCGTGCATGCGCAACGCGAGGAAAGCGGCGGCGCCCTGATCAGAATCGCCAACCCGCGTCCTGTCGACAGCGCACGCGTGCCCTCGCGCAACGGCGTGGCGCTGGCCAACACGCGCATGCGGATCGAGTACCATTTCGGCCGTCGCGGCGCGCTCGATGTGCGCGAAGGCGAACACGATTTCGAAGTGATCCTGCGCCTGCCTACGCCCTGATGGTGGCGTGCGTGCGAATGCATTCCACGACGATGGTTTTGGACGACGAAACGCGATATCGAACATGAAGGTATTGATCGCCGACGACGAGCCTCCCGCGCGCACGCGCATGGCCAGCCTGCTCGCCGAACTCGGCGACATCGAGATCGTCGGCGAGGCCGGCGATGGGCGCGCTGCCGTGGAAATGGCGGCACGCGTCGCTCCCGATCTGGTTTTGCTCGACATCAACATGCCTTCGATGGACGGCTTCGAGGCCGCGCGTCACCTCGCCGCGCTCGCACCGGCGCCGGCCGTGATTTTCTGCACCGCCTACGACGAACACGCTCTCGCCGCCTTCGAGGCAAATGCGATCGACTACCTGGTCAAACCGATTCGCATCGAACGTCTGCAAGCCGCGCTCACGCGCGCGCGCCGCTACGGCAACGCGCTCCCGGCAGTCTTGCCGCCGGCCGCCCATGCGCGCACCCATTTGTGCGCGCGCGTGCGCGGCAATCTCGTCATGGTGCCGATCGCGGACATCGTCTATCTGATTGCCGAAGACAAGTACGTGCGCGTGCACCATGCGCGCGGCGAAGTGCTCGTCGAGGAGTCGCTGAAGGCGCTGGAAACCGAATTCGAGGAGCGCTTCGTGCGCATCCATCGCAATTGCCTCGTCGCCAAGCAGCGCCTCGTCGGCCTCGTGCGTACAGCGGACGAGCGCGTTTTCGCCCATCTCGCCGACTGCGCCGAGCAGCTCGAAGTGAGTCGCCGCTGCCTGCCTGCCTTGCGCAAGTTCGTCAAAGGCGGATGAAACGACACCGCCGCGCCGGCGCCCGCTAAAATGCGCGCATGACCATCCTCCGAATCGCCACACGCCAGAGCGCACTCGCCTTGTGGCAGGCCGAACACGTCGCCGCGCGCTTGCGTGCCGCGCATCCCGGCTTGATCGTCGAACTGCTGCCGATGACCACGCGCGGCGATCGCATTCTCGATCGTCCGCTGGCGCAGATCGGCGGCAAAGGCTTGTTCCTCAAGGAGCTGGAGGTTGCGCTGGCCGAACGCCGCGCCGACATCGCCGTGCATTCCTACAAGGACATGCCGATGGAGCTCGAACCCGGCTTCGACATCGGCGCCGTACTCGAACGCGCCGATGCGGCCGATGGCTTCGTCAGCACGCGGTACACGCGCATCGACGAACTGCCGCAAGGTGCTCGCGTCGGCACCTCCTCGCTGCGGCGTCAAGCGCAATTGCGCGCGCTGCGCCCGGACCTCGACCTCGCCGACCTGCGTGGCAACGTCAACACGCGTCTGGCCAAACTCGATGCCGGCGACTACGCCGCCATCGTGCTCGCCTGTGCGGGGCTCGAACGGCTCGGCCTCGGCGCGCGCATCCGCAGCCGTCTCAGCGCGCCGCACTGGCTGCCCGCCGCCGCCCAAGGCGCGATTGCGATCGAACTGCGCACCGGCGACGAACGCACCGCCGCGCTGGTCGCCCCGCTGCACGACGAAGCCACGGCCCGCTGCACCGCCGCCGAACGGGCGATGACGCGGCACTTGCAAGGCAGTTGCGAGGTTCCCATCGCGGCCTACTGCGTCGAGGCCGAAAGTGGCCTGCATTTGTACGGACTGGTTGGCGATGCGACCAGCGGTCGCTTGATTCGCACCTCGGCATCGGCGGCGTTCGATACGGAACCCGCCGCGCTCGGTCGCGACGTCGCCGAGTCGCTGCTCGCCCTCGGTGCCGGCGCCCTGCTCGCGCCTTGACGCGGCGCAGTTCCGGCGGATACTCAGCCGACCATCGCTTTTGTTTCGTGCAACATGACCGCCATCCTGGTGCTGTGCGCCTGCCCCGACGCGGCAAGCGCCGAACGTCTCGCCACGGCACTCGTCGCAGAGGGCCTGGCCGCCTGCGTGAATCGTATTCCCGGCGTGGTCTCGACCTATCGCTGGCAGGGAACACTTTGTCGCGAGGAAGAATGTCTGCTCCTCATCAAGACCATGGGTGAGCGCTTCGAGGCCCTGCGCGCACGCATCGTTGCCTTGCACCCGCATGAATTGCCCGAAGTCGTCGCCATCGACATCGCTGCCGCGCACGCGCCCTACCTCGCCTGGATTGCGGCACAAACGCGAACGCAGTAACACGGCACAGCACGTCTTCGGCGACGCGGCGCAATCGCGCAATCGCCGCGCCCGCCCGCGCCATCACTCAGCCAGCCTTGATGCGTTTCGCCTCGCGTCGCGGCCCGGCAAGGCCGGTCATGCGCTCGGCCACGGCGAGCGCATTCTCCGCCATCGCATCGGCCGCCGCGAAAGCGGTTTCGGTCATGCGTTCGGCCAACGCCAGCGCATCGTCCAGCGCCGCATGGCCATAACCGGTGGCCAGCGGGGCCAGATGCCGCAAGGCGCGCAGGTAGACGCCGCGCTTGAACGACACCACATGATCCGCCGGATACCAGAAATCGACCCATTGCCATTGGTCGAATTCGGGTTCGTCGGTTGCATCGAGATTGAGCGCGGATTCCTCGCCCAGAAAACGTAGTAGAAACCAGACCTGCTTCTGGCCGATGCACATCGGTTTCTGATTGCGCCGAACCATGCGCGGCGGCAGTCGATAGCGCAACCAGCCGGGCGTCGCGCCGAGTACCTGCACATGATGCGGATGCAGGCCGGTTTCTTCGCGCAATTCGCGATACATCGCTTCGAGCGGGGTTTCGTCGCTGTGCATGCCGCCCTGCGGAAACTGCCAACCGTCCTTGTAGGCGCGGCGTGCCCAGAACACCCTGCCGTCATCGCGCAACAGGATGATGCCCACATTCGGACGGTAGCCATCCGGATCGATCACGCGTTCTGCTCCAAAATCGCTGCGACTCCACTGCGGAGAAACCGATACCCACCGCAGAACAGGGCGCTTGCGTCCGATTCTTCCACAGGCCGCCACGACGGGCAAGCGAACCCAAGAGCGCGAACATGGCGCAAGTCGACCGGCAATGGCAGCCACGCCGCGGCTTGCGCTCGGGGCGATCAGATCTCTTCGACGCCAGTGCGCCTGGAACGGCGAATCAACCACGCCACGCCGCGCAAATCGGCGATGCCGACCAGCGCGCGATTGAGGTTATTGTATTTCGACACGCCCGTGCCGCGCGCACGATGATGGACGGGCACGCTCTTTACCTGCCAACCCGTACGCTGCACGAGGGCGGGCAAGTAGCGGTGCATGTGGTCGAAATAGGGCAGATCGAGATACACCGCGCGCTCGAACAATTTGATGCCGCAACCGGTGTCGGGCGTGTCGTCCTTGAGCAGATGCGAGCGGATGCGATTAGCCCAGCGCGAAGCCCAGCGCTTGCTGCCCGAATCCTTCCGATCGACGCGCCAGCCGGCGAACAGCTTGATCTCTCTCGGCGATGCGTCGCGCATCGCGATGAGCTTGGGAATGTCGGCCGGATCGTTCTGGCCATCGCCGTCGAGCGTGGCGATCCAGGTGCCGCGCGCAGCATTGATGCCGGTGCGCAAGGCCGTGCTCTGCCCGCTCTGGGCGAGGTGGCGCAGCACGCGCAGTTCGGGAAACCGCGTTTTGGCGGCGGCGAGGACCGCCAGCGTGTCATCGCGACTCGCATCGTCGACATAGACGATCTCGAAATCGACGTGCCCGCGCAGTGCGGTCGCAATTTCCGTCAGCAGCGGAACGATATTGTCGCGCTCGTTGTGGACGGGCACGACGACGGACAAGTCGGGCATCTCGCGGAATCCGCTGGGGAGAGCCGCGATTATCGCGCGACACGGCAACGCTTGTCGCGTGGCGCGTCAGCCGGCAATCGCTGCCGTCCAAAGGCCGCCGATGCGGTCGAACTGACTGCGCGTCTTCGCGAGCAGGATCAGCGTGCCGCCCGCGACCGGCAGGCTGCGCCCGAGCAAACCGTCGCGGGCGAAATCCTCGACCCTGCTGGCGGCCACATCGGCGATGTAGAACACGGTCACCGCGCCATCGGTCGTGGGCATGACCACATGCACGGAGCGATGCGTGCCGATCGGACACGGTTCGGCGAAATCGATGCCGTCGGGGACGTGCTTGAGCACGACGCCGCGCGCGGCGAAAGTCTGCACGACATGCGCCGGCTCGACCGGCTCCGCCGCCCGCAACGCTTCGGGTTCGCCTTCGTAATGCGCAACGACCTGCGCGCTGAGCGGCTCGGCTTCGGCACGCATGCCGACGACACCGATCGCCAACGCCAACATCGCCGCCGCAGCCAGCACCGAGTACCGCCGCAACGAGGCGCGCTTGCGCCGCTCGCTCGTGGCCTGCGCGAGCAGGATCGTTTCGGCCAGCCGCGGCGGCGGCGCAACGCGCAAGACGCAAGCCAAATCGTGCTCGAACGCCAAGGCGCGCGCCGCTGCATCGGCGCAGCCCGGGCATTCGGCCCGATGCTGCACGAACGCCACCACCGCCGTCTGCGGATCGACGGCGAGTTGTCGCCGGAATTCAACGCAATTCATACACCTGGGCCTCGATCGGCTCGCCGCCGAGCATTGCTTTCAACTTCTGCCGCGCGCGAAACAGTTGGGTCATCACCGCCGCATTCGACACATTCAACTCGCGCGCGATTTCCTCGCACGAAAATCCGCCAAGCACCTGCATGAGCAGCGGCTCGCGATATTTGGCTTCGAGCTTGAGCATCGCACTGCGGACCAGCGCACTCTCGCCCTCGCCGTCGGGAGTCAGCGATTCGCGCCCATCGGCGACATCGACGTCGTCCACATCGACGAGGGTTGGCGTCTTGCGCTCGTACAGGCGTGCGCGCTCGCGGCGCAGAATGGTGATCAACCACGCTTTTGCCGCCGCGCTGTCGCGCAGCGCATCGAGCGAGCGCCAGGCGCGCAGAAACGTTTCCTGGACGAGATCCTGCGCCAGCGCTTCCTCGCCGCAAAGCCAATAGGCATAGCGGAAAAGATCGCCCGAGTGACTGCGCACGAGCGCATCGAATTGTCGTTGCTTGCTGCTCACGGGCGAGGAGACCGGCATATCGGCAAGGTTCTTTCGCAGCGACTTCAGCGACGGATTTTTTCCAGAATGCCTTCGAGTTCGTCGAGGCTGTGGTAGCCGATCACGAGCTTGCCGCGACCGTTGCTGCCGTGCTCGATCGCAACCCGCGCGGCAAGCGTTTCGGACAATTCGCGTTCGAGCGCAACGATGTCCGCATCGCGTGCGGGTTTCTTCTTCGCCTTGGCTTGCGCGGCGGCCGGGGCCTTGCGCGCGGCGGCCTCTAGTTCGCGCACCGACCAGCCATGCTCGGCCGCGCGCCGCGCGAGGCCAAGCGCCAGTGCAGGGTCGAGCGTCAACAGGGCTTTGGCGTGACCGGTTTCGATACGGCCTTCCTTGAGCAAATGTTTGATCTCCTCGGGCAAATCGAGCAAGCGCAGCAGGTTCGACACCGCCGCGCGCGAGCGTCCGATGGCGTCGGCGACCTGCTGATGCGTGTGCTTGAATTCGTCGATCAAGCGGCGCAACGCATGCGCTTCTTCGAGCGCGGACAAATCCTCGCGCTGGATGTTCTCGATCAAGGTCATCGCCGCGACGGCGGCGTCGGCCACCTCGCGCACGACGACCGGCACTTCGGCGAGCCCGGCAAGCTGCGAGGCGCGCCAGCGGCGCTCGCCGGCGATGATTTCGTAACGCTCCGCACCGAGGGGACGCACCACGATCGGCTGGATCACGCCTTGCGCCGCGATCGAAGCGGCCAGTTCGGCGAGTTTTTCCTGATCGAACACACGCCGTGGCTGATATTTCCCCGGCGCGATGCGCTCCACCGGCAAGGTGCGCAGATCATCGCCCGATGCCACGCCGTCCGCCGCGACGTCGCCGCCGCCGAGGAGCACGTCGAGATCGCGCGAACCCAATCCACGCCGCTTTGCCGCTGCCATGTGCTACCCGTTTACTGGTTGAGGCGCACCAGTTTAGCGCACGAGCAGGGAGGCGATGGACGGCGGCGCGGTTTCGCTGGCGCTTGCCGGCGCCGCCGTCGATTCTGCGACGACTTCCCGAACCTCGACATTCGCGGCGGCGGCGGTCGCGGCAGCGCTGACGACGCGGTCGCGCCGCAATAATTCACCCGCAAGGCCGAAATACGCGATCGCGCCGCGCGATTCGCGATCGTAAAGATTGATCGGCTGGCCGTGGCTCGGCGCCTCGGCCAGACGGATATTGCGCGGGATGACCGAGCGCAGCAGCTTGTCACCGAAATGTTTGGCAAGCTGGGCGGAGACGTCGTTGCCGAGGTTGTTGCGCACGTCGTACATGGTGCGCAGGATGCCGTCGATCTCCAGCTGCGGATTGAGCCGCGTGCGCACCGCCTTGACCGTGTCGAGCAGGCTGGTCAAGCCTTCGAGCGCGAAATACTCGCATTGCACGGGAATCAGCACGCCGTGCGCGGCGGTCAATGCGTTGACCGTCAGCAGATGCAGCGACGGCGGACAGTCGATCAGGATCGTGTGGTAGCGCTCGCCGAGCTTGGCCAGTTGCTCTTTCAGGCGCGATTCGCGCGCGAGCATGTCCATGAGCTTGATTTCGGCCGCGGTCAGGTCGCGGCTGCCTGGCAGCAGGTCGAACCTGGCTGGCGTCGCCACGATCGCGCGCTCGATCGGCGCCTCGTCGAGCAAGACTTCGCACCCGGTCGGCTTGGCCGTGCGCTTGTCTATCCCTGCGGCCATGGTCGCGTTGCCTTGCGGGTCGAAATCGACGAGCAACACGCGGCGTTTGGCCTCGGCCAACGCCGCCGCGAGATTGACGGCGGTCGTGGTCTTGCCCACGCCGCCCTTCTGATTGACTACTGCAATGATGCGCGTCATCTGCATTACCTTTGCGCGCGTCCGTGATCGCGACGATCCCGAAGCGGTCATCCATGGCCGCCCTTCTCGATTAAAACCCGCCCCGTCCGTATCGGCGGCGGAACCCCACGACCCGACTGAGTCGTCGTCGCGGCGGCAACGCCGTCAGCGGCAACGCGCGATTATGACGGCATGCCGCGCCGCACCCAAGCCCGGCACGGTCAACGATACGGTTTTTTCGATGCAAAACCCGCTCGGCAAACTGGCCAGTTCGGCATCGTCGAGCACGCCCTTCATCGCCACGCAGCGCCCGTCGGGCGCAAGCAGGTGCCCGCCCCACGCCAGAATGTCGCCGAGCGCGGCGAACGCGCGCGCGGTGAGGTAATCGTACTGCCCTTGCACCGCTTCCACGCGCGCCTGCTCGACGCGGACGTTGGCAAGGCCGAGCACGCGTACCGCCTCACGCAGGAAGCGCGTCTTCTTGCCGTTGCTGTCGACCAGGGTGACGGCACGCTCCGGGGCGAGGATCGCCAGCGGAATGCCGGGCAGGCCCGGCCCGGTGCCGAGATCGGCCAGGCTCGCACCGCGCACCAGCGGCGCGATGGCGAGCGAGTCGAGCAGATGACGCACGACCATGTCCGCCGGATCGCGCACGGCGGTCAGGTTGTAGACCGCATTCCAGCGCACGAGAAGGTCGAGATAATCGAGCAGCACCTCGCTCTGCTCCGCCGACAGAGCGACAGCGAGCGCCTCGGCGCCCGCGCGCAGACGGGCATGCAACACGGAACGATCGGGGGTAATGAGAGTTCGGATCATGCGGCGCGCAAACGGCGGGCGCGCCAGTATCGGGGTGGCGGCACGCAAAATCCAGCGTCAGGCCCAATCGCACCCCTACGCCAGTTGCACTCGGGTCACCAACAAGCCGCGCTCGCGCAGGCCGCGGTTCAATTCGGCCTTCAGGTGCAGATTGCGCGCCGCGGGCTCCTGCATCGGCGCGGCGGCGAGCAATTCAGGCAGACGCTTGCGCAGATGCATGCCCACGTCGTCGATGATCCCCTCTGCGCGTGTGGCGTCCAGCACCTGATAGAAAATCTTGCCCTGCAGCGATCGCCGTTCGGAATCGGGCAATTCAGCGATCTCGACCACATTGCCGAACAAACGAATCTTGTGCGCCACGCGCTCGATCAGCGGCAGAACCAAATGCGTGCCGGCCCCCAGCGTGCGCAAATGACCATCGACGCGGCGCAAAGTGTAGGCCTGGCCTTCGGGAATGCGTTTGATCGACGCGGCAACCAGCAAGATCGGGATGCCGAGCAGCATCAAAACCGTCAGAGGCGACATTTTTATTTCCTCTTCCAAGAGGTTATGTGAAGCTGATGATCGGGGCTTTCAGAAAGCGTGGTACTGCAATGAAATACCATGTTTTT
The DNA here is from genome assembly GCA_018240485.1 of Pseudomonadota bacterium. Lineage (GTDB taxonomy): Bacteria > Pseudomonadota > Gammaproteobacteria > Xanthomonadales > Rhodanobacteraceae > Rudaea. The sequence goes on from JAFEFR010000370.1 coordinate 33,119, forward strand.
ATGCACTGTGCAGGGTGCTCCCGGAATCTGCGCTGAACCCTCGCTTCGGCGCACCGAGACGCTCTGCCGCAGGCGTGCCCGATTTCGCTGCGGCGCCGCTTGGATTATCGTGTGCCCCCTCCCCGCACCGTCACGAAGCCTCATGCCCTATCCCGCCACTCGCCTGCGCCGCATGCGTCGCGATGCGTTTTCACGCGCCCTGATGCGCGAAACCACCCTGCTGCCCAGCGATTTGATCATGGTCGCCTTCGTCATCGAGGGCGACAACCGGCGCGAACCGATCGCCTCGATGCCCGGCATCGAGCGCGTGTCGCTCGACCAGCTCGAGCTCCTCGCCGGTGCCTGCGTCGCCGCCGGCATTCCGGCGTTGGCGTTGTTCCCCTCGCCGCCGGCGTCGGTGAAAACCGAGGACGGACGCGAAGCCTGGAATCCCGAGGGGCTTTTCCAGCGTGCCGCGCGCGCGCTCAAGGCGAAGTTTCCCGAGCTTGGCTTGATTGGCGACGTGGCGCTCGACCCCTACACGACCCACGGTCAGGATGGGCTGATCGATGCCAGCGGCTACATTCTCAACGACGCCACCATCGAAGCGCTGGTCAAGATGACCCTCGCGCAGGCCGACGCCGGGTTCGACATCGTGGCCCCTTCGGACATGATGGACGGCCGCGTCGGCGCGATGCGCGCGGCGCTGGAAAAAGCCGGACATGTCAACACCCGCATCCTCGCTTACTCGGCCAAATATGCATCGAGCTTCTATGGCCCGTTCCGCGACGCCGTGGGCTCGGCGGGTCATCTCGGCAAGGGCAACAAGCACTCCTACCAGATGGACATGGGCAACAGCGATGAAGCGCTGCGCGAAGTCGAACTCGATCTCGCCGAAGGTGCCGACATGGTGATGGTCAAGCCGGGCCTGCCATACCTGGACATCGTGCGCCGCGTGAAAGACCGTTTCGGCGCGCCGACGTTCGTGTATCAAGTGTCCGGCGAATACGCGATGTTGAAAGCCGCTGCGCAGAACGGGTGGCTCGACGAGAAAGCCGTCGTGCTCGAATCGCTCACCGCGATCAAGCGCGCCGGCGCCGATGCCATCCTCACGTATTACGCCCTCGATGCGGCGCGTTGGCTGACCGAGAGGAGTTGATCCCATGACCACGCCACGCTATGCCGTGTTCGGCCATCCGATCGCGCATTCGTTGTCGCCGCGCATCCACGCCGCGTTCGGTCGACAAACTGGCATTGCTCTGAACTACACCGCGATCGATGCACCGCTGGAAACGTTCGCGCCGAGCCTGGCGAACTTCACCGATGCGAACGGGCGCGGTGCGAACATCACCCAGCCGCTCAAGCAACGGGCGGTTGGACTGTGCCATGCCGTCTCCGCGTTCGCGCGACGCGCGGGTGCGGTCAACACGCTCACACGCGTCGGCACCGTCTGGCACGGCGACAACACCGATGGCCCGGGCCTGATTCGCGATCTCACGGCTCGCCACGGGCTGGATCTGCGCGAACGCCGCACACTGCTGCTCGGCGCCGGCGGCGCGGCGCATGCCGCGGCTCACGCGCTGCTGGATGCCGGTATCGGCGAACTCGTGATCGTCAATCGCAGCACAGATCGCGCCGATGCGCTGGCCGATTCGATTCGCGATCCCGCCCGCGTGCATACCCGCTACTGGCACGACCTCGCCGACATCGGCAGCTTCGATCTGATCGTCAACGCCACCTCGGCCGGTGTCGCACGCGAAACGCTGGCGCTGCCGTTCGGCCTCATTGCACCACGCGCGCTGTGCTACGACCTGTCCTACGGTGCTGCCGCACTCGGCTTCGTCGCTTGGGCGCGCGCCGCCGGTGCCGGAGCGGCACTCGATGGCCTCGGCATGCTGGTCGAGCAGGCCGCCGAATCGTTCGCGATCTGGCACGGGACGCGACCGGATACCGATCCCGTGCACGACCTGCTGCGCGGCGAACTGCCGCTGCACGCGACGGACTGAGCGCACCGCACCGCGACCCGATTCAGGAAGGTTGAGCGGCGTCGGTCGACGATGTCGCCGGCCAGTAGTGGCTGTCCGACAGCAGCCGTGCGCCAAAAATGGCCTGCCCGACGCGGACCACAGTGGCGCCTTCTTCGATGGCGATTTCAAAATCGCCCGACATGCCCATCGACAATTCGTCCAGAGCAATGCCGCTCGGCGCGTTCTGGCGCAGCCGCTCACGCAGGTCGCGCAGCAGCACGAAGCAACGGCGCACACGCTCGGCCTCGGCGGAGAACAGCGCCAAGGTCATCAACCCGCGCACTCGCAATGCGGAAAACGCGGGTAATTGTCGAATGAAGGTGGACGCGTCCTCGGGCGCCAAACCGTACTTGCTGGCTTCACCCGAAGTATTGATCTGCACGAACACGTCTAGCGCACGGCCTTCGGCCTGCAAGCGCTGGTCGAGCGCCTCGGCCACGCGCAGGCTGTCCAACGCCTGAAATTCGCGTGCGAAGCGTGCCACGAGTTTGGCCTTGTTGGTCTGCAAATGGCCAATCACCGACCAGTGCAGGTCGGTCAAATCCTGCATGGCTTCCCACTTGCCAAAAGCTTCCTGCACCTTGTTTTCGCCGAACAGGCGACAGCCCGCTGCGTAGGCCAGGCGCAGACAGGCTTCGGGTTTGGTTTTGCTCACGGGCAGCAGACGCACCTCGCTCGGATCGCGCCCGACACGCCGACAAGCCGTCGCGATGCGTGCGCGCACCGCGACCAAATTGTGTTCGAAGTCGGCGACCGAGCTGGCCTGCGGATAATGGCCGTGCCGATCGTGATGGGTAGGCGTGGAGACGGGCATGATGGCTACCCCCCGTTACGCGGACAGATAGTCGTTTTTCAAGCGCACGTAGTGCTGCGCCGAGTAATACAACTGCTCGATCTGCCTGTCGGTCAACGTGCGCACACAGCGCGCGGGATTGCCCAACCACAGCTCGCCCTCGCCGACGATCTTGCCCGGCGAGACGACGGCACCCGCACCGATCATCGCGTGCCGCCGCACCACGACCTTGTCGAGCACGGTGGCGTGCATGCCGATCAGGCAGGCATTTTCGATCGTACACGCATGCAGGATCGCGCCGTGGCCGACGGTGACATCCTCGCCGACGAGCAACGGCGCGCCACCGGGCGTGTAGGGGCCATCGTGAGTCACATGCAGTACCGCACCGTCCTGAATGTTGGTCCGCGCCCCGATGCGGATGAAATTCACATCGCCGCGCGCGACGACGCACGGCCACAGCGAGACATCGTCGCCCAACTCGACATCGCCGATGAGTACGGCAGCCGGGTCGACATAGACGTTTTCGCCGAGGCGTGGCCGACGGTCACGATAGGGGCGTGAGTGCATGACTTTTTCTCGCGTGCGAAGTGCGGGGCACGCATCGTAGCATCGTGGCCGCGTTGCCCCCGCCTTCGCGCCGCGATCACCGTGCCGACCGCCACGGTCGGCGGTACACTGCCACCATACGCCACCGCATCGCCGAATCGACCATGGACACGACCCCCGCCACGACCGACCTCACCACCACGCTCGCCCGTTTGCGTGCCGCGCAACAAGCCAACGTGCCGAGCTACACCCAGCGCATGGACGATCTCAAACGTCTGCGCAGCGCGTTCAAGGCGCGCCTGGAAACGCTGATTGCCGCGATGAACGCCGACTTCGGTCGCCGCGCGCGCGCCGACTGCATCCTCGGCGATGCGTTCACCGTGCTCGCCGACATCGACCACATTCGCGCCCACCTGCACGGCTGGATGCGCCATCGCCGCAGCCTCGCCGACTGGCTGTTCTGGCCGGCGACCACTGAAGTGCGTTATCAGCCGCTCGGCGTGGTCGGCGTGATCTCGCCGTGGAATTACCCGGTCAACCTTGCCTTGATGCCGCTGTCCGCCGCCATCGCGGCCGGCAACCATGTCATGTTGAAGCCGTCCGAACACACACCGCGCACGTCGGATGAATTGAAGTCGCTGCTTGAAAACGTGTTCCCGGCCGATCGCGTGGCCACGGTACTCGGCGGCGCCGATGTCGCCGCCACGTTCGCCGCGCTGCCGTTCGACCATCTGTTCTTCACCGGCTCGACCGCGGTCGGCCGCAAGGTGATGCTCGCCGCCGCGCAGAACCTGACCCCGGTGACACTCGAACTCGGCGGCAAGTCGCCGGCGATTCTCGCGCCGGGGTATCCCATCGCGACCGCGGTCGAGCGCATCGCCGCTGGCAAATTCCTCAACGCCGGGCAGACCTGCATCGCACCCGACTACATGCTGATGCAGAAGGAAAGCGTCGCGCCGTTCGTCGCCGCGATGCAGCGTTTCATCGAACAACGCTATCCGAGCCTCGCCAGCAATGCCGACTACACCAGCATCATCAACGAAGGGCAATTCCAGCGCCTGTGCGGCTATGTCGACGAAGCGCGCGCAGCCGGCGCAAGCGTGATCGAACTCGCGCAAGGCGATGCCGCGGCGCGCGTATTCGCGCCGACGCTCGTGATCGATCCGCCGCAATACCTCGCCGTGATGCAGGACGAAATTTTCGGCCCGATTCTGCCCATCGTCACGGTCGACTCGGTCGACGCTGCCATCGACTTCGTCAACGCGCGACCGCGACCGCTCGCGCTGTATCACTTCGACCACGATCGCGCCCGCACCGAGCGTGTGCTCGAACACACCATCGCCGGCGGCGTCACCGTCAACGATGCCGTGCTGCACATCGCCCAGTCGAATCTGCCGTTCGGCGGCGTCGGCCCCTCCGGCATGGGCCACTATCACGGTCGCGAGGGATTTCTCACATTCAGCAAGCAGAAACCGGTGCTGTATCAGGCGCGCTTCAGCAGCATGAAAATACTGAGCCCGCCCCACGGAAAACTGGCGAATTTCGTGCTGAAATTCCTGTCGCGCTGACGCGCGGATTCAGGTGCCGCGCGGCTTGGCGCGCGCGGTCGGCTTCGCCGTCCACGGATCGTCGGGCCACGGGTGCTTGGGATAGCGTCCTTTCAATTCCTTCTTCACCTCGGGGTAGGTGCGCTCCCAAAAGCCTTTCAGGTCCTGGGTGACCTGGATCGGGCGCTGCGCGGGAGAGAGCAGATGCAGCGTCACTGCCGTGCGCCCTTTGGCGATGCGAGGCGTGTCGGCGAGGCCGAACAGTTCCTGCAGCTTGACCGCGAGCACCGGCGGCTTGCCGGGCTCGTAATGCAGCGCGCGCTCGTTGCCGCTCGGCACGCGCAGCGCTTCGGGCGCGTGCTCGTCGAGCGCGCGGCGCTGCGCGTAGTCGAGCCTGCCCGCCAGCACATCGCCGAGTTGTTGCGCGCCGAGCGAATCGAGCCGGGTCTTGCCGCTCAGCGCCGGCGCCAGCCACGCCTCGAGCGTGGCGAGCAAGGCGGCATCGGACAGATCGGGCAGCGCGAATTCCGGCAGCGCCTCGCGCGCGAAGGCGACGCGGGCGCGCAGCGCGCGCGCGTGGTCGCTCCACGGCAGCGACTCGATGCCGGCCTCGCGCACAGCGGCGAGCAAGGCGGGCAGGGCATCCTCGGCCTTGGCCGGCACGCTGCGCCGCTCGAGCACGAGGTCGGCGAAGCGGTATTCCTCGAACGCCTCGACGCTGCGCGTGTCGCGATTCCAGCGCACGACGCGTTCGCGCAGCAGACGATCGGCGAAGTCGCGCTCGAGCAGATCGGGATCGAACGGCGCCGCGGCGAGGACGAGACTGTCGCGCTCGTCCATGCGCAGATCGACGATTACCAGCCATGGTTCGCCGTATAAATGTGTATTTTGATGCAAACTCGCGCCACGGCCATTGCTCAGCGCATAGCGACGCGGGTTGTTCGCATCCTGGCGTGCGATGCGATCGGGAAACGCATGAGCCAGCACGTCGCCGATTTGCGTCGGCGTTGCAGCCTGCGCGGGCGCGGACGTGCGGACACCGAAACGCCGCCGCCAAGCATCGGCGGCCTGCGCGATGGTCGCGAGCAGGCCGCTGTCGGCGCCGAGGTTGCGGGCGCCGCGTCCGCCTGCATTGCGATAGGCGGCGAGGGCGGCATGTCGCAGGCGAAAATCATCGCTGCGCGCAGCATCAAAGCGCAGCGGATTGCGCGCCTCGATCAGCGCAAGCAGGTCGCACGCCAGCGCTTTGTGTTCGACCGGCGCGCGCAACACGGCAGCGCCGAGACGCGGCGCGACGCCGTTCGCCAGCATCGCGCGCCCTGCCTCGGTCGGGTTGGCATCGGCGTGCGCCGACGATGTCGCGCCGAGCAGGTGCAACAAGTCGCGCGCGCTCGCCAGCGCACCCGGCGGCGGCGCATCGAGCCAGCGC